>NZ_JBHXSO010000049.1:0-60161 GCF_042714775.1 Streptomyces sp. NPDC058691 | reverse complement strand
GGCGCAGGAGCGCTACGCCCGGCGGCGGCCGTCGTGTCAGGTCACCGAACGTCGCCGTTGTCGGCCTGGTCGAAGAACTTCATCGCCATGAAGCCGTGCGCGTAGCCGCCGCCCGCACGCAGCGCCGCGGCGATCATGATGGTCTCGGCGACTTCCTGCTGGGTGGCGCCCGCGGCGTGGGCGGCCTTGGTGTGCGCCTCGATGCAGTAGGCGCACTGCGTGGTCAGGGCGACGGCGACCGCCATGAGCTCGGTGTACTTGGGCGGGATGACTTTGTCGCTGCCGCGCAGGACCTGGGTGTCCCAGGCCATGAACGCCTTGAAGGCTTCCGGGGCGCCGGCGCGTATGTGCTTGGCGTACTGGTGGTCGGTGTGCTCGTGGTAGGACACGATGCGCTCCTGGTGCTGTCGGCTGGGTGGGTACGGGACAGGGGCGGCGGCCGGTCAGTACTTGTTGCGGCCGGCCCTGACGCCGCCGTCGACGTCCCAGGTGGCACCGGTGACCCAGTCGGCTTGGCCGGACAGGAGGAAGGCCACGGTGGGGGCGACGTCCTCGGGGGTTCCGACGCGGCCGAGGGGGTGGAAGCTGTTGAGCGCGTCGAGCATGGCGGGGATCTCGTCCTTGGGGATGAAGGCCTCGTAGATCGGGGTGCGCACCACGGCGGGGGCCACGGTGTTGACGCGGATGCCGTACGGGGCGAGTTCCATGGCCAGGTGCTGGGTGAGGGAGTGCAGGCCGGCCTTGGCCACGGAGTATGCCGAGGACGGGGTGGCGGCCATCGCCTGGTGGGCCAGCATGCCGCCGATGTTGACGATGGCGCCCTTGTTGCCGCGGGCGATCATGTTGGCGGCGATGGTCTGGGTGATGAAGTAGAAGGCCCGGGTGATGGCCTGGTAGCTGTCGTAGTCCTGCGGGGTGTGCTCCAGGAAGGTCTTCGGTTCGAAGATGCCGGCGGCGTTGACCAGGAGGGTGGCGTCGGCGTGCTGTTCGGTCAGTTCGGCGCGCAGGCGGTCCACGGCGGCCTCATCGGAGAGGTCGGCGGCCAGGCCGACGACGTCCCCGGAACCGGAACCGGACAGTTCGGCCACCGCCGCTGCGGCGCTCTTCTCGGACCGGCCGGTGACGACGGCGCTGCCGCCGCCCTCCAGAACCTGGCGCGCGGAGGCCAGCCCCATACCGCTGGTGCCGCCGATGACGACGACCTTCTGTCCGGTGAAGTCGAGGGTGTTGCTGGACATGACGTGCTCCTTTTTAGTGCGTGTTCTGTGCGGGGCCGTAGTCGCTCATATGGGTTTACTTCACGACAAAATAGACCTACATGGCTGCGGCTGAGGACGGCGCGCAGGGCCACCGCTGAGGACGGCAGGAATGGGGAAGCGCGGCAGAACCGCGGGGGGTTGGCCTGAGGTGGCGCCCACCGCTGTGGCCGGTCTCGAGCACCCCGGGGACGGTTCAGACTGTAGGACGATTCACGGGGTGCCGGTAGAGGATCAGGATGAATGCGGGTATAACGTGCGCTTATAGCGCAGAGGGGATAATCGTAATCGTGAACATCGAGACCCTGCGCTATATCCAGGCCATCTCCCGGACCCAGTCCTTCAGCGCCGCCGCACGGGCCTACGGCGTGACACAGCCGGCCCTGTCCAACGGCGTCGCCCGACTGGAGGAGGAACTCGGCGTCAAGCTCTTCGACCGCTCACCCCGCGGGGTGCGCCCCACCGCACACGGCGCACGGATCCTGCCCCTGATCGACAACGTCCTCGGCTCCCTCGACACACTTGCCGCCGAGAGCCGGCGGCTGGCCCGCCCCGTTGCCGAAACGATCCGCATGGGCGTGTCACCCCTGATCGGGGCCGACCTGGTCGCCCAGGCATTCCAAGCCGCCCGAACCCTGGAGCGTCCACACGACCTCGTCCTGCGGGAAGCGGACCTGGAACCTCTGAGCAGGGACTTGGAGGCGGGCCGGCTGGACATCATCCTCGTCCCCGCCGCGCCCGGCATGCCCACGCTCCGGCACCGGGTGATCGCCCGGGAGCCGGTGGTCGTGATCGACCCCGCCGCTTCAGGGGACAACGATCCCGTGGAGCTCAAAGCCGCAGCGGATGCCGCCTACATCCTCGGCCCCAGCACCTGCGGGCTCACCACCTTCACCACGGAACTCTTCCGCGACAACCACCTGCCCCTGAACACCTACCCCGGCGAAGCCGCCAGCTTCCGGGCAGTGGACGAGTGGGCGGCCATCGGCCTGGGAGCGGCCCTGCTGCCCCAATCCAAGATCACGCACGAGCACACCAGCTGTCGCCCCCTCCTCCAGGCCGGGGCGCCCGTCGAGATCGCCTACGAAGCCGTCTGGGACTGCGACACCCCCCTGGGCGCCGACCTGGACGAGTTGGTCGCAGCGCTCCTCCGGACCGCGGAAACCCCGGTGGCGGTCCGCGAGAGGGCTCCCGGCCACTCCGCGGAGTAACCGCCGCACCACCCGCCTGGACGTTCGCGTTCACGTGGTCCTCGAGTCCGCAGCTGCCAAGCGTCGGCAGTCGCCATGCGGTACGAGCCAAGAAGAACTTGAAGATTCAAGCCAATCAGGCTTAGAGTGCAGTTGAAGCTTCAAGTCGAAGCCGCTTTCGCCCCACCCTTCAGGAACGACGGATCATCATGGAATTCGGCATCTTCGGCGTCGGTGACGTCACCCGCGACCCGACGACCGGCCGCACGCCCAGCGAGGCGGAGCGCATCGACACGGTCGTGCGGACCGCCGTGCGCGCGGATGAGGTGGGCCTCGACGTCTTCGCCATCGGCGAGCACCACAACCCGCCGTTCATCCCCTCCTCGCCCACCACGATGCTGGGCCACATCGCGGCCCTCACGAAGCGGATCACGCTCAGCACGTCCGTCACCCTCATCACGACCAACGACCCGGTGCGCATCGCCGAGGAGTACGCGATGCTCCAGCACCTCGCCAAGGGCCGGGTCGACCTGGTGCTCGGGCGTGGCAACACCGTCCCGGTCTACCCGTGGTTCGGCCAGGACATCCGCAAGGGTCTGGAGATCGCGCTGGAGAGCTACAACCTGCTCCACCGGCTGTGGCGGGAGGACGTCGTCGACTGGGAGGGGACCTTCCGCACCGCGCTGCAGGGGTTCACCTCGACACCGCGCCCGCTCGACGACGTCCCGCCCTTCGTCTGGCACGGGTCGATCCGCACCCCCGAGATCGCCGAGCAGGCCGCCTTCTACGGCAACGGCTTCTTCGCCAACAACATCCTCGCCCCGTACGGGCACTTCGAGCGACTCGTGGCCCTGTACCGGCAGCGCTACGCGCACTACGGGCACGGCACACCGGAGCAGGCGATCGTGGGGCTCGGCGGCCAGGCGCACATCGCCAAGCGCTCGCAGGACGCGATCGAGTCGTTCCGCCCCTACTTCAACGGCTTCCCGATGTTCACCGGCCACCGGCTGGAGGACTACATGAGCACCACCCCGCTGTCGGTGGGCAGTCCGCAGCAGATCATCGACAAGACCATGGAGTTCAGGGAGCGCTTCGGCGACTACCAGCGTCAGTTGTGGAACGTGGACGGCATGGGCCTGCCCGTCGAAGCCGCCCTGGAGCAGATCGAGCTCCTGGGTACCGAGGTCGTCCCCGTCCTCCGTAAGGAGATGGCGGCGCTGCGCGCCCCCGGCGTGCCGGAGACCCCCACCCACGCGAGCCGGGTCAAGGCCAAGTACGGGGACGCCGAGCCCCGCCGGCCGCGCCCCAACCCCAACCGCGGCGACAACGTCACCGGCACCTCGCCCTACCAGGACAGCGACCGCGCCGTCACCGCCCGCTTCCCCCTGATCGGCTGAGCCATGAACGACAGCACACACCCGGACGCCGAGCCGCTGCACCTCGTCGTCGTCAGTGCGGGCACCGGCGACCCCTCCTCCTCACGGCTGCTGGCCGACCGCGTCGCCCAGAAGACCCTCGACGCGCTGCGGGCACGCGAACGCGCAGCCGTCGGCAACGTCGTCGAACTCGCGCCGCTCGCCGTCGAGATCGCCCAGGCGATCGTCTCCGGCACCCCCGGCGAGCGTCTTCGGGCCGCGATCGGTCAACTCGCCGCCGCGGACGGCGTGATCGCCGTGACCCCGGTCTACACCGCGGGCGTCAGCGGACTGTTCAAGTCGTTCTTCGACGTTCTCGACACCGATCTCGTCGTCGCCAAGCCCGTCCTGCTGGGTGCCACCGCCGGCAGCTCCCGCCACGCGCTGGTGGTCGAGGACCAGGCCCGCCCCATGTTCGCCTACCTGCGCGCCCTGACGGCTCCGACGTCGGTCTTCGCCGCGCCCGAGGACTGGAGTTCGCCCGCTCTCGGTGAGCGGATCGGCCGCGCGGCGACCGAACTCGCCGCCCTCATGGCGAGCGGGGTCGGCGAGGCGATCGCCGACCAGGCGTGGTCCGCGTACCAGCACAGCTTCGGCGGCAACGCCACCCGGGCCCAGCAGTCCGTCGACGACATCGACTTCGACACGCCGCTGATGCGGCTGGCGGCGGGCGGTACGCCCTGAGGGAGGGCTGCACAGCCGGTACCAGCCGGGCTGCGTGCGTCCGGTCGCACCGCGAACGGGGATCCTCCTCGAAGTGCGCACGGACCACCCGCGAGGCACACTGACAAGGCATGCCTGGGCGCACTCACCAGGCACCCCCACCGTTTGCGGTGCCTGATCCGGGCCTTCCCCGCCGCCCAGCCGGCTGTCGCCGGTGACATCGCGCGGTGACATCGTCCGACAAAGACCGTTCTCCTGTATCTTCCGGAATTCTCTTCCATGAAGGTGAAAGAGATGGATCTGAAGCTCGAAGCCATCGTGCTGCCCGTCTCCGACGTCGACCGGGCCAAGACCTTCTACGAGGCCGCGGGATTCCGCTTGGACGTCGACAACACGTTCAGCGACGACTATCGGTTGTTGCACTTCACGCCGCCCGGATCACAGTGCTCGATCCTCTTCGGCAAGGGCATGATCTCCACCGCCCCCGGCACGGCCCAAGGCCTCTACCTCATCGTCTCGGACGTCGAGCAGGCACGCGCGGAACTCATCGGGCGGGGCATCGAGGTCAGCGAGGTGTTCCACGACGCCGGAGGGCTCCTCCACCACGGACACGAGGACGGAGACGCCATCCACCAGGGTGCGGGCCAGGAGCGGATCGCCGGCCCCGAGCCCGATCGCACTTCCTACGCCTCCTACGCCACCTTCAGCGACCCGGACGGAAACGGCTGGGTGCTCCAGGAGATCACGGAACGCCAGCCCGGCCGATGAGACGGTGACGGCCCGATGACGCGCGTGAGCGTGTCGCCGACGGGGGCCCCGGGACGCGGGCAACGCGGGGCCTGAGAGAGGCACAGGAATCGCCGTGAACGACACCGACCGCACCTACGACGTCGTCGTCATCGGCGCGGGTCCCGTGGGCGAGAACGTGGCCGAGCGAACCCGGGCCGCCGGACTCAGCACCGTCATCGTGGAGCGTGAGCTTCTCGGCGGCGAGTGTTCGTACTGGGCGTGCGAGCCGAGCAAGGCACTGCTGCGACCGGTGCTGGGACGTGCAGACGCTCTCCGGGTGCCGGGACTGCGGCGGGCGGTGGACAGGCCGCTGGACGTGGCCGCCGTCCTCGCCCACCGCGATGACATCGTCCAGCACTGGCGGGACGACGATCAGGTGGAGTGGCTGGCGTCCGTCTCGGTCGACCTCGTGCGCGGGCACGGTCGCCTCGACGGCCCCCGCCGAGTCGTGGTGAGCACCCCCAACGGTGGCACCGTGCGGCTCGGTGCCCGGCACGCCGTGGCCGTCTGCACCGGCACCGGACCGGCGATGCCGGACCTGCCCGGTGTGGAGGACATCCGGCCCTGGACCAACCGCGAGGCAACGGCGGCCGAAGAGGTACCCGGCAGCCTCGTCGTCGTCGGCGGCGGCGTGGTGGCCGTCGAGATGGCCACCGCCTGGAGAGGGCTCGGTGCCCAGGTGACGATGGTGGTCCGGGGCAGCGGGCTGCTCTCCCGGATGGAGCCCTTTGCCGGGGAGATGGTCGCGGACGCGTTGCAGGAGGCAGGTGTCGACCTGCGGTTCGGAGCCTCCATCGTGTCCGTGGCGCGCGACGAGGGAGCCGGCGGGGCGGCACGCGTCACACTGGCCGACGGCGGGCAACTGACCGCCGACGAGGTCCTTTTCGCGACCGGCAGGACCCCCAGCACCGGCGACATCGGCCTGGAGACCATCGGTCTTCCACCCGGCGACTGGCTCACCGTCGACGACACCTTCCGGGTCGGCGACGTCATCGACGGATGGCTCTACGCGGTCGGCGACGTCAACCATCGCGCACTTCTCACCCACCAGGGCAAGTACCAGGCCCGGATCGCGGGCGGGGCGATCGCGGCGCGTGCGCACGGGGAACCACTGGACGACGGCAGATGGGGGGCGCACGTCGCGACCGCGGACACCGAAGCCGTACCACAGGTGATCTTCACCGACCCCGAGGTCGCAGCCGTCGGCTTGACCACGCAGGAGGCGGAGCGCACCGGACGCACGGTCAAGGTGGTGGACTACGACCTCGCCAGGGTCGCGGGCGCGTTCCAGTACGCGATGGGCTACCGCGGCAAGGCGCGCATGCTGGTCGACACCGACCGCGGCACCGTGGCCGGTGTCACCTTCGTGGGCCCGGGCGTCGCGGAGCTGTTGCACTCGGCGACGATCGCGGTCACCAGCGAGGTGCCGATCGAACGCCTCTGGCATGCCGTCCCCGCCTTCCCGACGATCAGCGAGGTCTGGCTGCGGCTGCTGGAGAGCTACCGCGGGTAGGCATTCGGCGGGTCCCGGCCGCGCGGTGCACGCCGCGCGGCGTCGGCGGCCGGTCACACTCCCCCGGCCCGGCCCCCGGTTCCGCGCACCGCCAGGCCGTCCAACTGGCGGTCGTGCACCCTGCTCAGCAACAGCAGCGACAGCACCGCGCCGACGAGCGCGCAGAACATGTCCCACTGGGTGTCCCAGACGTCCCCCTGGGTGGCCAGGAACGCGTCCGCGGCGTCACCGCCGATCAACGACGCCCACCATTCCAGCAGTTCGAAGAATGCGCTGAACGCCATGCAGGCGCAGACGGTGAGCGGCGCGAGCCACCGGCTGCCGCGCAGCGGGGAGGTACGGGCGAGGATCTCGCGGACCAGCACGGCCGGCACGAAGCCCTGCATCAAGTGGCCGATCCGGTCGTACGGGTTACGCGACAGGCCCAGGCCGTCGCGCAGCCAATCCCCCAACGGCACCTGGGCGTAGGTGTAATGACCGCCCACCGACAAGACCACGGCGTGCACGGCCAGCAGGACGCACAGCAGTCCGGACAGCGGGAACCGCCGCCGCAGGACAACCGCCAACGGCAGGCCGATCATGATCCAGAATGTCTCCAGCACCCACGTACCACGGTCGCGAGGATGAATTCCGGAGACCACCAACACCACGAGCGCAAGCGTGAAGGCAGCGGCCGGCACGGCGGGCCGGGCACGCCGGGCAGGAACGGTGAGGTCCGTCATGCGCCCAGAATCGCAAGAGCTTTGCGTGAACGCATGAGTACGACTACTCATCCGCGCTACGCGCCCCGCGACAGGCCGCACCACAGCCGCTCAGGATTGCTGCTCGACGTCCTTCACCGAGGACGGACCCAACTGCTTGGCGCTGGCGTACTCCGGCATCGTCATGGGCTTGTCGAACAGGAAGAACGACTGGTTCGTGCCGACCGTGAACTCCATGTACGCGCCCGTCGTGGCGTCGAAACCGTAGTAGGCGTTGCACGTGGAACCCGACGTGTACGTGCCGTCCATACCGGGCTGCGCGAGGACCGCGATGCCGTCGGAGGAGGACTCCACCCGCTCCGTCGGAGTGAGCATCTTGCAGCGCGGCACCGGCAGGCCCTTCATGATGAAGTACCCGTACTCGCCCTTGGCGTTCTGGATGTAGACGTACGAGAGTTTGCCCCGCTTCCCCCACGTCTTGATCCACTGGTTGATCGCCTCGCGGGTCGGCGAGTACTCCATGCGGCCCGCCGGCTGCTCGGCCACGAGGTGGTCGTAGTTGTCCTGCTTGGCCTTGTTCTCCTTGTCCTGGCTGGACTCGGTGCAGGACGCCAGGGCGAGGCCCACGACGAGCGCGACGAAGGTGGCCAGGGCCATGCGTGCGAACTTCTTCATGCGGTGCTGCCCTCTTCCCGGGATGAGATGGGGATCAGTTGGCGCACGTCGTGCGCTCGGCGGTGACATCCAGCCGGTACGGCAGATCCTTGTCGCGGAAGGGCGCTCGGTGCTCCTGGGCGGCCTTCGAGTTGTAGGCGTTGACCGACTCGATCCGCGTGGCCTTCAGCGCGGTGACCGACTGGTCGATCTGCGTCGCGCGGGTCTCCGAAGCGGTCTTCCGCTCCTCCTGGAGCACCTGGATCGTCCCTTCGGCGTTCTGCACGGCCTCGCACAGATCGAAGAACTCCTCGTACGTGGTCTGCCGGAACTCGCCCGAGGCGACGGTGTTCTCGCGCTTGTCCGCCTCTCCGCGGAACGGTGCGGTGATCCACCCCGCGCCACCGAAGGCGAACACCCCGATGACGTACAGCACCGCCAGGCCGATGACCCCGCCGACGGCCCATACCCCTAACCGTGCCCCCTCGCGTACGTGCCCCATGGCCATCCCCCTTCACCCGTGGTCCCGCGGCGTGGAACCACCTTCCGCGAAGGAAGACACGGCGCCCGGTGAAACGGTTCCGCTCGCCCGAGCGCCAGGAAGGGGGACGTCACACAGGAGGCTGAACCGGGTGGCGCAGCAGCGTCCCGGCCTTCGCTTCGAGCAGCGCCACCGCGAGCAGTTCGCCGTCGGCTGGACCGTAGTGTTCAAGTGCCTCCTCGTGGAGGCGGCGAACGGTGTCGGCGATGGCGTGCGGCGTACCGAACTGGGCCGCCAGGGCCGTCACCGCGGCGAGTTGGTCACGGATGTGGTCCAAGCCGAAGCTGGCGAGATAGTCACCGGCGAGAAGGGCGGGCAGATCCCGCCGGATGAACGCGGTCGAGGCCGGGCTCTCGGCCAGGACCTCGGTGAGCACGCCCAGGTCGATGCCGGCACGATCGCCCAGCAGAAGCGCCTCGGCGGTGGCCGCCGCCTGGCCGAACCACAGGAGGTTCACCAGCAGTTTGGCGGTGTAACCGGTGCCGAATCCACCGAGGTGGGTGACGCGGTCGGCGACCGCGGACAACACCGTGCGATGACGGTCCAGAAGGGCGGCCTCACCACCGACGAACAGCCGCAGCCGTCCCGCGGCGGCGTCCCCTGGGGAGCCGCCGATGGGCGCCTCGAGAAAGCCGACTCCATGAGCGGCGGCCCGCTCCCGGCAAGGAGCCGCCGCTGACGGCGTGTTGCTGCTCATGTCGATCCAGACGGCCCCCGGCGCCAGTGCCTCCAGCACACTGTCGTCGATCGCCTCCGCGACCTCGGCCGGTCCGGGCAGGACGGTCAGAAGGACATCGGCCCCCCGCGCGGCGGCCACGGCGGAACCGGGCCACTGGGCCCCGCTCGACAGGACCGCTTCCCGGCGTTCGGGCAGGACGTCGAAGGCCCGCACCTCGTGTCCCGCACGAACGAGATTGCCGCACATGGGTCCACCCATGCGCCCGACACCAAGAAGGCAGACCGTCGACACAGGCGGATGGTATCCCGGCCGAACCGGTGATACGCCCGGAGGCCAGGCGTGGCCCGGCCTCACCCGGCGCCGGGTGTCAACTGGGACTGCACCAGGGCCCCGTACCGCGCGACGACCTCGTCGGCGTCGGCCTCCCGGACCGCCGGCCCCCGCGCGATGCCGTACATGACGCCGAAGCCGAGCAGCGCGCCCAGGGCGAGTTCCGCGCGCAGCCCGGCGTAGAGGCCGGGCAGGCGGCGGACGAGGCGTTCGGTCACCTGCGCGCGGAAGTTGGCGCGCAGGACGTCCCCGGAGTCGCCGTGCAGTGGTGCGAAGACGATCCGCAGCACCGGGTCGGTACCGAGGTCGCGCTGGCTCTCCAGTACGTGGCGGACCATATGGAAGCCCAGCCGGTCCAGCGGCGCGTCCAGAAGCGCTTCCGCGTCGTTCTCGAAGGACAGCACCTGGGCGAACAGGGCCTCCTTGCTGCCGAAGTACTTCAGAATCAACGGTGCGCTGACTCCCGCCCGTTCGGCCACCGCCTTCAAGGTGATGTCGGCGTGCGGCTGGCGGGCCAGGAAGTGGCGCACGGCCCGCAGGATCGCGGCCTTGGTCGCCTCCGCGTCCCGGCGCCCGCCCGTGCCGCCGGCCGCGGCGGAACCGGCGCCGCGGGCAGAGGCGGCGGTGCTCACGCGTCCTCCAGCGACTCGCTGCGGGCGCTCTCCGCATGGCCGGCGGCCTGCCGGGTACCGCGCCGCGCACGGTCGCCGGGGATCGACAGCGCGGCGGCGATCGCGACGACCGCGACGGCGCCGGCCATCGCGAAGGCGAGCCGGTAGCCGGGGAGCGTCGGCACCGGAAGCCCCGCGACCAGGCTGGTGTGATGGACCAGTACGGCGGCCACCGCCGCGCTGGACGCGGCCTGGCCGATGGTGCGCATCAGCACGTTGACGCCGTTGGCCGAAGCGCTCTGCTCGGCCGGCACGGCCCGCAGGATCAAGGTGGGCAGTGCCGAGTAGGCCAGCGTGGTGCCACTGGAGATCACCGTGGCCCCGACCAGGATCACCCACAGGTCACGGCTGTCCACGACGCGTATCACGTAGCCGAAGGCGATGACGGCCGCGCCCAGGGCCAGTGTGACCCGCGGGCCGCGGGCGGCGGAGAGGCGGGCCGAGACCGGCGACAGCAGCAGCATGGTCAGGCCCGCGGGCAGCAGGCACAGACCGGTCTCGAAGACGGTCAGGCCGAGGCCGTAACCGCTCGCCTTGGGCGCCTGCACCAGTTGCGCGGTGACCAGCGAGTTGGCGTAGAAGGCGAAGCCGGTGAGCAGTGCGGCCACATGGGAAAGCCCGACCCGGGGGCGGGACGCCAGGCGCAGGTCGACCAGCGGCTGCGCGGAACGCAGTTGCTGCAGCCACCACAGCCCGAGGACGATCACCGCCGCGACGAACAGGGCGACGACGCGGCCGCTGCCCCACCCCCACTGCCCGCCCTGCGACACGCCGAGGAGCAGGCAGATCAGTCCCGCGGCCAGCCCCAGTGCCCCCACCACGTCGAACCGGCCGCTCTCCCGGTCCGGCGAGTCGGCGATCGCCCACCAGACACCGGCCACACCCAGCGCGCCCAGCGCACTGGTGAGCCAGAACATGGTGTGCCAGTCCGCGTACTGCACGACCAGCGCGGCAAGCGGCAGACCCAGGGCGGCACCGATACCGACCGTGGAACTCATCATCGCCACCGCCGAACCACGCCGCTCGGGGGGCAGTTCGTCACGCAGCACACTGATCGACAGCGGCACCACCGCGGCCGCGGCACCCTGCAGCGCCCGCGCGGCGATCAGGACCCCGATCTGAGAGGACAGGGCGCACATCACCGAGCCCAGGGTCATCAGGGCCAGGGCTCCCGTCAGCACCCGGCGCTTGCCGTACATGTCACCGGCCCGGCCGAGCACCGGAGTGAGCACAGCCCCCGACAGAAGAGTCGCCGTGACCATCCACGAGACGGCGCCCGCCGAGGAATCGGTCAGCCGGGGCAGGTCGGGCAGCAGGGGAACGACGACGGTCTGCATGACGGCCATGAGGATGCCGCCGAACGCCAGCACCGGCACGGTCAGCCGCCGGCGCAGGCCCTCCATGCCTTCCAGGCCCGGCCCGGAACCGGTCGTATCGGATATCGGGGCGGGCTGGGTCACTGCATCTCCAGACGGGCCGAACAGTCGGTGAATGGGAATTCACCGTACCGGGTGAATTCCCATTCACCAAGGCGAAGGTGCCCGGTCGGCCGGCGCGGCAGCGGCTGCGCCCGGGGAGGCGTTCGCCATAGGGTGAGAGGCGGCCGAAAAGGCCACCGGCCAACGGACCCAAGGGAGTCGAGTGTGACGCGGTATCTGATCTCGTTCGATGACGGCGCGATGATCCTCCCCGAGGAGGACTTCCCCGAGGTGGCCAAGGCCTCGCACGAGGTGGTGCGTGAGGCTCAGGACGCCGGTGTGTGGGTCTTCGGTGGTGGGCTGCAAAGGCAGCAGGCGAGCGTCGTGGCCACCGACGGGACCGTGACCGACGGCCCGTACCCGGAGACCAAGGCGGTCGTCGGCGGGTTCTCGATCATCGATGTGCCCTCACGTGAGGACGCGCTGAAGTGGGCTGCCAAGATCGCTGCCGCGTGCCGCTGTGCGCAAGAGGTCCGGGAGATCATGCCCGACGAGGCCGTCTGACCGAAGGCCCCACCGCACCACGTCGCGTTCACCGCGGGCGCGACATCGCGCCCCCTGCGCCTGCGGGCACCCTCCCCCGAGGCGCGGCAGGCCCGCGTCAGCCGATCTGTTCGGCCAGGGCGACGATGATGCCTGCCGGGCCGCGCAGGTAGCAGAGCCGGAAGATGTTCTCGTACTGCGCCACCTCGCCGAGCAGCTCGGCGCCGTGGGCGCGCAGGCGGGCGATGGTGTCGTCGATGTCGTCGACGGCGAACATGACGCGATGCATGCCCAGCGTGTTGGGCGGAGCGTTCCGCGGCTCGGCGTCGGATACCGCGGGGGCGTGGTATTTGGTCAGCTCCAGCTTGCTGTGGCCGTCCGGGGTCCGCATCACCGCGATGTCGCTCCGGACGCCGTCGAGCCCCACGGTGCGGTCCGCGACAAGGCCTTCGATCTGCGCTTTGCCTTCCAGCTCCATGCCGAGCTCGGTGAAGAAGGCGACAGCCGCGTCCAGGTCGTCGACGACGATGGCGACGTTGTCCATCCGCTGAATGGTCATGGCCGTGAGCCTAACGACTCGAGGCGCGGTAGCGCGGACCCACCGCCGTCCGCCGCGTCCGCTCCGTCCGCAACCACCCCATGCTGCCTGTTCGGGTCGGTCATACCCCATTCCGGCCGAGCATCACGAGCATGGCAGGATGGTCATCGATTCATATGATCCGGGCGGTACGCCGGACCCATACATGCACGTCCCGTTGGCACGACTATGTTGTGAGGAACCCCGTGAGGAATCGAGTCCGGCGACTGGCGCTCCCACTGTCCGCGACGGTCACCACGATTCTGGTGGCCGGCTGCGGAACCGGTGACGGCGACGGCGGTGGCACGGGGAAGCCCCTCACGATGGGGATCACGGACAAGGTCACGTCGGTCGACCCCGCCGCCGGCTACGACGTCGGTTCCTGGATCGTCTTCAACAACGTCTTCCAGTCCCTGCTGAGCTTCCCCAAGAGCGCCACCGAACCCGCACCCGATGCCGCCAAGAGCTGCGAGTTCACGGACTCCAACTCCCGGACCTTCGACTGCACGCTGAACCCCGGCCTGAAGTTCAGCAACGGGGACGACCTCACCTCGCAGGACGTGAAGTACTCCTTCGAGCGCACCCTCAAGATCAACGACGAGAACGGCCCCGCCGTCCTCCTCGACTCGATCAAGACCATCGACACCCCCGCCGCCGACCGTGTCGTCTTCCACCTGAAGTACTCCGACGCCACCTTCCCCAAGAAGATCGCCTCCGGCGCGGGCGCCATCGTGGACCACCGCGAGTATCCGGCGGACAAGCTCCGCACGGACGGCAAGGCGATAGGCAGCGGCCGGTACACGCTCGACTCGTACTCCGACGGGGACAAGGCCGTCTTCTCGGTCAACGACCGCTACAAGGGCACCGACGAGATCCACAACTCCGGCATGACGATGAAGTTCTACGCGAAGGAGAGCGACCTCAAGAGCGCCTTCGAGAGCGGCGACGTCGATCTCGCCTACCGCGGCCTCGCCGCCGCCGACATCGCCGCGCTGAGCAAGAGCTCCGGCGGCGCGGACAGCACCGTCAAGGTCGCCGAGGGCACCGGAGCCGAGGTCCAGCACCTCGTCTTCAACCTCAAGGACCCCGCGGTGTCCGACAAGGCCGTCCGCCGCGCCGTCGCCTACCTGATCGACCGCCAGGCCATCATGCGTGACGTCTACCAGCGGACCGCCACCCCGCTGTACTCGATCGTCCCGCAGGGAATCACCGCCCACAACAACGCCTTCTTCAACCGCTACGGCGAGGGTGGCGACACGGCCCGCGCCAAGGCCGCGCTCACCGAGGCCGGCATCACGGACAAGGTCCGCTTCACCCTGTGGGCCACCCCGATCCGCTTCGGCCCCGGCACCGTGGCCGAGCTGGACAAGATCGCCGAGCAGCTCAACGCCAGCGGCCTGTTCGACGTCGACGTCAAGACCACCGACGCCGACCAGTACGCGAAGGACATCGCCGCCGGCAAGTACGCCGTATACGTTCGCGGCTGGGTCCCCGACTACCCGGACCCCGACAACTTCACCGCCCCGTTCTTCGGTGACGGCAACGTGCTCTCCAACAACTTCGTGAACCACCGGATCACCGGCGAACTCATCCCCCGCACCGCCGCCCAGGCCGACCGCGCCTCCACCACCGCGGACTTCGAGACACTGCAGGACATCGTCGCCGACGACGTGCCGATGATCCCGCTGTGGCAGGGCAAGCAGTACATCGTCGCCAAGGCGGACGTCAACGGCCTCGAGTGGGCCCTCGACACGTCCACCGTCTTCCGCTTCTGGGAGATCCACAAGGGCGCGGTCGCGTAAGCAGCCGAGGAGGTCGGCTGGCCGTCGCCGCATCAGCAGACGCCGCCGGCCGAAGGGGGCACACGCTCCCGTCACGTGGCAACGGCCACGCCGACACGCACACCCCGCGGGCCGCCGCCTCGATGCCGACCCGTCGTCAGCGGCTCGCGGAGCAATGAGCGTTGACGACGCCGTCGGGTCGGGGCGCCCGCGCGCGGGGTGGGGCACGACATCGGCCGGAGCGACCCGCTGACGACACCTTGTCCCTGTCCTGACACCTGTGGTTGAGTGACTTGCGGAATGAATGAAACGATTCATTCAGCCGGCTCGCGTTCGCGCCTCATGCCGGACCGTGCGTCATTCGATGGGAGCAGGCGTGAGGAAGCGAAGAATCGCTGCCGGGCTGGTGCTGTCACTCGCGGCCGTGTGGGGCCTGGGAGCGACGCCCAGCGCCGCGGGCGCGCCCGTCCCGGAGCTCCGGCAGAACCCGGCCGTGGGCGGGCCGGCACTCACGGTGAGCGGGCTCGAGGTCGAGCACCAGGTCCAGCCCCTGGGTGTCGACGTCCCCCGGCCGAGGCTGAGTTGGCAGGTGGCCCCGGGCCACGGCGCGGCCGGTCGTGCCCCCGTCGGTCAAGCGGCGTACGAGGTCGAGGTGTCGACGTCCCCGGGCGGCCGGGGAAAGGTCTGGGACAGCGGGCGCGTGCGATCCTCCCGGTCCTTCGATGTGGTCTACGACGGCCCCGCTCTTGCATCGCGTTCGCGCTACTACTGGCGCGTACGGGTCTGGGACGGCTCCGGAAAGGCGTCGCCGTGGAGTGGCGAAGCACGATTCGAGACGGCCTTCGTCGATCCGGACGACTTCCACGGGACGTGGATCGGGGCGCACGACAAGGCGCCCGCGCTACGGCTCGACGACGCGAACTGGATCTGGTACCCCGAGGGCGACCCGGCCGACTCGGCTCCCGCCGGGACGCGCTACATGCGCCGCACCTTCGACGTGCCCGCCCAGGCGCAGATCAGCTCGGCGGAGATGCAGCTCACCGCGGACGACCGTTTCACGCTGTGGGTCAACGGCACCCAGGTGGCGAGTTCTCCGCCCGTCGCGGACTCCTGGAGGACGGCCGGCGTCGTCGACATCGCCCCGTACCTGCACTCGGGCAGCAACGTGCTGGCGGTCGAGGCGACGAACACCAACCAGGGGCCCGCGGGCATGCTCGCAAGCCTGCACTTCCAGGGGACGGGATCGCCCGCCGACCTCGTCACCGACGACGACTGGAAGGCCGGCGGCTCCGCCGCCGACGGGTGGGAGCAGCCCGGGTACGACGACGCGGCGTGGCCGAACGCGCGCGAGGCCGCCCGCTACGGCGCGGGCCCTTGGGGCCGCTCGGTGTCGGCTCCCCCGCCGCCCGAGACGCTGCTGCGTGACGAGTTCACCGCGGACAAGCACATCGCCTCGGCACGGGCCCACATCGCCGGCCTGGGCTACAACAAGCTCTACCTGAACGGCCGGCGCATCGGCGACCGTGAACTCGAGCCCGGATTCACGGTGTACGACAAGACCGTCCTGTACTCGACGTACGACGTCACGGACGCGCTGCGCACCGGCGGCAACGCCATCGGGGTCAGCCTCGGCCGCGGCTTCTACGCGATGACCGACCCGGACGAGTGGAAGGCTTCGTCCTGGTGGGGCGAGCCCAAGCTCAAGCTGGAACTGGACATCACCTACACCGACGGCACGCGCCGGCAGGTGGTCAGTGACGACTCGTGGAAGGTGTCCGACGGGCCGACGACCACGCAGTCGCTCTGGTTCGGCGAGACCTACGACGCCCGTGCTGAGCAGGCAGGTTGGGACCGTCCGGGCTTCGATGACGGCGCCTGGCGCCGCGCGCTGACGGTCGCCGGCCCGAAGGGCACGCTCCGCTCTGAGAGCTTCCCGCCCGTCAAGGTGACCGGCCACCTGAAGGCCGAGCACACCGGCACACCGGCCGACGGCACGCACGTCTACGACTACGGCAGCCCCACCGCCGGCTGGGCGCGCATCGGGGTCGAGGGACCCGCCGGAGCGACGGTCACCGTCACCTACGGCGAGAAACTGCGCGCGGACGGCACCGTCGACAACACCGGTGCCTTCGGGCTGGGTCTGCAGAAATACTCGTACACCCTCAAGGGCGACGGAGTGGAGTACTACCAGCCGAGCTACAGCTATGCCGGTTTCCGCTACGCCCAGGTCGTCGTGCCCCAAGGGGTCACCCTCCGGTCGGTCGACGGGATGCGGGTCCACACGGCGGTGGCGTCCACCGGCGACTTCACCAGCTCCAGTGACCTGCTCAACCGCTACCAGGACGCGCAGGCCGACACGATCCTCAACAACCTGCACTCGATCCCGACCGACACGCCCATGTACGAGAAGCGGCCCTACACGGCCGACGGCTTCCTGTACGCCGACTCGGCGATCGCGAACTTCGACATGCAGAACTTCTACGAGAGCTGGATGCGCTCGCACCGCGACGACCAGAACGACGACGGTTCGATCGGGCCCACCGTGCCCACCACCGAGTCGGGCAAGCAGGTCAAGGACCCCATCTGGTCGGCCAGTTACGTACTCGGCACCTGGGACCTGTACTGGTACTACGGCGACACCCAGGCGGTGGCCGAGAACTACGACGGCATGAAGGCCTGGCTGGAGCACTACGAGCGCGACATCGCCGCCACCGGCGGCATCTACACCGGCTTCAGCTACGGCGACTGGCTCTCCCCGGAAGGCGCCAACGCCCCGGAGGGCACCCGGCTTTCCGGAACCGCGTACATCTACCTCACCGCGACGAGACTGGCGACGATGGCGAAGGCACTGGGCCACGACGCGGACGCCCGACACTTCGGCGCCTTCGCCGTACAGGTCAAGGACACCTTCAACGCCACGTTCTACGACCGGGACAAGGAGGCCTATTACGACAACGCGGCCGCGGGCTACCGGCAGACGGCGAACCTCCTGCCCCTCAGCTTCGGCATGGTCCCGAAGGAGCACCGCCCGGCCGTGATCGACAACCTCGTCGAGGACATCCACGCCCGCGGCGACCACCTGGACACCGGCGCGCTCGGCACCAAGGCGCTCCTTCCGGTCCTCACCGATGCCGGCCATGCCGATCTGGCCTACACGGTGGCCACCAACCCGACCTACCCCGGCTGGGGTTACTGGTTCGAGGGTCTGGGCGCCACGACCATGTGGGAGGAGTGGAACGCGAACTCGCGCTCGCACGACCACGCCTTCATGGGGACCGTGGACGACTGGCTCTACCAGGACGTCGCCGGCATCGAGCCCGCCGCACCCGGCTACACGAAGGTGACGATCCGCCCCCACGCCGTCGGCGGCCTGACACACGCCTCCGCCCACGTCGAGTCACCGCTCGGCCGGATCGCCTCGTCGTGGACGCGCGCGAAGGGACGCTTCACCCTGCGTGTCGACATGCCGGTGGGATCGACCGCCGAGGTCCTGGTACCGGTGAGCGGCCGGCAAAAGGTACATCCTCCCGCGGCTGCGAAGGCCGGCGAACGCGGCGGCGGCTACGCCCGCTTCACCGTCGGCCCGGGGAGCCACCTGTTCCGGGTGACAGGGTAGGTGTGCCGTCCCGGGACGCCGGTGACGCGCGCCCCGGGTGATGGATGAGCTGAGGGCCTTTCCGCATCCGGTGGGGACTGCGACCTCCCCCGCCGGCCGCCGGAAGGCCCTCTTCTCCGACATCGACCCCGTGCTCTGCTCCGGTGCTCACCGGGTCGGTGCCGGTTCACCTGACGGGCCGAGCGCCCCTGGTCGGGGGACTCAGGATGGCGGCTGCCAAGCGACTCGGCCTCTGCTCGGCCCCGGCGCGGCTGCCACGTGCGGGGTGGTGGTTCCCTAGGATCGCCGCCATGGCACTGCGACCCGCTCACGTGAACATCAAGGCTCTCGATCACTCGGCGGTCGGCCGGTTCTGGGCGGAGGCACTCGGCTGGAGTGCCTACCGCACGGGATCCGGCGTGACCACCTACATCGGACCTGCCGGCGGCTTCGTCTGGCCGGACCCGGTCGCCGTCGGCATCGACGTCGTCGCCGTCCCGGAACCCAAGACGACGGCGAAGAACCGTGTGCACCTCGATCTCGCCACCACTTCCACGGACCATCAGGCGGAACTGGTCGCGCGCCTCCGGACGCTCGGTGCGACGCCCGCCCAGGTGGGCCAGGGCGAGGTGCCGTGGACGGTCCTCGCCGACCCGGAGGGCAACGAGTTCTGCGTGCTGGAGCCCCGGGAGATCTACCGGGACACCGGGCCGGTCGCCGCGGTGGTGGTCGACTGCTCGGATCCGCGGGCCATGGCCCGGTTCTGGGACGAGGCGATGGACTGGACCCTGCACAAGGTGACCGACGACCATGCCGTGTTGCGTTCCCCCAGTGGTACCGGCCCGTATCTCGATTTCCTCCGCACGCCGGACACGAAGACCGTGCCGGACCGCGTCCATCTCGACCTGCTGCCGTACCCCGGTGACGACACAGCGGCGGAGGTGGCCCGGCTGCGGGCCCTCGGCGCCACCGACCTCGACCTCGGCCAGGGCGACGTCCCATGGACGTGCCTGACCGACCCGGAAGGCCACGAGTTCTGCGTCCTCGCCCCGTCCTGACCTCACTCGCCACGGCGCTCCCGGCACCCGGCGATCACCGGAAGACGCAAGGGCGTCGGCCCTGTCGTCGGCGCCCAGGGGCCGGTCCCCCGCCGACCCGCTGGGACGAGCTCCTCGCCACGTGCCGGAGAAGAACCTCTTAACGCCTCTTGACGCCTCCCGATACCCGGTGCCAACATCGCGTCATCCAGATGTTTGCGCAAACGTGCGACCGGACGCTCGGTGATGTTTACGCAACCATTCGGGGCTCCGTCCGATGCGGCGGAACCCCGCACGACGAAGTGAAGGATGGGAACATGGCAGCCATGTCGCCGCCGGGCACCGGCCGTGCGGCCCCTCCCCGGGGACACGGGAGCCGGCGCTGGCTGGGATGGGGCTTCGTGGCGCCATTCATGATCTTCTTCGCGCTGGTCTTCCTCGCGCCGATCGGTTACTCGATCTATCTGAGCCTCTTCCGCGACCGGCTCATCGGCGGCACCTCGTTCGTCGGCCTCGACAACTACACGCAGGCCTTCCAGGACAGCCAGTTCTGGTCCGGACTGGGCCGCGTCGCCCTGTTCCTCGCCGTCCAGGTGCCGATCATGCTGGGCATCGCCCTGTTCGTCGCCCTCGCGCTGGACAGCGGACGGCTCCACGGACGGAACTTCCTCCGTATCTCGATCTTCCTGCCCTACGCGGTCCCGGCCGTCGTCGCCACCTTGATGTGGGGCTTCATGTACGGCGACCGCTTCGGCCTGGTCGCCAACATCAACGACACCTTCGGGGCCTCGCTGCCGAACCCGCTCTCACCCGGCCTCGTGCTGGCGAGCATCGGCAACATCGTGACCTGGGAGTTCGTCGGCTACAACATGCTGATCTTCTACTCGGCGCTGCATGTGATCCCGCACTCCCTCTACGAGGCCGCCGAGATCGACGGCGCGAGCCAGCTGCGGATCGTCACGGCCATCAAGCTCCCCGCGATCCGCGGGGCGCTGGTCATCGCGACGATCTTCTCGGTCATCGGCAGCTTCCAGTTGTTCAACGAGCCGAGCATCCTCAAGCCGCTGGCGCCCAACGCCATCACGACGTACTTCACGCCGAACCTCTACACCTACTCGCTGTCCTTCTCCGGCCAGCAGCACAACTACGCCGCGACGGTCGCGATCGTCATGGGAGTGGTCACGATGATCGTCGCCTACGTCGTGCAGCTGCGCGGCATGCGGAAGGAGGCGTGACGATGGCCCAGTCCAGCGCAAGCACTCTCGCGCCCGTACGAAAGCACCCCGGCTCCGCGTCCTCCGGGCGCACCGCGAGCCGGCGCCGATCCTCCGACCGGCCCAGGCGCAACATCCTGCTCACCGTGCTGACCGCGCTCGTCGCGGTGTACGCCCTGATCCCGCTGGCCTGGCTGCTGATCAGCGCCACCAAGACCCAGAAGAACCTGCTCGACTCCTTCGGGCTGTGGTTCAGCGGCGACTTCGCGCTGTGGGACAACATCCAGCAGACCCTCACCTACAACGACCACATCTTCGTACGGTGGCTGCTGAACACCCTGCTGTACGTGGCGGTGGGCGCCGGCGGCGCGACCTTCCTCGCCGTGCTGGGCGGCTACGGCCTGGCGAAGTTCGACTTCCCGGGCAAGCGCGCGGTGTTCGCGGTGGTGATCGGCGCGGTCGCCGTGCCGGGTGCCGCGCTGGCCGTGCCCACGTTCCTCATGTTCAGCAAGATGGGCCTGACCAACACGCCGTGGGCGGTCATCGTCCCCTCGCTCATCTCGCCCTTCGGTCTCTATCTGATGTGGGTCTTCGCCTCCGAGGCCATCCCGGACGAGCTGCTGGAGGCGGCCCGGGTGGACGGCTCGGGAGAGATCCGCACCTTCTTCAGGATCAGCCTGCCGCTGTTGGGGCCGGGCATCGTCACCGTCCTGCTCTTCACCGTGGTCGCTACCTGGAACAACTACTTCCTGCCGCTGATCATGATCAAGGACCCCGACTGGTACCCCCTCACGCTGGGGCTCAACGCCTGGAACGCCCAGGCCGCCACGGCGGGCGGGCAGCCGGTGTTCAACCTGGTGATCACCGGGTCGCTGCTGACCATCGTCCCCTTGATCGCGGCCTTCCTCTTCCTCCAGCGCTTCTGGCAGTCCGGACTCGCCGCCGGCAGCGTCAAGGAATGATCACCGGCGCCGCGCAGGCGCCGTGTCCACCCCTGCAGGCCTCTCCCCGGCACACCCATGCGGTGGGCGACGGGCGGCGCCGCAGTTCATCACCACAACGAAGTGAGATGCGATGACGAACAAGCCACTTCGGCGCACGGCGCAGGCGGTCGCGGTGCTCTGCGCGGCGGCCCTGTCCCTGACCGCCTGCGGTTCCTCCGACGACTCCGGATCCGGCGCCAAGGCCGCGGACGCCGGCAGCGTCGAGGCGGCGCTGAACAAGGGCGGCACCCTGACGGTGTGGGCATGGGAGCCGACGCTGAAGCAGGTGGTCAGCGACTTCCAGGCCAAGTACCCCAAGGTCAAGGTGAAGCTGGTCAACGCCGGTACCGGCAACGACCAGTACACCGCGCTGCAGAACGCGGTCCAGGCCGGCTCGGGCGCCCCCGACGTGGCGCAGATCGAGTACTACGCGCTGAGCCAGTTCGCGCTGGGCAAGTCCGTCACCGACCTCAGCCCGTACGGTGCCAAGGACCTGTCCAAGGCGTACTCGCCGGGCCCGTGGAACGCCGTCTCCATCAACGACGGCGTGTACGCCCTGCCCATGGACTCCGGGCCGATGGCGATGTTCTACAACAAGAAGGTCCTCGACAAGTACAAGATCAAGGTGCCCACCACCTGGGACGAGTACCTCACCGCAGCCCGCGCGCTGCACAAGGCGAACCCCAAGGCGTACATCACCAACGACACCGGTGACGCGGGCTTCGTCACCAGCCTGATCTGGCAGGCCGGCGGCCACCCGTACACGGTGGACGGCACCAGTGTGAAGGTGAACTTCACCGACGCGGGCACGAAGAAGTTCACCGCCGTCTGGCAGAAGCTCGTCTCCGAGAAGCTGCTCGCCCCGATCAGCTCCTGGAGCGACCAGTGGTACAAGGGGCTGGCCGACGGCACCATCGCCACCCTCAACACCGGTGCGTGGATGCCCGCCAACTTCGTCTCCGGCGTCCCCTCGGCCTCCGGTCAATGGCGCGCCGCCCCGCTGCCGCAGTGGCAGGCCGGCCAGACCGCCAGCGCGGAGAACGGCGGCAGCTCGCTGGCGGTGATGGAGGCGAGCAAGGACAAGGCCCTCGCCTACGCCTTCGTGAAGTACGCGGACAAGGACGCGGGTGTCCAGGCCCGCATCAAGGGCGGCGCCTTCCCCGCCACGACCGCGGACCTGAACTCCGACGCGTTCCTGAACACCGAGTTCCCCTACTTCGGCGGTCAGAAGGCGAACCAGGTCTTCGCCGACTCGGCGAAGAACGTCGTGCCCGGCTGGTCCTACCTGCCCTACCAGGTCTACGCGAACTCGATCTTCAACGACACCGTCGGCAAGGCCTACGTGTCCTCCACGCCCCTGGACGACGCCCTCGCCACCTGGCAGGACGCCTCGGTGAAGTACGGCAAGGACCAGGGCTTCACCGTCGGCGACTGACGCACCGGCACCACCCTTGGCCGGCCCGGCGGTTCTCATGCGTGAGGCCCCCCGGCGCCGGCCCGCCGGGGGCCCGCGGACTGCCGATCCGCGGGGTTCCGCCCCCATAGACTTCTGACCAATCAGCGGCTGTGACGTGTGACGAGGTGTACGACGGACGTGGACGGGACCGGACAGAACTCGGTGGCCGCCGCGCAGCGGCGACGGCGCGGCGCGTCGATGGCCGACGTCGCCAAGCTGGCGGGCGTCTCGGCGCAGACCGTCTCCCGGGTCTCCAACGGCTTCCCCGGCGTACTGGACGACACCCGGCAGCAGGTCCTCGCCGCGATGAAGCAGCTCGGCTACCGGCCCAACAGCGCGGCGCGCGCCCTCAAGAGCGGTGAGTTCCGCACGATAGGCGTCATCCTTTTCAGCCTGTCCAGCACCGGCAACATGCGCACCCTGGAGGCGGTCGCCTCCTCCGCCGCGCACGAGGGCTACGCGACCACCCTGCTGCCGGTCACCGCCCCCACGCAGGACGGGGTCCGCGGCGCCTTCACCCGTCTCGGCGAACTCGCGGTGGACGGCATCGTCATGATCATGGAGGTTCACCTCCTGGACGCGATGACGGTGGCGCTGCCGCCGGCCGCCCCCGTGGTGGTCGTCGACTCCGACGCCGGCGACCGGTACTGCGTGGTCGACACCGACCAGGCCAGCGGCGCCCGGGCGGCCGTCGAACACTTGCTGGGCCTCGGGCACGGCACGGTGTGGCACATCGCGGGCCCCAAGGAGTCGTTCGCGTCCGAACGCCGGGTCGGCGCCTGGCGGGAGGCCCTGGAGTCCGCCGGACGTGACGTGCCGGAACTGCTGCGCGGCGACTGGTCGGCGCAGTCCGGCTACGAGGCCGGGCTGCGGATCGCGGCGGATCCGGCCTGCACCGCCGTCTTCGTCGCCAACGACCAGATGGCCCTCGGTGTGCTGCGCGCGCTCAACGAGCACGGCAGGCGGGTGCCGGAGGACGTCAGCGTGGTCGGCTTCGACGACATCCCGGAGGCCGCCTCCTTCATGCCGCCCCTGACGACGATCCACCAGGACTTCGCCGAGGTCGGCAGGCGCTGCGTCGAGGGCGTGCTGCGCCAGATCCGGGACGACGTCGCGGAGAAGGGCACCACCTTGGTGCCCACCAGCCTTGTGGTCCGCGGCAGTACCGCTCCGCCCCCGGCAGGCCGCTGACCGGGTCCCCATGAACCGACCGAACCCCATCTGCCGTCCCGCCCTGCGATGGCAACGCAAACATCCCGTCCCGGGGATACCCGCCGCCCCGTCCGCGAGCACCCCGTGACAGCACCACACGCACGTGATCCCGACTCCACTGGAGGAGCCCCCGCCATGCCCGTACTGCGGACAGAAGGGAACGAATTCCGCCTCGACGGCGAGCCGTTCCGCATCATCTCCGGTGGCCTGCACTACTTCCGCGTCCACCCCGAACAGTGGCAGGACCGGCTGCGCAAGGCGCGCCTTCTCGGACTGAACACCATCGACACCTATGTGCCGTGGAACCTCCACCAGCCCCGGCCTGACGAGTTCCACGCTGACGGCGGCCTGGACCTGCCCGCCTTCCTCGCGCTCGCCCAGGCCGAGGGGCTGCACGTGCTGCTGCGCCCCGGACCGTACATCTGCGCCGAGTGGGAGGGCGGCGGCCTGCCGTCCTGGCTGCTCGCCACGCCCGACATCCGGCTGCGCACCGCCGACCCGCGCTACCTGAAGGCCGTGGACGCCTTCCTCGACCGGCTGCTGCCGCTCGTCACGCCCCACCTGGCCACCAACGGCGGCCCCGTCCTGGCCGTTCAGGTGGAGAACGAGTACGGCGCCTACGGCGAGGACCCCGCCTACCTCACGCACCTGGAGGCGAAACTGCGCCAAGGCGGCGTCGACGTACCGCTGTTCACCTGCGACCAGCCCGCCGACCTCGCCCGCGGCAGCATCCCGGGCGTCCTGAGCACGGTCAACTTCGGCAGCCGGCCCGCGCAGAACCTGACCGCGCTGCGCGAGCACCAGCCCGAAGGCCCGCTGATGTGCACCGAGTTCTGGAACGGCTGGTTCGACCGCTGGGGCGGCGTGCACGTCGTCCGCGACGCCGCGAGCGCCGCCTCCGATCTCGACGAACTGCTGTCCGCCGGCGCCTCCGTGAACCTGTACATGTTCCACGGCGGCACCAACTTCGGCTTCACCAACGGCGCCAACGACAAGCACACGTACCGCCCGACCGTCACCTCCTACGACTACGACGCGCCCCTGGACGAGGCCGGCGACATCACCCCCAAGTACCTCGCCTTCCGCGAGGTACTGGCCCGGCACACCACCGTCCCCGACGGCCCCCTGCCCGAGCCGTCGAAAAAGCTCAATATCCTCGGCGTCGGGCTCAGCGGGACCGCGTCACTGCTCGGCTCCGCCGGCCTGTTGGGCGAGGCGGTGGCAGGCCCCCGCCCGCTCACCATGGAGGAGCTGGGCCAGGACTTCGGCTTCGTCCTGTACGAGACCCGGCTGACCGAGCCGGGCCCGACCCTGCTGCACTTCACCGAGGTCAAGGACCGCGCCCAGGTCTTCCTCGACGGCGCCCCTGTCGGAACCCTGGAGCGAGAGCAGCACGAGAGCGCGCTGGCCCTCACCGTCCCCGCCCAGGGCGCGACCCTGACGGTGCTGGTCGAGAACCAGGGCCGGGTCAACTACGGCCAGGGCATCCACGACCGCAAGGGACTGACCGGCCCGGTCACCGCCAACGGCACCGAGCTGACCGGCTGGCGCAGCACGCCCCTGCCCCTGGACGACCTGTCCGGGCTCACCTTCGCCACGGGCGGCCCGCAGCCCGTGGGACCCGCATTCCACCACGGCGTCTTCGAGGTGGAAGGCCCCGCGGACACCTTCCTGGACCTGACCGGCTGGACCAAGGGCAACGCCTGGGTCAACGGCTTCGCGCTGGGCCGCTACTGGTCCCGCGGCCCGCAGCACCGCCTCTACGTCCCCGCCCCCGTACTGCGTCCCGGCGCCAACGAGCTGGTGGTCCTGGAACTGCACGCCACTGCCCGGACCACCGTCGACCTGTGTGACACCCCGGGCCTCGGGCCGCTGGAGGAGTGACGGGGGCGGGCGTGCCTCGGGGCCCGGTCGCCCGTCGAAACTGAACACTTTCAGGCGGCGAAGCGCCGGGCCTCGTCCATGGGGACCGGGATGATCTCCCGGGATTCGCGAGCCGGCCGTCCGCCGTCGGACGCGGTCCACGGGTCTCCGGGTCTACGCCAGTGCCTGCTCGTACCACCTGAGCACGCGCATGGCTCGTAGGGTGTTCCACCTGCTCGGCTCACCTTCGCCGTCGTCGATGGGGAAGTGCAGCTCCCCGGGATGCGGGTTCTCCAACGGCCAGCGGCCTTCCGCGTCGGCCTTGGACCGCACCAGACCGATCGCCTCGGCCACCCGGTCGTCGGGGGTGACACCGGCCGCGCGCAGATGGTCGAGACCGCGCAACACGTCGTAGTGCCAGAAGGCCGGGTAGGAGAACCGCATCCAGGCAGCCGGACTGCCGGTCTTGCGGTCCCGGTCGACGGGCCGGCCGGTCGACAGCCGCCGGAACAGCCGCCGTTCCAGGAGGTATTCCTGGCCGCGGAGCCGGGCGTCGGCCACATCCGGGGCGCCTCCCGCCGACAGCTCGTATTCCAGCAGCCCTTCCAGCACGTCGATCGTGGTGTGGAACGACCCCCGGGTGGAGCCGTTCTCCTGCTCGCAGTTCCACCCGCCGTCGGCCATCTGCTCGTCAAGGAGCCGCTCGACGACCCGCGCGACGTCCATGCCGAAGTAGGCGCCGAGCGCCACGGTCCGGCCGTTGATGCACGGCTCCGCCTCCCCGGAGAAGAACGGCTCGCCGTCGTGCTCCCACCGGACGTTCTCGCGAACCAGACCGACGGCGTGGCGCGCCGCCGCGCTGTCCGGTTCGACGCCGAACGCCCGCAGCAACACCAGACTCCAGGCGGTGGAAGTCCACCCGGGCAACAGGGTGCCCTGCCGCGCGGGTCCGAGCGCATGCCACCACTTCTCCGCGGCCTCGGAGGGGAACGCGGGGATGCCGGCAGGCCACTGGCCGTGCGGTTGCTGGAGGGCCAGCAGCCGGCTGCCCCAGCCCTCGCCCGCGACGCGGGCCCGTTCGGCCGCGACCTGCTCCTCGGGCGCGTCGGTGAGATCCCGCATCACCTGCCAGCGGATCGCCGGGTCGCTGTCCAGCAGCCAGTCGATGACGTTCACGCGCCCACACCACCTCCGGGGACACGCTAACCCACCACGGCGCCCGTCCGGGGGCCTTGACCGGCTCCCCGAGGGGGCTGGCGGCTTTGCGTCTCGTGTCGTATTCACGCCCTCAATACCTTCCGTGAACAGTCACGTGAGACGGAAGGCCGGCGTTCGCTCAGCGAACGCCCGGGAGCATGCATTCCACCCGAAAACTCGAATAAGCCCTACGGAAATGCGTGGTTACGGCACTCAGTCGATGACGTTCGGTCACCACCGGCACCGAGGGTCACTATTGACATGAACAGGACTGAGATCGCTAATTGGCCCCGGTGAACGCCCTGATGTTCACCGCCAACCGGGAGCCGTACACGGCTCCATCCCTGCAAGCACGCATGGGAGTCACGTTGCACAGACCAGCGAGAACCGCAAACCCCGTCCGCCGGAAGGTGGTCAGGGGCCTGGCCGTCCTCGGCGCCGCCGCCATGGCGGTGCTCGGAGTGCAGGCGCCGGCATGGGCCACGAGTGTCGCGGACGCGCACTCGGCCACCTCGGCCACCTCAGCCGCCGACGCGCGCCCGTCGTTAGAACCCACCTGTGACACGCCCAAGCCCGGCCACTTCAGCTGCTTCGCCCTGCGCCGCACCGACGTGAAGCCGGTCAAGGGCCTGCTGCGGGCGGCGGACACGCCGTCCGGCTACGGTGCCGGCGATCTGCAGAGCGCCTACAACCTGCCCGCCGACGGGGGCGCCGGACAGACCGTCGCCATCGTGGACGCCTTCGACGACCCGACCGCCGAAGCCGACCTCGCCGTCTACCGGGCGCAGTTCGGGCTGCCTGCCTGCACCACGGACAACGGATGCTTCCGCAAGGTCGACCAGCGCGGCGGCACCGACTACCCCACACCGGATGCCGGCTGGGCCGGCGAGATATCGCTCGACCTCGACATGGTCTCCGCGACCGCGCCCAACGCGCACATCCTGCTGGTCGAGGCCGACGACAACAGCTTCGACAGCCTGTCCGCCGCCGTCGACCAGGCGGTCGCGCTCGGTGCGAAGTACGTCTCCAACTCCTACGGCACCGACTACCGCGGCGGGGGCGGCGAAGACCCGTCCGAGACCACGACGCTCGACGCCCACTACAACCACCCCGGCGTCGCGATCACCGCGTCCACCGGCGACTACGGCTACGGCGTGAGCTACCCGGCCGCCTCGCAGTACGTGACCGCGGTCGGCGGCACCACGCTGACCCGCGCTCCGTCCACGGACCGCGGATGGACCGAGTCCGCCTGGGCCGACGCCGGTTCCGGCTGCTCGCTGTACGAGCCCAAGCCCGCCTTCCAGCACGACACCGGCTGTGACAACCGGGCGCTCGCCGACGTCTCGGCCGTCGCGGAGGACGTGGCGGTCTACCAGACGTACGGTCACGGCGGCTGGGCGGTCTACGGCGGCACCAGCGTCTCGTCGCCCATCATCGCCTCGGTGTACGCGGCCGCCGGCACCCCCGTCGCCGGCTCGTACCCGAACGCCTACCCGTACGCGGCGGGTACCGGGATCAACGACATCACCACCGGCAGCAACGGCAGTTGCTCCCCGTCGTATCTGTGCAGCGGCGGCACCGGCTACGACGGCCCGACCGGTCTGGGCACCCCCGACGGCCTGGCCGCGTTCCGCAGCGGTCCGCATGGCGTGATCACCGGCGGTGTGACCGACAGCGCCACCGGCAAGGCGGTCGCCGGCGCGACCGTCACCGCGGGCGACAGCGTCGCCCACACCGACGCCTCCGGCGCGTACTCCCTGACGCTGCCCACCGGCACCTACGACCTGTCCGTCGAGGCGTTCGGCTACGCCGACGGCTCGGCCGGCGGTGTCGTGGTCGACGACGACGCCACGGTCACCAAGAACTTCACCCTCAGCCCGGTGCCCAGCCAGACGGTCGCCGGCAAGGTCACCGACGGCGCCGGCCACGGCTGGCCGCTGTACGCCAAGATCACCGCGGACGACGTCCCCGGCGCGGTCTGGACCGATCCCGCCACCGGTGCGTACAGCCTGGATCTGCCCCAGGGGCACTCGTACACCCTGCACGTCGCTGCGGCCACCCCCGGTTACAAGGCCGTCAGCAAGACGATCAGCGTCGGCGATTCCGCTCAGACGGTGGGCATCGCGGTCCCGGTCGACTCCTGGACGGCGACCCCGCCCGGGTACCGGGTCGACGTGACCGGCACCACCGAACCGTTCGACGCCACCGACGCCCCGCCGTCCGGCTGGAAGGTGGAGAACGCCGAGGACACCACGGGGGGCTGGGAGTTCGACGATCCCGGCAACCGCGGCAACCGCACCGGCGGTGACGGCGCGTTCGCCGTCATCGACAGCGACCACTTCGGCGGTGGCGCCACCCAGGACAGCTCGCTGGTCAGCCCGGTCTACGACTTCAGCGGGAAGAACGACCCCGAGGTGGCCTTCAACACCGAGTACAAGTCGTTCGGCAACCAGTCCGCGGTCGTCGAGGCGACCTCGGACGGCGGCGCGAACTGGACCAGGATCTGGGCCACCGGCTCGGACGTCACCGGCGACCGCATCGAGGCCTCGCTGTCGGACTTCGCCGGCAAGCCCGAGGTGCAGCTGCGCTTCCACTTCACCGGGAGCTTCGGCTGGTGGTGGTCGGTCGACAACGTTTTCATCGGCGACCGGAAGCTCACCCCCGTCCCCGCCGGCCTGGTCGTGGGCAACGTGACCGACGCCAACACCGGTGACGGCATCGTCGGTGCCACCGTGACCAGCCAGGACAAGCCCGCCGAGAAGACCACCACGGTGGCCACCCCCGACGACCCGAACCTGCCCGACGGCTTCTACTCCTTCGTCTCGACCGCCTTCGGCAGCCACCCCTTCACCGCGGCCAAGGCCAAGTACACCTCGCTGACCAAGACGGTGAAGACCGGCGCCGACAGCGCCGTCCAGGCCGACTTCAAGCTCAAGGCCGGCAAGGTCACGATCACTCCGGCCTCCGTCTCCGCCTCCGTCGCCTGGGGCGGTACCAAGTCCCAGAAGCTGACCGTCAAGAACACCGGCGGCGCCGCCGCCACGGTCAAGCTCGGCGAGCAGTCCGGCGGCTTCACCCAGCAGGCCAAGGGCGCGGCCCTGCAGACCGTCAAGGGTGACTTCAACCCGCTGTCCAGCAAGGCCCACGCGGCGGCCGGCAAGGCGAACCCGTCCGCGGCGGCCCCCTCCGACGACACCTGGCAGACGGCCCCGGACCTCCCGGGCGCCCTCATGGACAACACCGCCGACACGCTGGACGGCAAGGTCTACTCGGCCTTCGGGTACAACGGATCGAGCGACACCAAGGACCTGTACGTCCTCGACCCGGTCGCCGGCAGCTGGACGAAGCTGGCGAGCGCGTCCGACACCCGGGAGGACCCGGCGCACGGGTTCATCGACGGCAAGCTCTACGTCGCCGGCGGCTGGGGTCCGACGGGCGCCCCGGACGCGAAGCTGGAGATCTACAACCCGGACTCGGACAGCTGGACCACCGGCGCGTCCGCGCCCAAGCCGTACGCCGGTTCCGGCTCCGCCGTCCTGGACGGCAAGCTCTACATGATCGGCGGATGCGGCACCGACTCCTGCGGCACCACCGACGCGAGCGTCTACGACGCGAGCACCGACAGCTGGTCCCAGATCGCCGCCTACCCCGAGCCCATCTCGTGGGAGGCGTGCGGCGCCATCGACGGCCAGATCTACTGCGCCGGTGGTCTGGGCGCGAGCGAGAACGACGTCGTCCACACCTACGTCTACGACCCGGACGCCGACAGCTGGTCACAGCTCGCGGACGTCCCGGCCGCGCAGTGGGGTTCCGCCTACACCGCGGCCAACGGCCGGCTGGTGCTGGTCGGCGGCGTCGGGAACAACGCCCTCACCAACCGGAGCCAGGCCTTCGACCCGAAGTCCGGCACCTGGGGCACCCTCCCCAACGCCAACGTCGCCACGTACCGCGGCGGCGGCGCACCCGGCTTCTACAAGGTCGGCGGCGGCAACGCCCCCGGCAAGCCGATCAGCAAGGTCGAGCTGCTGCCCGGCTACGACCAGGGTGGGGCGAGCGACGTCGACTGGCTGAGCGAGAGCGTCCAGCAGCTCACCCTGCAGCCCGGCACCAGCGCGACCGTCACCGTCACCCTGGACGCCACGGCGCCTTCGGTGACGCAGCCCGGTGACCTGACCGCCGGCCTGAGCGTGGGCACCGACACGCCGTACTCCGTGCCGCGCATCCCGGTCGCCCTGCACGTCGACCCGCCCAAGACCTGGGGCAAGATCGCCGGTCTCGTCCTGGGCAACACGGCCACCGGCGGCACCGCACCACTGGCCGGGGCGACCGTGCAGATCGACAGCTGGGCCACCTCCTACACGCTCACCACGTCGGCCGACGGCACGTACGGGCTGTGGCTCGACGTCCGCAACAACCCGCTGACCGTCATCGTCGCCAAGGACGGCTACCAGCCGACCGTCACGACGATCAAGCTGAAGAAGGGGGCGACGGCCACCGCCAACTTCACCCTGAAGCGCAAGTAGCAGGGGCGCGCGACGGGCACGGCGCCGGCGGCACCGGAAACGGGCTGCCGGCGCACCCCGGGCTCGCGCTTCGGCACGAAGGATGGCCGGCCCCTCGGGGCCGGCCTCCGTGCCTTGCATGGCTTGGGGCAGCGGATGCCACCTCGTCACGGACCAGTCCGTCGTGGATGGCTGGTTCCGGTTTCGGCGATCAGAATGAGGTCGCCGACGGGTGGTGTTCAGCCGTAGCCTCCGCTCATGGATTGGAGCGCCTGGCACGAAGAGTACGACGTGGCCGACTCGCGGTTGGCACGACGACTGCGCACTGTTCAAGCACAGGTTCGCGCTGCTCTGTCCGATGCTCCGGCTGGTGGGTTGCGGGTGATCAGCCTCTGCGCCGGAGAAGGCCGGGATCTTCTCGACGTTCTGCCCGAGCACCCCCGTCGTGACGATGTGCGGGCGAGATTGGTCGAGCTGGACCCGCGCAACAGTGCGACCGCTCTGGCGAGGGCAGGCCAAGCAGGGCTGCAGCAGGTCGAGGTGGTGACCGGCGACGCTTCTCTCATCGATCAGTACGAAGGTATGGCTCCCGCGGACCTCGTTCTCATCTGCGGCGTCTTCGGCAACATCACCGAGGCGGATATCGAGCACACCATCGCGGCCTGCAGCCAGTTGTGCAGGACTGGCGGCATCGTCATCTGGACCCGGCACCGCGGTGCCCCCGACCGGGTACCGCTGATCTGTGAATGGTTCGAAGCGCAGCACTTCGAACTGCGATGGCTGTCGGCAGCGGACGCCGGCTTCGGCGTCGGTGTACACCGTTTCGTCGGCGCACCTCAACCCATGCGCCGCGGCACCCGCCTGTTCACGTTCGTGGGCTCCGACGTGCGCCGTCCGACGGCTGCGACGGACCCCTTGCCGTGACGGCCGACGCCGCACGGCCAACGCGGACTGTTGTCAAAAGGCGTGTTCTCCGGCCTCGCCGGCCTCGCCTGCGCCCCGCTCGGGGGCGCACGGTTGCATTCGCCGGGGCTCAGTCGGGCGAACACGCCACGCCTGCCCCTGGGTTGCCATAGCCTGCGCGGCATGTCCCAGGTAGCGGCTCGTCGAGGCCGTGTGTGCACGCGTCGCCGCGGTGCGTGCGCGTGCCGGCCCGCTTCGCCCGTGAGATCGGCCGCCGCGGTGGCTGCACGGTGCAGCGATCCGTGTCCGGGGTGGGTCCCGCGGTGGCTATGCTTCCAACTCGGCTTTGAGCTACGGGACTTGGGGGGAGCCCGGCGCCCCTGCCTGGCTATGGGAAGGAGCGGTCACCACGCTCGTCGGCGTGGTGCGCTCGCCCACTTGCTTCGGTAATCCACCGTGACTTCGGAGGCCCAGTGACCACCCTTCCACCCGAACAGCCCCAGGCCGCGCCCGCTGCCGTGCCACCGCCGGGGTGTCCCGCCCACGGGCTGTACGCCGAGGGTCTGCAGCAGCTTCACTCGCCGAAGGCGGTGGAGAACACGCGCCAGTTGTACGAGGACCTGCGGGCCACGTACGGGGCGGTGGCACCCGTGGAGATCCCGGGCGGGGTCCGGGCGTGGCTGGTGCTGGGTCACCGGGAGAACCTGGAAGTACTGCGGACCCCGTCGCGGTTCTCCGCCGACTCACGTCTGTGGCGGGACAGCAAACTGCTCAGCCCCGCGCACCCGCTGGCCCCGCTGATCGCCTGGCAGCCGCTGGTGAACTTCGCGGAGGGCGACGAGCAACGGCGACTGCGGGCAGCGGTCAACGCCAGCCTGGCGAAGTTCAACAGCATCGGGATCCGGCGGCGCATCCAGCACATCGCCAGCACCCTGATCGACGGCTTCTGCGGCGACGGGCACGCCGACCTGGTCGCGCAGTACGCCCAGCAGCTTCCGATGCTCACCATGATGCGACTGCTCGGTGTCCCCGAAGACACCGCGCCGAAGCTGATCGCGGCCTGCCAGGACCTCATCGCGGGCACCGAAACCGCCGCCGCCAGCAACCAGTTCGTGATGGAGATCCTCCAGAACCTCGTCACCGCCCGGAAGGCGAGCCCCGAGAACGACCTCCCCTCGTTCCTGATCGAGCACGAGGCGCGGCTGAGCGACACCGAGGTCGCCGAGCACCTGCGGCACACCCTGGTCGCGGCCCACTCCACCACCAGCGTCCTGTTGGCGGACACCATCGAGGTCTACCTGACGGACTCCGCGACCCGCGGAAGCCTGTCCGGCAGCACCCAGACGCTGGAGGCGTCCGTCGACCACATCCTGTGGGAACGGCCGCCGCTGGCGGTTCTGCCGGCCCGCTACGCGACTGGCCCCACGAAGCTGGCCGAGCAGACCATCGAGGAAGGCGACATGGTCCTGATGGGCCTGGCGGCCGGCAACGCCGACCCGCAGGTCCGTCCCGACCCGACGGCGCCCATGCACGGCAACCGCTCGCACCTGGCCTTCAGCGGCGGCGGCCACGAGTGCCCCGGCCAGAACATCGGCCGGGCCATCGTCGAGACCGCCTGCGACGTACTGCTGACCCGGTTGCCCGACGTCCGCATCGCCGGCGAGACACAGCGTGTCTTCACGTGGATGGCCCACCCTCTGATCACGCTCCCGGTGGAGTTCACGCGCAAGCCGCCCCAGGCGGCGAGCGCCGACCCGGCCACCGCGCCCGCCGCACACGTCGCGGCGCCGCAGCCGGCAGCGGTCCCGGTGGCCCAGCCGCACCCCGTGCCGCAGCAGCCCTCCCTCGCGCCCGCGGCAGCACCCGCCAAGGTGTCCTGGTGGCGCCGCCTGCTTCGCTGGTGACCGACCGGGTGTTGTAGCCAACGCCCCAGTCCCGCCCCGAGGTTCGCGCAGAACCTCAGGGCGGGATTCTTCTTCCCTGCCGTCTCGCCGCCCGGCCGCGCGCTGCCTCCGCGTCAGAAGAGCACGGCCGGAGCCCACAGGGACAAGAGAGAAGGGTGACGGGTCAAAGTCGGTCACGAAGTTGGCGCATTTCGCACTCTTGGTGTGATCACTCCGACGGGACGATGGGCGTGTCACGCCAAGCGCTCGCCGTCATGGCTTGGGAACCGGTGGACCCCACCTGAACAGCCGAGGTGATCGATCGTGGAACACATCCCCCAACGATCCGCAGAACCCGACTCCCCCACCGCCACCGCACAGCGTGCCGCAGCGCCCGACGTCACGGCGAAATCCCGCACGAAGAGCGAGGACAGCCCCCTGCCGGCGGGGGCGAAGTCCGTCCCCCGCGCTCCCGGCCGGCTTCCCCTTCTCGGTCACGCGCTGCCTCTGGCCCGCTCACCCCTGGGATTCGTCTCCGCACTCCGGGACACCGCGGACCTGGTCCGGGTCGATATCGCCACCCTGCCCGTGTACTTCGTGAACTCCTTCGACCTGGCGCACGACGTCATGGTCGCCCAGGCGACCAGCTTCGAGAAGGGCCGCTTCTTCGACCGGCTGCGCAGCCTCGTCGGCAACGGGCTGGCAACCGCCGACGCTCAGACCCACCGGGTGCACCGCCGGCTCATGCAGCCACTCTTCCACCGCGACCGCATCGCTGCCTACGCCGAGCTGATGGCCCTCCACGCCGGCGGGATCACCGAGTCGTGGACGCCAGGCATGACGGTGGCCGTTGATGACGTGATGAACGAGTTCGTGGTCACGACCGTGGCCGCGTCGATGTTCTCCAGCGACATCGGCGCCCCGGCCCGTGAGTGCGTGCAGCGCAATATGCCCGTCATCATCAAGAACCTGTTGCTGAGAACCGTCTCTCCCGAATTCCTGGACCGCGTCCCCATTCCGGCCAACCGCCGCTTCGACACCGCGACGCGGGAACTCCACGAAGTCCTCGACGAGGTCATCGCCGCCGCGCGCACGGCGGGGGCAGGGTATGCGCCGGACGTCCCGGACGTGCTGTCGACCCTCCTCGAGGCGCGTGATGCCGACACTGGCGAGCCCCTGAGCGACACAGAGGTCCGTGACGAGCTCGGCACCATCTTGTTCGCGGGCGCCGAGGCGACAGCCAGCACCCTGGCCTGGGTGTTCCACGAGATAGCCCGCCGCCCGGAGATAGAAGAGCAACTGGTCGCGGAGATCACGCGGGTCGTCGGGGACGGCCCGGTCACTTTCCAGCACGTACGGCAACTCCCGCTGATGCAACGGGTACTCGATGAGACAGTGCGGCTGCACGGCGTCACGCTGCTCATGCGCCGCGCCGTCAAGCCTGTCACCCTGGGCGGATACCTCCTCTCCCCGGGCACCGAGGTCGCCTTCAGCCTCTACGCCCTGCACCGGGACCCGCGGGCCTACCCGGATCCGGAGCGATTCGACCCGGACAGGTGGCTGCCGGAGAACGCCCCCGACCGACGCGCGGTGTTCATGCCGTTCGGCGCCGGCAACCGCAAGTGCATCGGCGACGCCTTCGCGTGGACCGCGATCATCATCGCGCTCGCCACGATCCTGCCCCGCTGGCAACTCCGCCACGTCCCTGGCCGGCTTCCGAAGGAAGCCACCTCCGCGGTACCCCACCCGGACCGCCTGCCGATGACAGTCCTGCGCCGGGATGTCCCTGCCGTCAAACCGTCCTGAGGGTCCCCGCACTCCGCACCGTGCTGCGTGAGGGCCGGCGGGTCGCCCATGGCCACGCGCCGTGCACGCTGCCCATGGAGTCCTGGCACGGGCTGATCACTACACCGGAGGGCTTCGAGGGGTAGCGCGCCCCGCGCGGGCGGCGCAGGCCCACACTTGGCGGCCTCGCAGTTGAGCCTGCCGCGCAAAGTGCCGCAGTTCACTTTGACGGCTGCGCTTGCATATGTTTGCCTATACAACGTACATGTACATCGCATGGTTCACTTTCGGCCCCGCCGTCCGCCGAGCCGCGCACCAGGCCTCCGACCTCGGACGCCGTCACGGCCGGACGGGCCTCCCCCACTGCACACAACCCCAGAACGAAGACCCTGCGCGTACGGTTGGCCACTTTTAGTAGCCACCGGTCATGCGCGGCGTCCCGGCCCATCGATTGGGCCCCACCGAGAAGGAAGATCATGAAGGTACTTGTCACCGGCGCTACCGGCTACATCGGCCGGGCGGTCGCCCAGCGGCTGCTGACCGCCGGGCACGACGTCATCGGCCTGATCCGCAATGACCTCGGCATGCGCACACTGACCGCGGCCGGTATCGAGCCCGTACGCGGTGCACTCGACGACACGGACTCGCTCCGCGCCGCGGCACACCGTGTGGACGCCGTGATCGAGACCGCGAGCGCCGACCATGCCGCATCCACCACCGCGTTGCTGGAGGCGATCGCCGGCACCGGAAAGAGGTTCATCAGGACCAGCGGCACCGGCATCTACACCGACCTCGCCGGCGGAGAGCCGACCGACACCGTCCACACCGAGGACGACGGCTACATCCCGATCCCCCCGCTGGAGCCCCGCTACAGCCTGGACGTCCTGGTCCAGCAGGCCGCACGGTCCGGCGATCACACCGTCGTGATGCGCCCCTCCATGATCTACGGCTACGGCGGCAGTGAGCAGCTGCCCATGATGCTGCGCGCCGCCCTGCGCGACGGTGTGAGCCGCTACCTCGGCCGCGGCCTGAACCGCTACGGCAACGTCTACCTCGACGACCTGGCCGACGCCTACCTGCTCGCATTGGAACACGCCCCCGCAGGCAGCGTCTACAACCTCGCCGCCGACGAGTGCGATTTCCGCCGCATCGCCGACGGCATCGCCGCGTTGTTCGGCTTCGGGGAAGCCGTCTCGGCCGGCGGCGAGGAGTTCGCCCAAGCCGTCGGGCCGCTCCCCGCCCTCGGTCTGAGCAGCAACACCAGGGTGGACTCCGCCAAGGCACGCACCGAACTGGGCTGGGCACCGCAGGGACCGTCACTGCTCGACGAACTCGTCCACGGCTCCTACCGCCGGATCTGGGGCCCCAAGGACATCACCGTCACTCCCGGACAGCCAACCGCATGACCGCGGCGCGCTCGCGCATCACCCACGCTGCGCAGGGGGCTGCTCAGGGAGCCGTTTCCGCCTCGGGCTTCGCGGGCGCGGTGGCGATTCCGCTGATGCCGGTGATCAACATGTCCAGGCCCAGCCTGTAGTAGGCATCCGGGCTCGCACAGGCCGCCAGGGCGCCTGCCGAAGCGATGATGTTGGGGTAGCGGCGCGGGGACAGTGCCCCGAGCGAGGCTGCTTTGACACGGACGGCGTCCTCGTGAGCCTCCTCATCGTCACCGTGCCGCCGGCCGGGCTCACTTGTGACGAGAGTGACGACCGCGCCGAGGAGGTAACCGCCCAACTCGGCAGCCTGCTCCGGCGAGAACCCGGCCTGCCTCAGGTGGGAGAGGGTGCGCTCGGCGATGTTCAGCCCGGCCTCCGAGATGAGGCTGCGAGAGGTCACGAGTCCGGCCACCGCCGGGTGGGGCCGGAGGGCGGCCAGAAGCGCCTCCAGCACCCCACGCAGCTGCTCAGGCCAAGGGTCAGCGCTCACTGGAGGCAGGTCGACGTCATTGAACAGCCGATCGGCAATACCGTCGAGGAGCAGATCCTTGTCCTTGAAGTGCCAGTACAGCGCCATCGGCGAGACGCCGTGATCCTTGGCCAGGCGGCGGATGGTGACCGCCTCCAGGCCCTCGGCGTCCGCCAGCGTCACGGCGCCATCAGCGATGGCCTCGCGGCTGAGCCGCTCGCGCGTACGCCCATCGCTTCCGCTCTTCTTCATGAGTGACAACGATACTCTGCACATATTCACGTGTACCTGCACGGTGGACATGTACGACGTACATTGCCGCCCGGCGGTCAGCGGGACAGGGGGAAGCCCCGGTCCTCAACCGGCCGCCACCTCGGCCGGGTCCCAGTGGCTCGTAGAAGTGCACGGCTTCGCTGCCGTACATGCGGTGTCGCCGAAGGCCGAGTCCTTCCAGCCGCCGAAGGAGTGGTTGTGCGGGCGGGACTTCTGATGCCGAACGTACTGCTCTGATCGGCGGCGAGAAGCCGCCGGCGGGCCCGGGGCCCGAAGTGCCTCCATCAGGTCCCGTACCGTGGTGGCGCGGATCACTCGCACCCCCAGCGCCGCTCAGGGCGACTCGTCCAGCGACTCCCGTACCGCCTCGATCACCGCCTGTCCGTCCGCTCCCAGCCCCCGCGCTTGCGCCACGAACAGCCGCGCCAGTTCCGCCGGCCGCGCCGGATCCGGGCCGGCGGCGCGCCGCGGGGGGAGTGGTACCGCGGTACTACGACCCCTCCGATGATCGGGCCCCGGTACCACGGATCGCGCCGCGGACGCACCTAACGTTGCAGGTGAGGCGGTCGGGACGGTCCGGCCCGCAACGGCAGGGGCGACCGATGATCGAGGCACACCAGCTGACCAAGCGGTACGGGGAGAAGACCGCGGTCGACCGGTTGGACTTCACGGTCCGGCCCGGCACCGTCACGGGGTTCCTGGGGCCGAACGGCGCGGGCAAGTCCACCACGATGCGGATGGTCGTCGGGCTGGACGCGCCCACCAGCGGATCGGTACGGGTCAACGGTCACCGCTACGCCGGGCACGCCGCGCCGCTGCAGGAGGTCGGCGCCCTGTTGGAGGCCAAGTCGATCCACCCGGGCCGGTCGGCGTTCAACCATCTGATGGCCCAGGCCTACACCCACGGCATCCCCCGCAGCCGTGTGGAGGAGGTCATCGAGCTCACCGGCCTGGGGTCGGTCGCGAAGAAGCGCGCCGGCGCCTTCTCCCTGGGCATGGGACAGCGCCTGGGCATCGCGGCGGCACTGCTCGGCGACCCTGCCACCGTGATGCTGGACGAACCGGTCAACGGCCTGGACCCGGAAGGCGTCCTGTGGATCCGCAACCTTCTGACGGGGCTGGCCGCCGAGGGCCGGACCGTCTTCGTGTCCTCGCACCTGATGAGCGAGGTCGCGCTCGTCGCGGACCATCTGATCATCGTGGGGCGTGGGCGCCTGCTGGCCGACACCACCGTGCAGGCCCTGGTCCGGCAGGCCGGCGGCGACGTGGTGAAGGTCGCGACGGCCGACCCCGCACGGCTGCGCGACGTGCTGGCCGGGGCCGGCGTGGAGGTCACCGGCCGGGCCGGCTCCGAGGAGCTTCTCGTGACCGGCCTGTCGGCGCGCGCGATCGGTCTCAAAGCCGCCGAGCACGGCATCGCTCTGTTCGAACTGGCCTCGCGGACGGTCTCCCTCGAGGAGGCATTCATGGACCTGACCAGGGACGCCGTCGAGTACCACGGCTCCGTCACCGGAATCGAAGCCCCCAGGAGTGTGCTGTGAACACCGTCGCACCGAGCCAGGAGTCCACGGCCGTCGCCGCGCCTCCCTCGCGGCCCGCCTACAAGGTCACCGGCGCACGGGTGATGCGCGCGGAGTGGGCCAAGCTGTGGTCCCTGCGCTCCAGTTGGATCACCCTCGGGCTGGCCTTGCTGTTCCTGGTCGCGTTCGGTCTGATCGCCGCGTTCCAGTTCAAGTCGAGGATCTCCTCGGGCCGGCCCATGGACCGTGACTTCGCGGATGCCACCGCACTGAGCCTGTCGCTGTTCGGCACCAACTTCGCCCAGCTGGCGCTAGGCGTTCTGGGTGTGCTGGTCGCCGCGGGTGAGTACTCCACCGGCATGATCCGCTCGACTCTGGCTGCCGTGCCGCGGCGCCTGCCGGTGCTGTGGTCCAAGGCCGCCGTGTTCGGCGTGATCGCGCTGGCCCTGAGCACTGCCGGCGTCTTCGTGACGTTCCTCGCCGACAGCGGCATCGTCTCGCAGACCCGGGCGGCGATGTCGCTGTCCGACGCGGGTGTCGTACGCGGCCTGCTGGGGGCCGGCCTCTACCTCGGCCTCGTCGGCGTGATCGGGGTCGCCCTGGGGGCGCTGCTGCGATCGGTGGCGGGCGGCATCTCGGTACTCGTGGCCTCTCTCATGCTGATCCCCGGCCTGGTGTCGTTGCTCCCCACCTCCTGGCAGGACAACATCAGCCCCTACCTGCCCGGCAACGCCGGCCAGGCGATGTTCGCCCTGCACCACGATGCGACGACGCTGTCGCCCGTGGCCGGGCTGGTCGTCTTCGTACTGTGGACCGCGGCCGCGCTGACCGGCGCCGCCGTCCGGCTGGTGCGTACCGACGCATGAGCCATCCTCACGCATGAGGCATCCTCGTCCGCGGCACCCGGCCGGCGCCGGGTGCCGCGACGGCCTTTTCCCGCCCACCATGGACAGGTGAGATCCGTGAGCCATCAGGACCCCGCCCGCCACGACCCCGGCCTGCCACCGGCCGAGGTGGGCGACCCGTTGTCCGGGCACCCGGTGTTCGTGCGCTGGTCCAGGGCGAGCCAGCGCGTGCGGCAGGCGGACCGCAATCACCCGTGGGTCCTGGACACCGTGGTGGTGGTTCTCATCCTGCTGGCGTTCTGCGTCCCGGAACTGGTCCACGACAACGACGGCCCGCGGGAGCACCGGATCGTCTTCACCCAGTTGCCACTGTTCGCGACCCTGCTCCTGCAGGCAGGTCTGCTGCTGCCCCTGCTGTGGCGGCGAAGGCGTCCGGCGATCGCTTTCGCCGCGGTCATGACGGTATTCGTGCTCCAGTGGGCCCTCGGCGCGGCGCTGCGGGCGGACGTGGCCCTGCTCGTCGCCTTGTACAGCCTGGCGTTGCACGGGCGGCTTCGGCAGCTGGCCTGGGCTTGTGCGGCGATGGCCGGAGCCCTGTCGCTGGTCGCGGTGCGGCTGTCCTCCGCCGTGTCCTTCTGGGACTCCTCGTTCTTCCTGTTCAGCACCGCGACCGCGGCGGTCGCCATCGGCATCGCGGTGCGCATCCGGCGGGCACAGCTGGCCGGCCTGCGCGAGCGCGCGGCCCGGCTGGAGATCGAGCGGGATCAGCGCAGCCGGCTTGCCGCCGCGACCGAACGCACCCGGGTGGCCCGCGAGATGCACGACATCATCGGGCACAACCTCTCCGTCATCGTCACGCTGGCCGACGGCGGTGCGTACGCGGTCGGATCCTCCCCCGAGCGCGGCCGGGAGGCACTGGTGCTGATCGGTGACACGGGGCGACAGGCACTGGGCGAGCTGCGGCGCATGCTCGGCGTCCTGCGCGACCGTACGACCGAGGAAGGCCCTGAACTGAACCCGCAGCCAGGCGTCGCCGACATCGACGGGCTGTGCGCACGCATCCGCGCAGCCGGACCACAGATCGTGTACACGGCAGGTGGCGAACTGGACCACCTCGACCGCGGAGTGCAGCTGATGGCGTACCGCATCGTTCAGGAGGCGCTCACCAACACCCTCAAGCACGCCGGCCCTCACACCCGGGCGCATGTCACCGTGACAGTCGACGGCACCTGGCTGCGGGTCCGGGTCGAGGACAGCGGGCCCCCGGACGGGGCCGCACGCTCACGACCGGGGGAAGCTGGACACGGGCTCGCGGGCATGAAAGAGCGCGCCGCGCTGTACGGCGGAACGGTCACGGCAGGCCCCGTCCCCGGCGGTGGCTGGACGGTGACGACGGATCTCGATCTCTCCCAGGACCTCGACGCCGCGGACGGCCTGACGTGACCACCGTTCTGATCGTGGACGATCAGCCCCTGCAGCGGTACGGATTCCGGATGCTCCTGGAGAGCCGGCCCGGCACCGACGTGGTCGGCGAGGCCGGGCACGGCACCGAAGCCGTACGCCTGACCGCGGAACTGCGGCCCGACGTCGTGCTGATGGACATCCGGATGCCGGGTATGGACGGCATCGAGGCCACACGCCGGATCGTCGGTTCGGGAGGGCGCTCACGTGTCCTCGTCCTGACCACCTTCGACCTCGACGAGTACGCCCATGCCGCGCTGCGCGCCGGGGCCAGCGGCTTCCTGCTCAAGGACGCCCATCCGGAGGAACTGCTGGCCGGGATCCGCGCCGTGGCGGAAGGGGACGCGGTCGTCGCCCCGGCCGTGACCCGCCGCCTGCTCGACGCCTACGCCCACCACCTCCCGGCCCTCCCGCCCGGTGCCACGGCCGCCGACGATCCCCGGTTGAACGCCCTGACCGGGCGCGAACGGGAAATCCTGGTCGCCATCGGCCGGGGATGGTCGAACGGCGAGATCGCCGAACGCCTGGTCCTGTCGGAATCGACCGTCAAAACGCATGTCGGCCGGGTGCTCGCGAAGATCGGCGCCCGAGACCGCGTCCAGGCCGTCATCCTCGCCTACGACCTGGGGCTCACCCGTCCGAACCCGCCTGGCTGACCCCTGCGGGTCTCCGGCCGCACGGTCGTCTCCGGAGCTGATCGCTGCCGGAGCACGCGACCCTAAATGATGTCGAGGCAGTCGAGGAACGGCGTCGCGGCGGATGCGTCCCCCGTGATGCGGCAGTGGTCGCGCCACGGTTCGCGGGTGGTGGCCCACGCGATGAAGCCGAGTGCCGTGCTGTGGATGCGAGTGGCGGCGTCCGCGCCCGCTGCGACGGTCAGCCGCCCGTCCGGCTCGGTCGCGGGGGTGATGGTGACGGTCGTGGCCCCCGGCCCGGTGAGATCGAGTACCAGGGGCCGGTGGACGGTGGCGGTGAGTTCAGGCCCCTGCATCTGCGGGAGCCCGGCGAGCATGAAGTCGACGGCGGGCGCGACCAGTCCGTCGGTGGGTTCCGGCAGGGTGAAGGGGAGGGGGCCGCCCGGTGCGAGCAAGTCGTTGCGCAGGTGGCAGAAGACGTTGAACGCCATGGTGTTCGCGAGCAGGTGGCGCGGATACGTCCCGAGCCCGGGTACCACGACGGGCTCGTCGGCCACGGGTGGTTCCTGGGCCGCTTCCAGGAGGTCCAGCTGCCGCGGGGTGCTGCGGTGCCATTCGTCGAGCACTTCGGCATGGCTCCGGCCACGGCGCTCGTCGACGCGCAGGTCGTGGTAACGCTCGCGGTTCTTCGGCCATGAGGGGTCGGGCGGTGGCGGGTCCACCGCCTCGGAGGCGAGGGCCGCGAGGTGGGCCACCACGTCGATGACGCGCCAGCCGGCGCACGCGGAGGGCAGTTCCCATTGGTCGTCGTCCATCTGGGAGACGATCTCCGCCAATTGCGCCGTGCTCGAACGCGCGGCGGCGATGCCGGCACGGGTCATCGTTCCTCCACTCGTCTCCCCTGCCTCTCTCGGCTCCCGCGAACGAACAGCCGGGCCCGGTCAGGACGCGGCCCGGCGGGACATGCGGTAGGTCGCGGCGACGTCGGCGCGGCCGAGTCCGTCGTCGGCGGCCAGGCGAAGGCGTTCGCGCACGACTTCCGCGATGCCCAGTCGCAGGCCCGCGGCACGGGCCGTGTCGGTGATCAGGCGAGCGTCCTTGGCCGCCGCTTCGAGAGGAAAGGAGGGGGTGTCGAGGTCGTCGTCGATCATCTTCGGGCCCTTGCTCTGGACGTACCGGCTGTTGAGCCCGCTGTCGTCGATGACGTCGATGACGAGACGGGGGTCCACCCCCAGGGAGCCGGCGAGGGTGAGGGACTCCGCGATGCCCTCGACGGTGGTCAGGACCCAGGCGTTGTAGGCGAGTTTGAGGCTGCTCGGCTGGCCGACCTCGTCGAGCCACACGGTGCGTGCGCCCACCGCCTCCAGGACCGGCCGTACCTCTTCGCGTGCCTCCTGCTGGGGGGACGCGGCCAGGATGGTCAGGGTGCCGGCCACGGCTGGTTCCTTGGTGCCGAGAACGGGAGCCTCGACGTAGGCCACGTCCAGGGCGGCCGCCTGTTCCGCGAGACGGCGACCGCCGTCCGGGGAGACCGTGCAGGTCTGCACCCACACCGTGTGCTCGTCGAGGCCGTCGCGGGCCTGGTCCATCACGTCGGCGACCACCTTCTCGTTCGCGAGCGCCGTCAGTACGACGTCGGCGCCACGGCAGGCCTCGGCCGGCGTCTCGCACACCGCGGCGCCGGCGCCGGCCAGCGGTTCGGCGGCGGTCCGGTTGCGGTTCCATGCGCGCAGTCCCAGTCCCGCCGCCGCGATGTTGCGTGCCATGGCCTCCCCCATGGTGCCCGTCCCGAGCACCGCGACCACGGGCCGTCCCTGCCCGGACGACGGGGTCCGCTTCGCTCCGCTCATCGTCACGCCTCCACGGGCTCGGCGGCACGCGCGTCGCGTCGGCCGCCGCGCCATGCCAGTGGTGCCTGCTGCCGCGCGGTGCGGGGTTCAGGCGTCCCGGCCGATCCAGACGGTCTTGGCGTTCATGAACTCCCTCATGCCGAGGTCGGACAACTCGCGTCCGTAGCCGCTGCGTTTGACGCCACCGAACGGGATCTCGGGGTAGCTGGTCGTGTTGCCGTTGATGAAGGCCATGCCCGACTGCACGTCGCGGACGAACAGTTCGCGTTCGGCCTCGTCCTCGCTCCACAGGTTCGACCCGAGGCCGTAGGGGTGCCCGTTGGCTTCCCGCAGGGCGTCCTCCAGGGAGGCCACGGTCCACACCTGCGCGACGGGGCCGAAGACCTCCTCGTGGTACATGTTCATCTCCGGCGTGATGCCGGTCAGCACGGTGGGCTGGTAGAACCAGCCTGGTCCGTCCGGGCGTTCGCCGCCCAGCAGCACCGTCGCGCCCTTGCCGACGGCGTCGTCGACGTAGGACTCCACGTCCCGCCGGCCGGACTCGGTGGCGAGCGGACCGACGTCGGTGCCCTCATCCATGGGGTCGCCCACCACCAACGCGCCCATCTTCGCCACGAACATCTCGAGGAAGGAGTCTGCGATGTCCTGGTGGACGAAGAACCGCTTGCCGTTGATGCAGGACTGCCCGTTGTTCAGGCACCGCGCCTTCACCGCGACATCGGTGGCCCGGTCCAGGTTCGTGGAGGGCATGACGATGAAGGGGTCGGAGCCGCCGAGTTCGAGGACCACCTTCTTGATCTCGTCGCCGGCGATGGCGGCCACCGACCGCCCCGCGGGTTCGCTGCCCGTCAGTGTCGCGGCGGCCACCCGCGGGTCGCGCAGCACCTGCTCCACCCTCCCCGCGGAGATCAGCAGGGTCTGGAAGACGTCGTCCGGGAAGCCCGCGTCATGGAAGAGCTCCTCCAGGTACAGGGCGCACTGCGGCACGTTCGAGGCATGCTTGAGCAGGCCCACGTTCCCCGCCATCAGGGCAGGCGCGGCAAAACGCATGGCCTGCCACAACGGCAGATTCCACGGCATCACCGCGAGCACCACGCCGATCGGCTGGTACGTCACGAACGTCTGCTTCGCGCCCACGCGCGCGCTGTCACCGTCCAGGTCCCGCAGGAACGCCGGCCCCTCGATGGCATAAAAGCGCAGCCCGTGCACGCACTTGACCACTTCCTCCTCCGCCGCCCGGAAGGTCTTGCCCATCTCCGTGGTGATCATCCGGCTGACGCTCTCGATCTCCTTCTCCAGACGTTCGGCTGCGTGCTGCAGCCATCCCGCCCGCTCCTCGACGCTCGTCAGCCGGTACGAGGCGGCGGCGGCCGCCGCCCTGGCGATCTTGCCCTCGAGCTGCTCAGCAGTGAGTTCGTCGAACCTCTCCAGGACCTCACCTGTCACAGGATTCGTCGTTGCGATAGCCATGAAATCAACCCTATGACCACCCCATAAGGCGGGCAATTCACCTATTTGCTGCAATTCCGTGCGGGCCCCGCGACGAGCGGCGAGCGCCCCTACTCCGCCCAGGGCTCGAAGCCGGTCTCGAGAACGGCCCCGAGGGCCCCGCGCAGCCGGGCCGCCTCAACGTCCCCGAAACGTGCCTCGAAGCGCGCCTGCACCGCCTGCCACAACGGCAGCGCCGCCTTCATCCGCGCCTGCTCGTCCGGCGTGAGCGTGATGCGCGTCATTGAACGAACGGCAAGCACCGCCGCGTTCTGGGGGTACAAGCGCCGCCCGGGATCGCCCGTGGCCGCGCGGCCGGAGGGCCGGTGCGAGCGCGGATGGGGAGGCGATCGATAGGGTGCCAGGTCAGACCGCACCCCGTTCGATCCACGGGCCGGTCAGGGCTCTGCCGCAGCGTGTGGCACCTCCACGGCTGCCGCGCCGACCCCTGCCCGCCCGGGCCCCGGACACGGGGGCGATCTTGAGGGCGGGGCAGTCGGGCCCCGGCCGACAGGTCAGGAGGAACGAGTGGCACAGATCATCGCCGAGGTCTCGAGGACGTTCAACGAATTTCTGCTCTTGCCGAACCGGACCCGGACCGACTGCTCGCCGGCGACGGTCGACCTGCGTACGCCCCTGGTGCGGCACCTTCCGGGCGAAGCGCCGGCGATCGAGCTGCACTCCCCGTTCACTTCCGCGATCATGCAAGCCGTCAGTACGCCCGAACTCGCCATCGCGCTCGCACGCAACGGCGGTCTGAGCTTTCTGCACCACAACCAGCCGGTCCAGGACCAGGCGGCAGCGGTACGGCAGGTGAAGAACTTCAAGGCCGGATTCGTCACCAGCGACACGAACGTCCGCCCCGACGACAGCCTGGGCCGCCTGGCGGACGTCATGCGACGCACCGGCCACAGCACCGCCGCGGTCACCCACGACGGGACCGCCGCCGGCCGCCTCCTCGGGCTGGTGACCTCCAGGGACTTCCACCCCCAGCGCCACGACCTCGACGGACCCGTCAGCGGCCGGATGACCGCCATCGCCGACCTCGCCCATTGCGGGCCCGACACCACGCTCTCCGAGGCCAACGCCCGGCTGTGGGACGAGCGGCTCGACTGCCTCCCGGTGCTGGACGCCGAGGGTCACCTCCAGCATCTGGTGTTCCGGTCCGACTACACGGACAACAAGCGCTTCCCGAACCAGGCCGTCGACGCCGCCAAGCGCCTGCGCGTCGGTGCGGGCGTCAACACCCACGACTACCGGGAGCGTGTCCCGGCGCTGGTGGAGGCAGGCGCGGACGTGCTGTGCTTTGACTCCTCCGACGGGTACAGCGACTGGCAGGCACAGGCACTGACCTGGGTGAAGAAGCACCATCCTGAGATCCCGGTCGGTGGCGGCAACGTGGTCGACGGCGAGGCGTTCACCTTCCTCGCCGAGGCGGGGGCCGACTTCGTCAAGGTCGGCGTGGGCGGCGGCTCCATCTGCATCACCCGCGACCAGAAGGGCATCGGCCGCGGACAGGCCAGCGCGGTGCTCGACGTCGCCGCGGCCCGGGACGCCTTCCGCGAGCGCACCGGCGAGTACGTGCCGATCTGCTCCGACGGCGGGCTCGTCCACGACTACCACGTGGCCCTGGCTCTCGCGATGGGAGCCGACTTCGTCATGATGGGGCGGTATTTCGCGCGCTTCGACCAGGCGGCCGGCGCCAAGCTGCCCACCCGCGACGGATTCGTCAAGGAGTACTGGGGTGAGGGTTCGAACCGTGCCCGCAATTGGCAGCGTTACGGTCAGGGAGGCCAGGGGCTGGTCTTCGAAGAAGGCGTCGACGGCTACGTCCCCTATGCCGGAGACCTCAACGAAGGGCTCGCGCTGACCATCGCCAAACTCAAGACCACGATGGTCTCCTGCGGCTCCACCACCCTGCCGGAGTTCCAGTCCACCGCCCGGCTCACTCTGGTCTCGGACCAGAGCTTCCAGGAGAGCCACGCCAACGTCACGCTGCGGGACACTCCGCCGGCACTGGCCTGACAAGCCGCCAAGGGCCGCGGGGTCACCGGCCGGAGGGGGAATAGCGCACGGCCGGAATGACCGCGTAATCCCGCGTGCAAAGCAGCGGTGAATATCCGTCCCCCGGCGCTATCGACATCCCGGGCGCCGGGACAGCCACGCCGAACACACGGATTTGCTGCCCGGGTCCGGTGTCTGGGATCTTGTCCGGGGCGGCGACGTCAAGCGCCGCGCCCGACTGCCGGCACCACTTGACCCGGGGTCACCACCGGGGCCGACTGGTGGGGCGTGGCCGGGCCGCGAGCAGCGGCCCGCCGAACTGTCCGTGGTCATACGAAGAAGGGGAATAGCGTGAACACTGAGAAGGTCAAGGCCCGACGTCTTACGACCGAGGAAGTCTCAGAACTCGGCCTCCAGAACGAGATATTCGTCTCGGCGGAGATGGACGACCTCAGTCTCGACTGCTACGCCCCGGCCCTCCTTACGAAGCCGGGCAAGAGTTTCGAGGGAGGATCCTTCACCGCAAGGACGATCTTCGGCACGGAGATTCACGTTCTTCCGGACAATGCCGAAGAACGCGGGATATGGGTTGCCGACGAGGCGGGCGAGGAAATCGAGGTTCTCCGGAGCGCCGGCGTCCTCCTGAACCTCGCCCTCTTCGTGCCGGACGGGACCACGGAATCTCTGGACTCGCTCTACAACTCCGCAAGGGAAGCGTTCGGCGCGGGAATCGTCCAGCGCTGGAACGAGGAAGTCGTGGCGGTCCCGGACGTCAAGATCGACCTGTTCGAGGAGCCGGCCCGCGGGCGGAAGAGCACGGGCAGCCAAAACCGCGACCGCCGCGCCCTGGACATATACCCCACCCGAGTGCGGTTCATGGAGCCCAGCGCCGGCTGGAGGTTCATCCTCGAACCGCACCAGGAGACCATCGACGAGACACCGACGATCTGAGCTGACAGCAGCCCGGATGAGGGCACGCCGGCGCCACGGGCCCCCTCCAGGCCGGAGGCGGCCCGTGGCGCCGGCGTCGCGCGCCTCACCGCGGCGCCACGGTCAGGCGTCGGCGGTGTGCCAGCTGACGCCGGTCAACTGCTGCGAGCGGTCCCACAGATGACGCCCGAGTTCCGGATCCCGGGCTGCCGCCGACAGCTGAACGAGTGCGGGATGTCCGGATCGTCCACCACGGCCGCCCGGTCCGACGTAGGAGCCGCCGGCGAGACCGGGCTCCGTCGCCGCGAAGAGCTGGGGCAGGGCCCCCATCTGCGGGCTCTGCGCGAAGAGCCTGCCGGAGACGCGCATGACGATCCCCGTGAACCCGGTGCCCTTGCTCTGCATCGGCGTGTTGCTGTAGCCCGGATGCGCGAGAACGCTGGTGATCGGCGACGGTGACGACTGCTCGCGCCGGGCGAGCTCCACACCGAAGACGGCGTTGGCCAGCTTCGATGCCGAGTAGGCGGCGAGCGGCGTGTACTTCCGCGACCACGCGACATCGTCCAGGTCGAGTTCGCCCTTCTCGTGCATGTACGACGTCACGGTGACCACCCGCGGCGCCGGCGAACGGCGCAGTGCCGGTTCCAGCAACGCCGTGAGCGCGAAGTGGCCGAGGTGATTCGCGGCGAGATGACGCTCGGCGCCCTGCGCGGTCACGGAGTGCTCGACCATCGAGATGCCCGCGTTGTTGACCAGCACGTCGACGCGGTCCTCCTCGCCGATCTCCGCCGCCGCCCGGCGGACCGAGTCCACATCCAGCAGATCGACCTGCCGCACCTCCACCTCGGCCCCCGAATACCCCTCGCGCAACGAGGACGCCACCGCTTCCCCTCGTGCCGCGTCGCGCACCGCGAGCAGTACCCGGCCGCCGTGCGCCACGAGCTCGCGCGCCGTCACCAGGCCGAGCCCGCTGGTCGCGCCCGTCACGACGAAGGTCCGGCCCTTCTGCCCGGCCATTCGGTCCGCGGTCCATCCGGCACCGCCCGGCTCGCCTTCCATCGCCCAGGAGTCCGTCGTCATTTTCTGCTCCCACCTTCCTGTCGAGCGCCCTTGAACAACCCGTCCCGGCAGGTCGGGGGCCGTGGAAAAAGCTAAACCTTTCCATTAATGTCAAGGTCAAGGAGCCGGCGGCGAGACCGCCCAGGGACGCACATTTCAGGAGAACGATGTGAAGATCGGAGACCTGGCCGCGAAGACCGGGGTCGCGCCGCGGCTGCTTCGCTACTACGAAGAGGTCGGCATCCTGCACCCGTTCCGGAGCAGCAACGGATACCGCAGCTACGGCGAGCCCGCCATCGACCGGGTACTGCAGATTCGCGAACTCCTCGAAGCCGGCCTGACGACGGAGATGATCCGCGAGGTCCTGCCCTGCCTCGACGCCGCGAAGGAAGAAGCGCAGCCCCCGGTGTGCCCGGCGGGCAAGGATCTGGACGGACTGCGACGCCAGCTCAGCAGCATCGAACGCCGCATCGACGTGCTGCAACGCAACCGGAGCGCGATCGAGACCTACCTGCGCGCCTGCGAGGACGCCACGGCCGCCGCGGCTACCGCCGCCGGCTGAGTCCCGGGCGCCGCACGCCGCATCCGCACGGCAGGTCGGCGAGAAGGACCCCCGTCATCCCCACCGGCACTGGCACCCTCGCCGTCGCCGTCACCCGCTCACCTCGGACACCTGGCCGTCGACGGGGATGTCCAGGCGGCCGGCCACGGTGGTGAGAGCCGTTCCCAGCGGGAGTGCGACGCGGGTGAGGGCGTGCCGGTCGCCCCGGGTCGGGTCCCGGTTGACGATCAGCACCGGCTTCCCGGTCTGGGCCGCGAGGCGGACGAACCGGAGTCCGGACATCACCGTCAGTGAGGAACCGAGGACCAGCAGCGACGTGGCCTCGCTCACCAGCTTGCGGCAGTGCTCGACCCGGGCGGGCGGGACGGCTTCGCCGAAGAACACCACGTCCGGCTTGAGGACGCCGCCGCAGATCGTGCAGGGCACCACGTGGAAGTCCCCGACCTGTTCATCGGTGAGGTCGGCGTCGCCGTCCGGATTGATTCCCGCGGCCACCGGCTCGAAGCCCGCATTGGCCTCCTCCAGGCGGCGGGCGAGTTCGCGCCGCGGGCTGAAGGCGCCGCAGGAAAGGCAGACGACCCGGGCCAGGCTTCCGTGCAGTTCGACGACGCCCTCGCTGCCAGCGGCCTGGTGCAGGCCGTCGACGTTCTGGGTGATCACTCCTGACAGGAGGCCGCGCCGCCCGAACGCGGCCACGGCCCGGTGCCCGGCGTTGGGATGGGCGCGGCCGAAGCTGCGCCAGCCGAGGTGGCTGCGCGCCCAGTAGCGGCGCCGGGCCTGGGCGTCGGCGGTGAAATCCTGGTAGGTCATCGGGGTGTGCCGGCTCAGGCTGCCGCCCTCGCCCCGGTAGTCGGGGATGCCCGACTCCGTGGAGATGCCCGCCCCGCTGAGCACCAGCACACCGCCGGCGCCCAGCGCATCGGCAACCGGCTCCAGATCCGTGGTGGCGGGCGGCAGGTCCTCGGTGGGGGTCCAGCTCAGAGTGGGGCGCATACGCATGCCGCCAGGGTACGTAACCGGCTGCGCCCAGTCGTTTTTCCCCTGCGCGAGAGCACCCCGCGGACCAGGACGCCACGGGGCCCCACGGGTCACCAGGGGCCGTGGTGGACCAAGCCCAGAGCCAGGGCGGCCGCCGCGAGGGAGAGGAACACGATCCCGCCCACGATGTCGCGGGAACCCACCCGCAGGTGGGCGATGATCGCGCCGATGAAGTACAGCAGGAGGCCGGAGGCGGCGAGGGTTCCCAGGAGCGGCACGGCGAGCCCGGCCGCCAGCCCCACGGCGCCCGCTGCCAGCAGCATGCCCAGCACCGGCACCCACTTCCGGGGCACGCCCTTCATGTCGGCCTGGGTTTTCGGGTATTCGTGGCCGATCAGGTAGGTGACGGCCGCGGCACCGTTGAAGACCGCGCCGAGGATGGTGACCGTGACGTAGGCGGCGAACACGATTTCTCCGTCTCTGTGGGGAATCGTGGTGCTGGGCACTCCGTCGTGGGATGCCGATCTCCCGGATGACAACCAACGACTGGGTCTGTCTATCGGCCGGAACCCGGGCGCGACAATGGTTTCGACCGTCGCGCGGCCCGACTCTGCCGGGGACTCCCGCATCGGTGGGTGCGGCCGGCCACGCACCCACCAGTGGCAGGGGGATCAGCCCTGGGCAGCGTTCTTCAGCATCTCGGCGACCGTGGTGACGTCCTTGGCCGGGGGCGCCTTGATGACCGCGGTCCGGCCGTAGCCGGAGTACGTGATCGCGACCTTGGACGGGCCCTTGGCCGTCGTACCGGACTCCACGGTCTTGACGGCGAGGTTGTCGGCGCCGATCCACGCCTCGATCTTGACGGTGTCCTTGAGGCCGGTGGAGCTCAGTTCCTTGACGTAGGCGTCGCGTTCGTCCTTGGAGATGAGCTTCAGGACGGCGGTGTCCGCGGCGAACTTCTTGATGTCCACGGTGCCCGTGTAGTGGTCGGCCTTGGCACCGGCGACCTGCTCCTCACCGCTCTCGGCGAGGTCCGCGGCGGTGGACAGCGCGGCAAGGGCCGTGGCCGGGCCGTGCGGCAGGTCGTTCGCCGGGTTGTCCTCCTCGGCGGAGCCGTCGAACTTCAGCCACTTCTTGCCGTTGGCGGCCGCGGCCATCTCCCCCTCGAGCGGGAGGTACACGTTGCCGTCCGCCATCGTCATGTGCACCTTGCCGTCCGAGCCGGCCATGTCCTGCAGGTCGGCGTCGGAACCGGGCGCCATGCTCAGCTCGGCGGCCTCGGAGCCCTGCTTCCAGCTCAGGGTGCCGTCGGCCTTGGTGTTGCCCTCGCCCGGGTCGACGGAGTCGACGGCGACCTTCGCGGACGCCTGCTGCTGCACGGCCTTCGTGGCGTTCTGCACCGCCACGAGCGGGGAGACCTCCTTCTCCGCCGGCTTGCCGGAACTCCCGGCCGGCCCGGCGTTCGACACCTCCTTCGCGGCGTCACCACAGGCCGCGAGACCGAAGGTGAGTGTGCCGGCGGCGACGGTGGTCGCTATGAGGCGGCGAATGTTCATGAAAAGTTCCCCTCGGAAGGCAAAGTGTTTTACAAGATCAGCGGCTGTGCACGATACAACACCCGCTGGGCGCGCCAATGCGCGGCTCCGCTCACGGGAGCACGAGGCGCTGCCGGACCTCGCCCCGACCCGCACAGCGCTACCGTGAGGGCCCATGATCGTATGGCTCAACGGCACCCACGGCGCAGGCAAGACGACGACCAGTGCACTCGTGCAGCCACTGATCCCGGATTCACGGGTGTTCGACGCCGAGAAGGTCGGCGAGACGCTCATGGACATCGCGCCGGGGCTGCCCGAGACGGACAACTTCCAGCACTGGCCGCCGTGGCGGCCGCTCGTCGTCGAGACCGCCCGCCGTGTGCTCGACTACACCGGCGGCACTCTGGTGGTGCCCATGACCGTCCTGGTCGAGCGGTACTGGCGCGAGATCAGCACGGGCCTCGCCCACCACGCCATCCCGGTACGACACTTCGTACTGCACGCCGACCAGGACACGCTTCGCGGGCGCATCGAAGGGGACACGCTCCTCGGCCCCTCCCCGTTCCGTCTCAGATACCTCGAGCCCTACGCCGAGGCGGCACGCACATGGCTGCACGACGCGGCCGAGGTCGTCGACACCACGCACCTCACGCCCGCGCAGGCCGCTCTGCGGATCGCAGAGGCCGTCAAGAGCTGAGGCGACCCGCCACGTCGTGCGTCCAGCGTCGGCGTCAGGCGATACCGCCGTTCAACTTGAGGTCGATGCCGTTGGCTATCGGGTTCTCAAGCAGGAACAGGCAACCGTCCACGATGTCGTCCATGGTGGCGAGACGTCCGGCGAGCGTCATCTTCAGGGCCATGTCCTGGAGTTGCTGGTTGTCCACCACGAAGGGGCTGTCGACGATGGCCGACGGGTGCAGCGAGTTCACCCGCACCGGCGCCAGTTCCACGCTCAGCGTGCGCACCAGCCCCTGGACGGCGGCATTGACCGCGGTGAGTGTCGTCGAGCCCGGATACGGGAAGTCCTTGGCCATTCCACCGAACAGCAGCACCGAGGCGTCCGCGGACATCCGGGGACGCAGGCAGGCGACCACGGCCGTGTAACCGACGATCTTCGTCGTGGCCAGGGTCGTCGCCTTGACCACGTCATAGGCGCCGGTGGTGTTCATGTCGCGGACCATCCCGACGAGGACCACCCGGTCCACGTGCCGCACCGTCTCGAGCGCGGCGGCGATCTCCGCCGGACGGCTCAGGTCCAGCGCCAGCCCCCTGACCGTCCCTCCCGTCTCCCCCACCAGTTCCTCTGCCGCCGACGTGGCGCGCTCCTGGGTGCGTCCGGTGATGACGACGTCAGCACCTCGCCGCGCGTACTCCGCGGCCAGTGCCCGCCCCGTGCCCTGTGTGGCTCCTACGATGAGGACCGTGCTCATTTCCGCTTCCTTCGGGTGTGCGACACGCTGTTCGTTCCATCGGCCGGCCGGTTCGCCGCCGCCGGAGGGGCCCACCCTGGAGCCCGGCTCCACGGCACCGTGACCCCCGGTCGTACGTCGGCCGGTCTTCCTGACCGGCGATCACACCGGCCGCCGACCGCAGCAACTCTCCACCACGGCACGCCTGTTGTCACGTTCACCTATCGGAATCGCAGAGGTGCCGACGGCGCCGGTGGGCCGACCGGTCAGCGGAGTCCAGCCCCACCAGGTGGCCCGTGTCCTGTCTGAAGGCGGGGCACCGAGGGCAGAGACCAGTCACCGGGGGATTGCCGAGGGCCGGGGGACGCTCCGTGAGTAGCCGATGGCACAGGCACGTTGTGGGGATCTGCACGGGCTGCGGCGGTTCCGGCCACTCGGCCTGCGGGGAGTGCGGCGGTTCGGGAACGTACACCACCTCCGACGGCAACGGCTCCGAGTCCACCTGGGACTGCCCACGCTGTGACCGCAGCGGAGTCGACGTCTGTCCGTGGTGCAGCGGCGCGGGATGGGCCTGCCAGATCTGCGTCGCCTGGATGCAGGAGGATGCCAGGCAGCGCAGCCAGGCGAACAGACTGGCGGGGTGTGTAGTCGCGCTCGTCATCCTGGCCCAGCTCGCCTTCTTCGTCCTCACCCTGATCCGTGCCCTGGTGGCGGTCGCCCACGAGTGAGAGCACGCCGTACCAGATCGGGCGGGGTCTCACGGGGAATCAGGGTGCGCAAGGGTGCGCGATGCCAGACTCCGCCCAGGACAAGGAACCCCAGGTCAGGCCCAGAACCGCCCCACCTCGCTTCCAAGGTGGTTGTCCCGCGCGCTCACGAGTTCCACACCCGCTGGAACTCCTCGGGCGAGATGGGCTCCAGCGGATCCACCTCAGGATCGATCGCTTGATCTGTCAGGCCGCCGTGCTCGTCCTCCAGTAATTCCCAGCTGTAGCGGTGAAGTCGGCCGGCCTGAGTCAGCTCGGCTTGCTTGATGACGATCAACTCATCGCGATCGGGTACAGCCTCGATGTACCAAAGGCCGCCTTCTCCGTCAGCGTGGCGGAAGTGGTACCGCAGAGCGGCACTCTCTTCGAGTGCTCGGTAGTACGCGACGATCTCAACGATGCGCTCCGGGTTGACCACGAGACCATTGTGCCAACGAGCGCATACGGTTGCGTCATCCTGACATCCACGAGTGACATCAACGCCGAGGGACAGCGGCGGAACGCGGCAGCCGAAGGCAGGACAAGGGCCGCCTGTCGCGAGGTCTCCCGGCAGGTCGACTGGGGATTGGCCCGAACTTACAAGGCAGATGTCGGCGGTTCGAAAACGTCCACGCCCACCAGTGAGGAGACCCCCGGCCGGTCATGGCTGGGGGTCTTTGACATCCGGACCTGTGGCGTCCCGCAAGCGACGTACCCGCCTCGCGAGTCTGTTTCAACCCCGGCAGTCAGATCGCAGTCGGGTTGTAGCGCGATGCTGCGACCTGTGCCATCGTCCGAAGTTTCGTGAAATAGGAGGCGCAGTACTCCTCGTTGATCAGGGGCACGATCTTGTCCAGGTCGGCGATGAAGCCCCAGAGGGAGGCAATGCCCCTGTCGTCAAGTCCGCCGTTCAGTTCTCCATGCACGAGGCCGGCGACGTCGGCATCCAGGAGGACCAGGTCCACACCGTCGAAGTCCACGCCGCGGAAGCCGTCGGGGAACAGGGCGCGTAGGTGGTCCTTCCACAGCTGCGCGAGTCCGCCAATGGGCTGTGCTCCGCCCACCGGGGTGGCTGTCGCCTCTGCTGCGGACGGTGGGCGAAGGAGCAGGGCGACGGCATCGAAGACGGCACGCACCATTGCGACCGCTTGGGCCTGTCTGAGGGCGGCACTTGACACGGCGCCCTGCGTGAGCCGGTCGCGCAGTAGGCGGCTGCGGTCGAGTTCGGCAGCGAGTCCGGCCGTGATGAGCCCTGCGTCGGTGGCCCGCTGGATCAGGGCGTGGAGCGGGTCGTTCGAGCCTAGACGCTCGGCGAGGACGTGCTCCAGGGCGAACAGGGAGTGCGTGACGGCCACGGTGGCGAACTCGAACCGGTAGTAGGAGTGCCGGATGAGCTCGCGGGAGGTTTCCATCGCGCTCATGACATACATCGACGCTCCGCGCGGCAAAACCAGGTCCGCTACCAGAGCGTCCATGCCACCGTAGTCCAGAACGATGTCGCGGCCACGTGGGTCCGGCAGGGGCGTAGAGAGCGGGCCGGGCACCGGCGGCAGGGTGTTCACCGGGGCAGTCTTGTCGCCGGAACGCTTTCGGTGCCATCGGTTTTACTCGGGGCGGTTGCCGACCCGTCCGCCGCATGTCGCCGCTGGGCCGGTCCGGCCTTACAGCGGGGAGACGACTGCGGAGCCAGACAGCCGGAGACCGAATAGAGGCCGCCCGTGTAGACACCTTCCGGCAGGTCGACTGGGCTTTGGCCCGAACTTACAAGGCACGTGTCAGTCCGTCCGATCCGGACGGCCGGAGGTGACGTAGTCGTAGTACTCGTCGCTGACGAAAGCCTGATTGACCCAGCGGTCAGCGGTCGCGCCGAACTCCCGCTCGGCCAGGCTGATGGCTTCCTCCGGAGTCGCCACGGTGGTGATCTCCTTGCCCCATGTCTCGTCGTCCGGGTCGAGCGGTAGCTGGTAGGTGATGTCACGAAAGGTCTCGGAGGGGATGTCCTCCACCTCGTTCAGGTAGACCCCGACGCCGGCACGGCCAGGGCTGAGAGTGATCCAACGAACGCCACGCCGGCCGCCCCGCTCCACCGGGCCGAGGAACTGCTCGATCTCCTTGCCGCGACACAACGCCCCCAGCGCGAACGTAGGGGTGAGATGCCGTACCAACGCGACTCCCTTCTCGCTGCCCCAGCCGACACCACAAGGTCTTCGGAGGCCTTCCAGGGCTGAGGTACCACCCTCACAGGCCTGGGGCCGGGTGTCGACAGCGCCCACGCGTGCCACAACCGTGCCACATCGAGCGGTCAGCCACGGGCAACGACGGCTCGCCACGGTCGAGATGCCTCGCTGTGCTGGGGACCCTTCAGACCTGACTCGACCTGCGTAACCTCGACGACCCTGACCACCAGGCTTACAAGGCGGATGTCGGCGGTTCGAAAACGTCCACGCCCACCAGCGCGCAGCCGTGCCGGGCGTCGTGCAACCGGATCACGCGAAGACCGGCACTGCCGGCGACGCGCATGAACGAGCGGTACAGATTGCGCGGCTCGACGGGCCGCCCCGTGCGAGTGGTGAAGGCGTAATCGGTCTCCATGCACCGCTCCCCCGCCCGCTCCCGCATGGCCGCCTGGCGCATCCGCTGCCCCGGCGTTCGTCGGTACATGCCCGCGCCGCGCTGCCTCGCCGATGGCGCCCGGATCGTCGGGTGAACGTGATGGGCGGGGCCGGCCGCGCTGCCGGACGCCTGCAGGAGCCAGGCCGTTGGGAGTTGCCGTCCGTTGCGGAGACTGGCATCTGGCGTTCATGCCCGTCCCGACGCGCCGTTGTCACGTTCTTCCTAGCGTCCGTGAGTGTTGCGCACCACTGGCCTGCCGCAGTCCGCCGTCAGGTTCGAACCGCTGCTGTCCGGTCGGTGTTCGACTGCACCCGAAGACGTGAAAGGCCTCCGGAATGTCCGAAGAATCCAAGCAAACTCGAATCTCTCGTCGCAACGCGCTCGGCCTGTTCGGCGCGACAGTGTCCGGCGCCGCCGCCGGGCCACTGGTCCTCGGCGCCGGAACCGCCGAGGCGGTTCCGGCGACGTCGGAGGTCACCGGTCTCACCACCGGCTCGGCCACCACCCCTGTCCAGGGCCTGCACCTGACCTTCGGTGCCGACCCCCGCAGCCAGATGGTCGTCTCGTGGGTCACCGACGCGGCCGTCAAGAACCCGCGGGTCGTCTACGGCACGCTGAGTGGCGGCTTCGGCTCCACAGCGCACGCGAAGACGAAGACCTACGTGGACGGTACCTCCGGGCGGACCGTCTGGGTCCATCACGCGCTGATCAGCAAGCTCAAGGCCGACACCGACTACCTGTACGCGGCCCAGCACGACGGCGCCACCCCCGACGCCGGCACCTTCCACACGGCGCCGTCCGGCAGAGCTCCGTTCACCTTCACCAGCTTCGGCGACCAGGGTGCGCCCAGTGTGACGTGGAAGACCGGAGCGAACCCGGCCGACGCCTCGGGCCGGGACTTCGAACCCAACGCCACGCCCGCCGCTGCCGACATCGTCACCGGCATCGAGAAGGTCGGCCCGCTGTTCCACCTCCTCAACGGTGACCTCTGCTACGCCAACACCGGGCCCGACCGCGTCCGCGTCTGGCGCGACTTCCTCACCAACAACAGCCGCTCGGCGCGATTCCGTCCGTGGATGCCGGCCGCGGGCAACCACGAGATCGAGCTGGGCAACGGCAAGCTCGGTCTCGACGCGTACCAGACCTACTTCGAGCTGCCCTCGACCGAGACCCAGCCCGAACTCGACAACCTCTGGTACTCCTTCACCGTCGGCTCGGTGAAGGTGATCACCCTGCAGAACGACGAGATCGCCCTGCAGGAGGGCGGCGACATCTACATCAAGGGCTACTCCGGCGGTCGGCAGCTCGCCTGGCTGGAGAAGGAGCTCAAGTCGGCACGGGCTTCGAAGGACATCGACTGGATCGTCATCTGCATGCACCAGGTGATGATCAGCTCGGCGACCGCCGCGAACGGCGCCGATCTCGCGCTGCGCGCGGCGTACGGCCCGCTGTTCGACAAGTACGGCGTCGACCTGGTGGTCTGTGGCCACGAGCACGACTACGAGCGCTCGTTGGCGGTGCGCGGCGTCGTCCCCGGCAGCGTCACCCTCACGCCCAACCCGAGTCAGACCGCACTCGACGTGATCGAGAGCGAGCACGGCACCACGCACATGGTCCTCGGCGGTGGCGGCGTGTCCGGCATCACCAACAACAGCTTCACCACCGACGACGCCGACGGTCACGGGCATCACTCGGCATACGTCCAGACGGAGCACGTCGGCAAGTTCAACTCGGTCAAGGAGCAGGAGACGGCGGTCTGGATCGGCGTCCGTGACGCGGAGCATCCGTACGGCTTCGCCGAGTTCGCCGTCGACCCGGGCCGTCGCCCCGGTGACATGACCCGCATCCACGTCACCTACTACAACATCATCACGCCTACAGGTGAGCTGTCGGTCTTCGAGAAGTTCACGCTCCAGCGCCGTCGCAGTGACGGTGGCCACGGCCACCACTGACCCACCGCGCCTAGCGGCAGTAGTCGGCAACGCCTGGGCCGGGAC
>NZ_JBHXSO010000048.1:0-63800 GCF_042714775.1 Streptomyces sp. NPDC058691 | reverse complement strand
GCGGCACGCCGCTCCGGCCCGCACCGGCGCCAACAATCCGGGCGACTCCTGGCAGCATGTGGAGTCCCGGCCGAGCGCTGGCCGAACCAGAGCATCGACACTTTCCTGCGGGGCTGGATCCGCGTCCTCGGACGCAGGATCGACGGCACCGACCTGCTGCACGAACAAGTACAGGGCCGGCCGGGCTGGCGGGGGTCTGGCCCACCAGCTCGACACCGCCCGCACGACCCCGCCCACGTTCGACCCCGTGCTCGCCGGCTCCGCCGTGATCTCGGACGATGTGGATTCCGCGCGGGACCTGCGGATGTACGCCGGAGCCCTGGCCACCGACTTCGGCCGGGACCGACGCGAGGTCCTGGCGAGGATCAGCCGCTGCGAGTGGGCCCACGACGAAGACGCCTGGGCGGCCTGGGTGAACGACACTCCGCTCACAGACCGGCTCGAACCGGTCACCTGGCGGTCCGTGGCCCTCCAGCTGTCGGCGGCCCGGATCTACGAGTAGGCACGGCCACCCCCGGCGCGCCACCGGCAGGCTTCAGCTCGTGGGGTGTTCGGTGCGGTCGCTGTCCCAGCGGGTGTGGAACGAGCCGGGGCGGTCCGTGCGGCGGTAGGTGTGGGCGCCGAAGTAGTCGCGCTGGGCCTGGGTGAGCGCGGCGGGCAGCCGGGGGGTGCGCAGCGTGTCGTAGTGGGCCAGGGCGGCCGAGAAGGCGGGGGCGGGCACACCGTCCCGGGCGGCGTGGGCCACGACGAGACGCCAGGGCAGTTGCGCGGTCCCGAGTTCCCCGGCGAAGTGGGGGTCGGCCAGCAGACTGGGCATGTCCGGGTCGGCGGTGTACGCGTCACGGACCCGGTCCAGGAACGACGCCCGGATGATGCAGCCGGCCCGCCAGACGGAGGCGACCGTCGCCAGGTCCACGTCCCAGCCGTACTCCTGGCCGGCGGTCTGGATCTGGTGGAAGCCCTGCGCGTAGGAGATGACCTTGGAGGCGTACAGGGCCTGTTCGACCTGGTCCACGAATCGCTCCGCGTCGCGCGCGCCGAGCACGGTCGGGGTGGGGCCGGGCAGTGCGGCGGCCGTGGCGCGCAGCGCGCCGTGGCCGGACAGGGAGCGGGCGAACACGGCCTCGGCGATGCCGGAGACTGGGACACCGAGGTCGAGCGCGCTCTGCACGGTCCAGCGCCCGGTGCCCTTCTGCTCGGCGGCGTCGGCGATGACGTCGACGAACGGCAGTCCGGTGGCGGCGTCGCGGTGGCTCAGGACCTCGGCGGTGATCTCCACGAGGTAGGAGTTGAGCCGCCCCTCGTTCCAGGTCCGGAAGACGTCGGCGATGCGCTCGGGGCCGAAGCCGGTGGCGTGGCGCAGGAGATGGTAGGCCTCGGCGATGAGCTGCATGTCGGCGTACTCGATGCCGTTGTGGACCATCTTCACGAAGTGCCCGGCGCCGTCGGGGCCGAGGTGGGCGACGGCCGGGGTGCCGTCGGGGGTGGTGGCGGCGATGTCGTGGAGCACGGGGGCGAGCAGTTCGTAGGCCTCGGCGGAGCCGCCGGGCATGATGCTGGGCCCGTTGAGCGCCCCTTCCTCACCGCCGGAGATGCCGGTGCCCAGGAAGTGGATGCCGTGCTCGCGCAGGGCCGCCTCGCGGCGGCGGGTGTCGGCGTAGTGGGCGTTGCCGCCGTCGATGACGACGTCGCCGGGTTCGAGCAGCGGCAGGTACTCGTCGATCACGTCGTCGGTGGGCCGGCCCGCCTTGACCATGATGATCAGACGGCGTGGGCGTTCCAGGGACGCGACCATCTCCTTCGCGCTCTGCGCGGGGACGAAGGTGCCCTCGTGCCCGAAGTCCTCGGCCAGGGCTCTGGTGCGTTCGGGCGTGCGGTTGTGAATGGCGACGGTGTAGCCGCGACGTGCGAGGTTGCGGGCCAGGTTGCGACCCATCACCGCGAGGCCGGTGACACCTATCTGTGCGCTGCTCTGCATGGCTCCGCCTTCACGGGGTGCGGCGCCGGGGCACGGGCCCGTCACGGCGTCGGTCCGCCGTCGTGTTGCGGGCATGGAACGCTCCGGGCGCCTACTGATTGGAAAGGTCATTCCAAGTCAACAGGCCGCTTTTTGGAATGTCAATTCCAATCGGGATAACATGAGGGCATGACACCGACCGGCACCCAGCCCCCCTCGGGGGCCGCGCAGAGGACCACCGCGCCGGGCCGCCGCACCCGCGAGCGCATCGTCCAGGCCGCGGCGGAGCTCATGTTCCACAAGGGCGTGGCCGGCACGAGCATTCCCGACGTGCTCCAGGCCGCCAAGGTCAGCGCCTCGCAGGTGTACCACTACTTCGGCGACAAGCAAGGGCTGGTCAGCGCCGTCATCCAGTACCAGGCCGAGGCGCGTCTCGACAGCCAGCGCCCGCTCCTGGACCACCTCGACAGCTTCGAGGCGCTGCGCGCCTGGTGCGACGCGACGGTGGCCGAACAGGAGCGCCGCGACTGCACAGGGGGCTGCGAGATCGGCTCCCTGGCCGGTGAGCTCGTCGAGACCGACAACGGGGCCCGCTGCGATCTCGTCGCGGCCTTCGATGCCTGGGAGCGGCCCGTCCGTGAGGGACTCGCACGGATGCAGGAGCGCGGGGAGCTCTCCGCCGACGCCGATGTGCACGACCTGGCCACGGTGCTGCTCACGGCGGTCCAGGGTGGCCTGCTCCTCACGCAGGTCCGGCGCACCACCCATCCCCTCAGGACGGCCATGGACGCGGCGATGACCCACATCGAGAGCTTCGCGACCGGGCCCGCCCGGCAAGCCTGAGCCGGCCTCGACCGGCCCCGCCGGAAAAAGCCCGGCGCGCACGGCCCCGCCCCTGTTACCGTCGTCCGCATGAAGCGCGCTGCCATGACGACGACGCCGGAGAGTGTCCCGGCGCGCTGATCGATGCCATCAGTCCGAAGCCCCGGGGCGAGTGCCCCGGGGCTTCGGCGTTCCCGCGGCTCCTCGCCCGCCACCCCCGCGAGGAGACCGCCATGCACGACCACCGCAAACTGGGCCGGGAGCTCGGCCTGTTCGACACCGACCCGCTGATCGGCGCGGGGCTGCCCTACTGGCTGCCGGACGGGGCGACCGTACGGCACGCCCTGGAGAGTTACGTCCACGAAGCCGAGCGGCGCGCGGGGTACCGGCACGTCCACTCCCCGGTTCTCGGCAAGCGCGAGCTGTATGAGATCTCCGGGCACTGGTCCCACTACAGCGACGACATGTTCCCGCCGATGGAGCTGGGCGGCGAGCAGTTCGTCCTGCGGCCGAGCCTGTGCCCGCACCATGCGCTCATCTACCGCTCCCGCGCGCACAGTTACCGCGAGCTGCCGCTGCGCATGGCCGAACTCGGCGGCATGTACCGCTCCGAGCCGTCGGGCGTGCTCGGCGGCCTGGCTCGGGTCCGGGCCATCCAGCTCAACGACGCGCACATCTTCTGCACCCTCGACCAGGTCGGCGACGAGGCGCGCGGGGCCCTGGAGTTGATCCGCCGGGCGTACGGGGCGCTGGGCATCACCCCGGCCCGCTACCGGCTCTCCCTCCCCGGGCCCGGCGGCAAGTACGTCGCGGCCCCGGAGTTGTGGCGCCGGTCGACCGCACTGCTCACCGAGGTGCTGGACGGCTCGGGCCTGCCGTACGAGGCGGTGGAGGGCGAGGCCGCGTTCTACGGGCCGAAGATCGACGTGCAGGTCGCCGACGGCGCCGGCCGCGAGTCGACCCTGTCCACCGTCCAGGTCGACTTCCACCAGCCCGAGCGCTTCGATCTGCACTACATCGGCGCGGACGGCGCCAGGCACCGTCCGGCCATGGTCCACCGCAGCGTGATCGGCAGCGTGGAGCGGGCGGTGGCCCATCTCGTCGAGCGGCACGGCGGCGCGTTCCCGGCCTGGCTGGCGCCGACCCAGATCGCGGTCCTCCCGGTCTCCGAGGCCGAGTCACCCGTCGCCGAGGCGCTCGCCGGGCGCTGTCTCGATCTCGGCCTGCGCGCCGAGGTCGCCGGGCCGGACCGCGGCAGCCTGGGCGCACGGGTCCGGGCGGCGCGTCTGGTCCCGTACCAGGCCGTCATCGGCCCCAAGGAGGCCGTGGACGGCCACGTGGCACTGCGGCTGCGCGACGGACGGCGTCTCGCGCCCCGTCCCGCCGAGGATGTGCTCGCCCGCGTCGGGGCGCTGACCGGCGCGTACAGCACCGTCCTGTGGGACGAGGGCGGTGCCTGACCCCTCCGGACGCACGCGGCACCTCCCCGTCAGCCGGCCGTCGGCGGGGCGGGGCGCGGCTCCTCGTAGGGGATGCGGTTGAGGTGGCGGACCTCCCCCAGGGTGCCCCACTCGTCGGCGCCGAGCTTGGTGAGCGGGCGCAGCAGCGGGGCGCTGGGGCGACCGTCGGCGAGGACGCCCTCGTCGGCGACGGCGTGCAGCACGCGCCCGAAGACCAGGGTGGAATTGCCCATCCGCACGGTGGTGTGCGAGCGGCACTCCAGGGCGACAGGTGAAGCGGCGACCCGGGGCGGGCGCACCCGCAGGCTGGGCTCGCGCTCGATGCCCGCGTAGTCGAACTCGCTGACGCCGCGCGGGAAATCGGTGGCCGTCGCGTTGACGAGCGGCATCAGCGCCTCGGAGGCGAAGTTGACCACGAACTCGCCGGTGTCCTCCACGTTGCGCAGCGAGTCCTTCCGGCCGATCGAGGTGAACTGCACGATCGGCGGGTCGGTGCTCGCGATGGAGAAGAAGGAGTGCGGAGCGAGGTTCTCGGTCAGCCCGTCGGGCGTGACAGTGGAGATCCACGCGATCGGCCGGGGAACGATGACGGAGGTCATGAACCGGTAGAAGGCGGCACTGCTCATCGCCTCGGGATCGAAGTCGGCGCGCATGGCCGCAGTATCCCCGCGTGTCCACGCGCCCCGCCGTGCGCCCGCGGCCCGGCGTGTCGGGGATGATCCACAGCGGCCGCGGAGGCTACCACTCCCGGCCCGACCTGCGCGACTGCCGTGGAGATCCTGCCCACGGATTGATCAAGTTCCCTTAAACTGCGCGCCATGCACACGACCCTGACGGAGCACGCCCGGTGCCTGTACGGAGACGAGTACCGGCCCACGCGCGATTGCGTGCTCGATCACCGGGAGCACCACTTCGTCGAAGAACTGACCTTCGCCGACGCCGAATCGATCATCGCGATGCTGCACGACCTCAGCCCGCACGTGGTCGACGGCCTGCTGCCGGTCTGGATCCGCAACCTCGCCTACCGGCTCGCGCTCCTCCAGCGCCCCGACGATCCGGCGCTGCTGCGCGAGGCGGCCGACAGCCTCTATCTCCACGGCCCTGAGTGGGACGACATCGCCGCCGATCTGCGACGCCGGGCCGAGGCGCTGGACCGGCAGCCGGCCGGACCGCAGGCGTACTGACGGGGCGGCCCTCCGCCTGAGGCCCGGCCCGGCCGTCACCCGCCCGGCGCAGCCGCCGCGCGGCGATCGGGCGAAGTGGTGAACGCGGCCGGTTGCCGGACGGGCGGGCATGGAAGGTGACCCGCGCACACCACCACCCCGCACGAGCGCCCCGGGAGCCCCGCCATGACCAGGATCGCCGTCATTCTCGGCAGCACGCGGCCCGGCCGCAACGGGGCGGCCGTGGCGGAGTGGGTGTACGACAACGCCGCGGGGCGGGACGACGCGCAGTACGAGCTGGTCGACGTCGCCGACCTGGGACTTCCGCTGCTCGACGAGCAGGTGCCGCCGTCGATGGGCCACTACAGCCGCCCGCACACGCAGGCGTGGGCGGAGAAGGTCGCGTCGTTCGACGGGTTCGTCTTCGTGACCGCCGAGTACAACCACTCGATCCCCGGCGCGCTGAAGAACGCCATCGACTTCCTGTACGCGGAGTGGAACAACAAGGCGGCGGGGTTCGTGGGTTACGGCAGCGCCGGCGGGACGCGCGCGGTGGAGCACCTGCGGCTGGTGATGGCGGAGGTACAGGTGGCCACGGTGCGTGCGCAGGTGGCGCTGTCGCTGTTCCGCGACTTCGCCGACATGAGCCGGTTCGCGCCGGGCCCGCGCCGGGCCGAGGAGCTGGGCCTCGTCCTGGACCAGGTCGTCGCGTGGAGCAACGCCCTGGCGCCGCTGCGCCGGGTCTCCGCCGGCTGAGCCGGCAGGGGTGCGCCCCCGTGGCTCAGCCGGAGCAGGCGGTGCGCTGGGCCTCCTGCCACTCGCAGCGCGGGCAGAGCGGGGTGCCGGGGATCTGCGCCTTGTACTCGGTCGGCTCCCGGCACAGGGTGCACTCCGCGACCGGCTCGCCAGGGGCGGCCGTCCAGTCCACGGAGGCCGGCACCGGGATGTCGCAGTACGGTTCGCCGCTCATGGATCGCCTTTCGCAGAGGTGGCCGGAGAGGGACTCCGTGACTCATACGGTACCCACGGGCGGCCCGCGGGACCCCGGTGGCCTGGAGTGATGGCGGCGCGCCGGGCGGTTCGTACCCAACCCACGCCACGGCCGGCGCGCAGCCGGGAAGCTCGAAGCCGCGCAGCAGGCCCTGTCCCGGTTCCCGCGCCGCAAGGCCGAGGACCGCACCGCCAACCACCAGCGCGCGGTGGAGAAGGTTGCCCGGCTCCACGGCAAGGTACGGCGCCAGCGGCTCGACCACGCACACAAGACCGCCCTCGGCCTGGTCCGCGCACACGACTTCATCGCGCACGAAGACCTCCGGATCCGCAACATGACCAGGGCCCCCGCACCGAAGTCCGACCCCGACCAGCCGGACATCTTCCTGCCCAACGGGGCCGCCGCCAAGGCCGGGCTCAACAAGTCGATCAACGACGCCGGTTGGGGGGTGTTCCTGACGATCCTGCACGCCAAGGCTGAAAGTGCCGGACGGGAAGTGCTCGCCGTGGACCCCCGCAACACCTCCCGCACCTGCCCCGAATGCGGGCGCGCCGCCAAGGAGAACCGGCCCACACAGGAAAAGTTCCACTGCCTCGCCTGCGGCCACACCGCGCACGCCGACACAGTGGCAGCCACCAACGTTCTACGGGCCGGGCTGGTCCGTCGCAACGCCAACCCGGCATAGCGAGAAGCCCCCGCATCAGCCGGAGGAGGAGTCACGTAGATGTAGTGCGAGCCAGCCAGCCGGCCGACGTCGCAGGTGGCGGTGGGGTCGTCGTCCACCGTGTCACGGAGCGTCAGCAGGACCGACACCGGGTTCAGGCCGCTTCCGTTGTGGCCTACCGCGCGTGCCGACGTGTCGATGCCGACCAACGATTCGCGCTGCTCGGCCAGCTCGCGGAGGATGGCGGCCACGTCGCCGCGCAACTCCACGGCTTGCAGGTAGTGGTCGTCGACGTTCGCGGGCAGGCAGTCGATGGGCACGACGGTGCCCGACGGATCGGTGTTCCACAGTTCGAGGTCGTACGCGACGGCGTCGAAGCCGATGATCACCAGCGCTTCGGCGTGGGAGATGACGATGTCACCGGGCTGGTTGCGAAAGAGCCGCGACCGAGGTAGTGGTCCCCCAGTTCCCGCAACACCACTCCGGCCGCCTGGCAGGTCTCCACCACCGGCCACGTCGGTGCCGGCGATCAGGCCGCGCAGCGGATCAGCGCCCCCATCGTCGAGCTCTGGTACACCTCACGCGCGCGTTCGGGGTCGTGCCCGGCGCCGCCGCCCCCGTGCCGATGGGCCAGAACCGTCCGCACGAACCTGCGGAAACGGTCCTGTGCCAACCGGAGTGATCCCCGGCCGCCCGGTCAGGCGGGGCGGGCACGCCCCATGCAGGCCAGGGCCTTGCGCCGGCGGGCGCTGCCTGTGGTGTCCGTGGCGTCGGTGGGGACCATGTCCGGCACCTCGACACCGATGTTCCTGCTGGGGTCCAACGCCAGGGCGATACCGATCGGCCCGAGAATCAGCGACGCGACAAACGCCAGGACCAGGAACAGGGCGCTCTCGCGGGCGAAGCCGACGACCCACAGTGCGACGGTCGCCGTCAGGAGGACGGCGGCAGCGGCCGACGAGCGGATCACCGGGCCGCGGCGCAGGCGCCGGGTCGTCTCCAGGTCCTGGACGGCGAACACGCCCTCACGCCCGCAGTGTCCGCACCGCACGGTCACCCTCAACTCGCCGTGGTCGGGGCGGCGCACCACGGACGAGGTCTCCCGCGCCAAGGTCCGGAGCACTCTCAGCTCCACTGTGCTTTCCACGTGGTGCACCATCGTGAGCTTGATCTGCTCTGGCACGGTCCACGGCACGGGAACCCCCTTGCGTCGTCCGGCGGGACGTGGCGCTGCTGCAGGCCGGGGCCGGATTCTAGCCGGGCCGGGAGGCATCTCGACAGCCCCGGCCGCCCGGCCCGTCCGGTGTTCTCCCGTCTTCCCGGGCTTCCTTCTCCGGCCTCCCGGCAGTGGCCCGATCCGGGCATGGCGGGACAAGCCGAGCACCGCGCCCACCCACCCCGCAGGGGCAGCTGACCTGGAGGTTTGGGGTGACCATGTGAAGATCTTCAAGTGCCCCAACCGCCTGGTTGTTTGGTGATCCACTACTGCTAGGGTGATCGGGTTTCCAGAAGGCTGATGGCGCGTCATGCGCGCGGGGGACAGTCTCCAGGGCCCCATCTCGGAGGAGCGGCTCTTGGCTCGGCACGACGGCACACACCCTGTCCCGGTGTTCGCCGCCGGCCCGACGCCGCGGCCAGGATCGTCGCTTCCTGCGTGATGCGACTTGAAGAGAGCCTCATGACATCAATTTGGGCTGATCCACTCCTGTGGATCTCGATAGCTGTATTTTTTGCCGCCGTCCTGGTCATCCTGCGCGCCCGCAGGACGAACATGATCCTGCGCAGCAACAACGCCCGGCTCCAGGGCGAACGCACCTCGCTGCAGCAGGAGCGGGACCACATCCGCGCGGCCCATGCCGAACTGCGGGAACAGCACGCCGCCGAAGTGGCGGAAGTGCGCAAGGATGCGGAGGAGGACACCAAGACCGTCCTGAAGTCGGCGATGCGCACACTGCAGGTGCTCGCCGACGAGCAGCAGGTCGTCATCGACCGCGTGCAGAAGAAGTACGGCGACGACCCTCAGATCCTCGCCGACCTGATGGCGATCGACCACGCCAACAGCCAGTTCGGCCGCCGTGCCCAGGGGATCGCCGTGCTCTGCGGCGGCTGGCTCGGCCGCCGTGAGGCCATCGCCTCGGTGTACGACGTGGCGCGCAGCGCGCAGGGCCGCATCCGGCGGTTCGACCGGGTCCAGATCCACGCGCAGGTGCACTTCACGGTCGCCAGCCGGGCCGTCGAGCCGGTGGCCGTCGTGCTCGCCGAGTTGCTGGCCAACGCCACCAACTACAGCGCGCCCGACACCCCGGTCGAGATCAACATCCGTGCCGTCCCCAAGGGCGTCTGCGTGATCGTCGACGACGCCGGCCTCGGTATGAGCCAGGAGGAGAAGGACCGCGCCGCGCTCCTGCTGTCCCCGACCGCTCCGGTGGGGATCACCACGCTCGGCAACCCCCCGAAGTTCGGTTTCGCCGTCGCGGGCATGCTCGCGGCCCGCTACGGGTTCGAGGTCTCCGTCGACTCCGTCTCCCCGTACGGCGGCGTGCGGGCGGTAATCCTTCTGCCGGAGGGCCTTCTGAGCAACGAAATCCCCGTACCGCAGCCCGAGGCCGTCCACGACCGCGCCCACGACCACGACAACGCCGAGCCGGCGCCCCCCAAGCGCCTGGCGCCCGTGAGCGCTCCCGTTCCCATGGCCGCCACCGGCACGACGGCGGGCGGCCTGCCCAAGCGCCGTCGCCAGCGGGTGTCGGTGCTGCCGCAGCCCGCCGCCCCGGCGGCGTCCGAATCCGGCGGCACCCCCGCGCCGGAGCCGGAGCCGGCCAGCGGTACGCGGGCCTCGCGTATCGGTGCGTTCCAGCGCGGAACCCTGTCCGGTCGGGACATGACGAACACGGAAGGACTCCAGGACCAATGAACCCCGATCTGTCGTGGGTGCTGAACGACGTACTCCAGGTGCGCGGCGCCCGGCACGCGATCCTCGTCTCGGCCGACGGTCTGCTGCTGGAGAAGTCCAGCGAGATCGGCCGTGACGACGCGGAGACCAACGCGGCGGCGATGAGTTCGATGCAGTCGCTGTCGCGGGCCGTGGCCCCGTTCGCCGGCGGCGGTGCGAGTCCGTGGCGGCAGACGCTGCTGGAGTACGAGCACGGCTGGATCTTCCTGATCGCCGCGGGCGACGGCGCGTACCTCGCCGCGTCGGCGGCCCCGGACGTGGACATGGAGGCCATGAGTTTCCGTATGCAGCAACAGGTCGGCGCGCTGGGCAAGGCGATGACCACGCCGCCTCGCCAGAACGCCGGTGCCGAGGCATGACGTCGTCCGGCAAGGAGGAACCGGTCTCGAGCGACTTCGTCCGCTCCTACGTCATCACCGGCGGCCGCCAACTCCCGGCCGCGGACAAGCTGTCCCTGCTCACCCTGGTCACCATCGCCCCCGACCGGGAGCTGCCCCTCGGGGCCGGTCCCGAGGTGCGTGCCATCTGGGAGCTGTGCTCCGGGGGTTACCTGTCGGTGGCCGAAGTGGCCGCCCACCTGGAACTCCCGGTGGGCGTCGCGAGGTTGCTGCTGACCGATTTAACCGAGCATGGGCATCTGCTGCGCCGTGAAGCCCCGCCCCCCGCCCAGGCCGTCGACAAGAGAATCCTCGAAGAGGTGTTGCATGGACTCCAAAGGCGCTTTGCCTGACAGCGCGTATGTGTCGGAGGGGGTGACCACCGCCGCGAAGATCCTCGTGGTGGGGCACTTCGCCGTGGGCAAGACGACGTTGATCGGCACACTCTCGGAGATCGCCCCGCTGCGCACCGAGGAGAAGATGACGCAGGCCTCGCTCCACGTGGACGATCTGGCGGGCGCGCCGGACAAGCGGACCACCACGGTCGCGCTGGACTTCGGCCGCCTGACGCTGAGCGAGGAACTGGTCCTCTACCTCTTCGGCACCCCTGGTCAGCAGCGCTTCATGCAGCTGTGGGAGGACATGTCCCGGGGCGCGCTCGGGGCACTGCTGCTGGTCGACCCCGCGCGGCTCGCCGAGTCGTTCCCCGTCATCGACCTCGTCGAGAAGTACGGCCTGGAGTACGCCATCGCCGTCAACAACTTCGACGCCGAGCACCGCTACCAGGAGGACGAGATACGGGAGGCGCTCGACCTCTTCCCGCACACCCCCGTCGTGTACTGCGACGCCCGTGACGAGGCCTCCTCGGCACAGGCGTTGATCTCCCTCGTCCAGCACCTGCTCACCCACGCCGCCTGACCGCCGGACCCTTCGCCGCCCACAAGGGCGGGAAGGCTCCGGCCCCCTCAAGGAACCCCCATGGAATCTCAGCACGCCACCCCCGTCCCCGGCGCCCCTGCCAGATGCCCGATGCACGGCCACGACTTCGCGGCCGACCCCGGGCGGATCTACGACCAGTTGCGCGACTTCGGCCCCGCCGCCCCGGTCGAGCTGTCCCCCGGTGTCGACGCCACCTTGGTGACCGAGCACGACACCGCGCGCCGCGTCCTGCAGAACCCCACGCTCTTCGCCCGTGACTCCCGCCGCTGGGCCGCGCTCAACGAGGGCCGCATCGCGCTGGACAACCCCGTCCTGCCGATGATGGCCTACCGGCCCAACTGCCTGTTCACCGACGGCACGGTGCACCTGCGGCTGCGCAAGGCGGTCACCGAGAGCCTCGACAAGCTCAACGTCAGCCGGCTGGCCCGTGATGTGGAGCAGATAGCCGACTACCTGATCAGCCAGTTCAGCGAGCGCGGCCGCGCCGACCTGCTGAACGACTACGCCAAGCTGCTGCCGCTGCTGCTGTTCAACAAGCTCTTCGGCTGCCCCGCCGACATCGGTGACCGCCTGACCACCTCGATGGCCGCCATCTTCGACGGCGAGGACGCCCTGCGGGCCAACGAGGAGCTCACCGCCTGCCTGATGGAGCTGATCGCCCTCAAGCGGCGCACGGCCGGCGAGGACATCACCTCCTGGCTGATCGCGCACCCCGCGGGCCTCAACGACGAGGAGCTGAAGGACCAGCTCGTCATGCTCATGGGCGCCGGCGTCGAGCCCGAGCGCAACCTCATCGGCAACACCCTGCTCCTGCTGCTGTCCGAGGACTCCTCGGGCCGCCGGTCGGGCATGCTGATCGAGGAGGCCATGGACGACGTGCTGTGGAACAACCCCCCGATCGCCAACTACGCGACGCACTACCCGCTTCAGGACGTGGACCTCGACGGCGTCGAGGTGGCGGCCGGCACCCCGCTGGTCATCAGCTTCGCCGCCGCCAACAGCGACCCGGCGCTCACCGCCGAGCGCGAGACGCTGAGCAAGGGCGCCCACCTCGCCTGGGGTGCCGGGCCGCACGCCTGCCCGGCGAAGTCCCCGGCCCAGCTGATCGCCCTGACGGCGGTGGAGAAGATCCTCAACACCCTCCACGATCTGACGCTCGCCGAGGACCCCGAGAAGCTGCAGTGGCGCCCGGGTCCGTTCCACCGGGCCCTGGTGGCACTGCCGGTGAGCTTCAGCCCCATTCCCGCCACCCGGTTCGCCGAGCCGCTGCCGCAGGCCCAGGAGCCGGCGGCGACCGGTCCGGTGACGGCGGAGGGGGAGCCGTCCTCGCCGGCCCGGCCGCAGGCGAAGAAGGGATTCTGGAGCACCTTCCTGGACCTCTTCCGCGTCTGACGAGCGGCATGTGACAGGAGCAACACCCAAGGACCGCATGACCGCAGGAGGGGGACGGGTAGGTTCCGCCGGTCCGGACGCCCAGCACGAGGAGCTCTGCGTGACCGCAGTCGGTGACATGAGCGGCACAGTCATTGACCGTCGAGCCGTCATATCCGTCCTTCGGCGCCTTCGCACCGCCCAGGGGCAGGCCGATCCCTTCCCCCTCTACGAGGAACTGCGCACCATGGGTGATGTCGTGCCCGCCCCCTGGGGCGGGTACTTCATCACCGGATACGACGCCTGCGACCAGGTCCTGCGCGGCAGGAACTGGATCGTCCCCGACTTCGCCTGGCAGGAGCGGCAGCGCGACACCGAGCGCTGGCACGCCCCGGCCACGCAGGAGATGAGCCGGACGCTGTCCCGGCTGAACGCGCCGGCCCACACCTGCCAGCGCCGCAGCCTCGGGAACCCCTTCGACCGCGCCACCGTCGCCGACATGCGGCCGGAGGTCGAGCGGCACGTCGCCCGGCTTCTCGACTCGCTGGAGGACAGGCTGCTCGCCGACGGCGCCGCCGACTTCGTCGGCACCGTCAGCGAGCAGTTGCCGGTCGTCACCATCGGCCGCTGGCTGGACATCCCGGCCACGGAGTACGCACGCATCCTCGATTTCACGCACCGCCAGGTACACGCGCAGGAACTGCTGCCCACCAAGTCGGAGTTGGCCATATCGGAAGAGGCCACGGCCGATATGCGGGCCTTCTTCACCGAGCTGGTGAACGGCCGGCGCGCACGGCCTGGCAACGATGTCCTGTCCGGCTGGATCCGGCACTGGGACGAGCAGCTGCCCGGCGACCGCGAGGCGGCCGACCGGATGATCTACCAGTTGGTCATGTTCCTCACCATCGCCTCCCTGGAGACCACGGCCACCTTGCTGTCGGTGGCCGTATGGCTGCTGCTCGACGAGCCGGCGCGCTGGCAGTGGCTGCGACGTCACCCCGAGCACGTCGACGACGCCATCGAGGAGGCACTGCGCTACGACCCGCCCATCCACCTCAACAGCCGCGTCGCCGCCGACGACACGGTCCTGGGGGGCGTCCCGATCGCCAAGGACACCATGGTGCACGTGATGTACGGGGCGGCGAACCACGATCCGCGGCGCAACGCCGATCCCCATGTCTACGACATCCTCCGCAAGGGCACGCATCTCACCTTCGGCGGCGGCGCCCACTACTGCCTGGGGGCGGCGCTGGCCCGGCTCGAGGCCCGCACTTTGCTGACCGCATTGCTGAAACGATTCCCCACACTTCGCCTCGCCTCCGCGCCCTCGTACGCGCCCCGCATGGTCTTCCGCCGTGTGACCTCCATGAAAGTGACGGCATGAACGCCCCGCAGTCCCTCCCCTGCACGACCACCCCCACGCTCGGGCCCCTCAGGACCCTCAGGACCGGCCGGCGGGGCCCGGTCCTGGACATCGAGCTGCACGACCCCGACCAGGGCAACGCCGTCACCGAGGCCATGCTGGACGAACTGCTCGCGGTCCTCGGCGCCCCGGAGCCGGGGGTCCGGGTCATCGTGCTGTCCGGCGCCGGGGACGACTTCTGCCTGGGCGGCGACCGCACCGAGTACACCGATTTCCTCGACCACGACCCCACCGGCGGCGGCATCCGCACGTCGGCCACCAAGGGCCGCCTCGTCTGCGAGGCACTGAGCGGCAACTCCGCGGTCACCATCGCCAAGGTCCACGGCAAGGCCATCGGCGCGGGGCTCGGCCTGGCCCTCGCCTGCGACCTGCGCGTGGGCGCCGACACCTGCTCCTTCCGCCTCCCGGAACTCGCCCTCGGCCTCCCCACCGCCTGGGGCGGCCTCCTCCCCCGGCTCCTCAACGAGATCGGCGCCGCGCGCGTGCGCGAGCTCGTCCTCACCGGAAGGTCCTTCGACGCCCAGGAGGCGCTGTCCCTGTCCGTGCTGCAGAAGGTCGTCCCCGAAGCGCAGCTCGACGACGCCATCGCCGCATGGGCGCGGCCCGTCGTGCGCCGCCCGGAGGGCGCTCTGCGGGTGACCAAGACCCTCCTCAACTCCTATACGGCCCCCACCCGTCTCGCCGACACCTCGGCCCTGGACGCGGAGCTCATGGCCGCCGTCCTGGCGGCCACCCACTATGCGCGCAAGGAAGGCACGGTCCACCACATGTGAGCCACCGGGGTCCGCCCCCGCCCGCCCGCGCCCCGCTGGCCCCGCTGCTTGCCGGCGGCACCGCGACGAAAAGCCCCGGCCCTGGCCCCGCCGGGGCTTCGTCTCGCGGTGCCGCCGGCCTTCATGTCGCCGGTCCGTCCGGCCGGTCCGGCTCCCGACGCGCCAGGTGCCCCGGATTGTCCGGAATCCGCCTGTGGTGCACCTATGTCCTGGCATCCTGCTGGACGGCGCAACCCGCGCCGCACGCCGCCGAGTTCCGCCCGTACTGCCCGGAGCCGCCCGGCGGCGGGGCGCCCGCCCCGGCCCCTCCGTCACCTGACACCCACCGATCCCGAAGGACTCGCCCATGCCCGCGGTCACGCCCGAGCCCCACCAGACCACCGCGCTGATCGTCAACCGGCACGGTCAGTACCTGCTCCACCTGCGGGACGCCAACAAGCCGATCAGCGACCCGGGCACCTGGTCACTCCCCGGCGGGGCCAGGGAGGGCGACGAGACGCCGGAGGAGGCGATCGCGCGGGAGCTGATGGAGGAGGCGGGCCTCACGATCGACGGCCTCACCCGTTTAGGCGTCGTCGACCGCCCCGGCCCCGACGGCCGCCCCCGGCCGCACATCCAGATCTTCCTGGGCCGGTGGGACGGCAACCCCTCCCTCATCGAGGTGGGCGAGGGCATCATGTTCGCGTTCTTCGACGTCGCGACGATGGCGCACCTGACGGTGGCGCCCTGGGCGGCCGGTGTGATCGCCCGCCACCAGGCCGCCGTCGGCCCCGTGCCGCCGTCCGGCGGACCGCGGGCAGGACGCGGCGCGCCGAACGTCATCGGCGCCCACCTGTACCTCGAACGCGACGGTGAGGTCCTGCTCGGCCTGCGCCACCCGGACTCGCCCTTCGCACCGCTGCAGCACCACTTCCTTGCCGGGCACTGCGAGCAGGAGTCCGCCGTCGCCTGCCTCGTGCGCGAGGCCCGCGAGGAGGCGGGCCTGGTCATCGACCCGAACGACGTCGAGTTGGTCCACGCCGTCCACATGCTCCACGCACCCGGCACCCGGCCCCGCCTGCAACTGGTCTTCCGCGCCCGGCAGTGGAAGGGCGAGCCGCAACTCCTCGAACCCGACAAGTGCGTCAGCTGGGACTGGTGGCCCGCCGACCGCCTTCCCGACCCCACCGTCCCCTACACCCGCGCCGCCATCGACGGCATCCGGCACGGCCGCCTGTACACGGAAATGGGCTGGGCCTGACCGCCCTCGTGCGGCGCCGCGGATGTGAACCGGCCGGCGACAGAGGAGACCGCTCAGAAGCGCACGTAGACGTTCTTCGGCTGGGTGTACCCCTCCAGCTCCTCGATGCCCTCCTCCCGTCCCACGCCGGAGTTCTTCACGCCGCCGAAGGCGGTGCCGGGGAGATGGCCCGAGCTGGAGTTGACCCACACGTAACCCGCGCGCAGGTCGCGGGCGGCGGACAGGGCGGTGCGGAGGGTGGTGGTCCAGACACCTGCGGTGAGGCCGTAGGGCAGGGCGTTGGCCTCGGCGACGGCCTCCTCGTAGGTGTCGAAGGGGGCCGCGACGAGGACCGGCCCGAAGATCTCGTCCGTGAACAGGGGGCCGCCGGGCCCGGCGGGTGCGGAGAAGAGGGTGGGCCGGACGTAGTACCCCGGACGGTCGGGGAACGTGCCGCCCGCGACGAGGTCGAGGGCGGGGTCGGCGAGGCCGGCCCGGATGTAGGAGGAGACCCTGCTGTAGTGGGCCGACGAGACCAGGGGGCCGACATCGGTGCCGGTCTCGGAGGGGTCGCCGATCCGCAGGTCGTCCATGCGCCGGCCCACCTCCCCGACCACGCGCTCGTACAGCGACTGGTGCACGAGCAGACGGGAGGTGGATCCGCAGCTCTGGCCCTGCCACGTGAAGTTCATCCCGGCCATGACGCCGTCGATCGCGGCGGGCACGTCCGCGTCGCGGAACACGATGACGGGGTTCTTCCCGCCGAGTTCCAGGGTGACCGTCTTGACGGCGGCGCTCGCCGCGCGCGCCTGGACGCGCCGGCCCGTGGCCGACGAGCCCGTGAAGGCGATGCGCGGGACGTCGGGGTGGGTCACGAGCCGTTCGCCGACCACGGAACCGAGGCCCGGCACGATGTTGAGCACCCCCGGCGGCACGATGCGGGCGGCGATCTCACCGAGGCGCAGCGCCGACAGGGACGTCGCCTCGGCGGGCTTCAGGACGACGGCGTTGCCGGCCAGCAGCGGCGCGGCGATACGGGCCGCCGCGAACATCAGCGGGTGGTTCCACGGGATGATCCGCCCGACCACGCCGAAGGGGTCGCGCAGGGTGAAGTCGAGCGCGTCGTGGTCGGCCATGGGAATGGTCTCGCCGCGCAGCTGGAGCGCCAGGCCGGCGAAGTAGCGCAGCTGGGCCACCGCCACGCGGAAGTCGCCCCGCATCACCGCGATCGGGCTGCCGTTGTCGATCGTGTCGATCCAGGCCAGCTCCTCGCCGTGCGCCTCCACGGCTTCGGCCAGCGCGGTCAGCACGGCGGCCCGGTCGCCGATCGAGGTCGCGGCCCAGGACGGCGCCGCGTCGCGGGCGGCGTCGACCGCGGCGTCCACGTCGACGGAGCCCCCGTGGGGCATGCGGGCGGCCACCGTCTCGTCCGCCGGGTTGATCACGTCGACCGTGCCCCCCGAGACCGCGTCGGTCAGTTCCCCGCCTATCAGCATGTGCCAGGGACGATCCACGATCTCGCGCGTGCGGGGCCGCGCGGCGAGAGTGCCCTGCGGATGAGTCAGCCACGAAGTACGCATACATCCCATGTTTGCACCAATAAGGGACATATGTTGCAATACTTAGATTTCGTCTAGGTAAACGCCCGCCCAGTGCGGCTCAGCCGCCGTAGAAGTTCCGCTGCCAGCGGTGACGGCCCAGCACGTCGAGCTGTCCGGGCGCCAAGGCGCGGCCGTCGCTCACGGCGGCGTTCCGCTCGACGTTGCGCACGGAGCGCATGCCGGGGATCACGGTGGAGACCGCCGGGGAGCTCAGGACGAAGCGCAGCGCCGTCTCGGCGAGCTCCTCGCGGCCGATGCCGAGGTCGCCGACGATGGCGTCGACGTGCCGCTCGACCTGGGCGGGGCGGTCGCCGCGGAAGTAGCGGTTGCGGAAGTCGCCCTCCGGGAAGGTGGTCCCGGCGGTGACGCGGCCGGTGAGCCCGCCCTCGTCGAGCGCCACCCGGACGATGACGCCGACGCCGTGCTCCTGGCAGGCCGGGAAGAGGGCGTCCGCGGGAGCCTGGTCGAAGATGTTGTAGATGACCTGCACGGTGTCGACCACGCCGCTGCGCACCAGGGCGAGCGCGTTGCCGGGTTCGTGGTCGTTGACGGAGACGCCGAAGAGGCGGATCTTCCCCTCCTTCTTCAGCTCGGCGATCGTCTCCAGCCAGTCGCCGCGGCCCACCCACTCGTCGCTCCACACGTGGAACTGGAGGACGTCGAAGTGGTCGAGGCCGCTCGCCCGCAGGCTGGTCTCCAGGCTCTCGCGGATGTGCGCGCCCGGGAACGCGTCCGCCGGGTCGACGCCGCCGGGCGCGGGCCACAGGCGGTTCTTCGGAGGGACCTTCGTCGCCACGAGGATGTCGTCGCCCGCCCCGGCCCGGCGGCGGACGAACCGCCCCACGATGCGCTCGCTCTCGCCGTAGCCGCGGGCGGTGTCGATGAAGTTCACCCCGAGGTCGACGGCCCGGTCCAGCGCCCGGACCGACTCGTCCTCGGTCGCGCCCACCCACGCCGACTCCCCGATGCCCCAGGCTCCGTAGCCGATCTCGGACACCCGAAGCCCGCTGCGTCCCAGGTCCCTCGTGCGCACAGTCGTCCTCCCGCGGATGCCGCCGTGGCGGCGCGATCGATCCCCGTCGGCACGACGATAGGCGATCACGCGCGTCCCGTTCGGCGTCCGGGGCGACACGGCACCGCGGACGGCGGAAATGCCGGAACGCCGTCACCGGCTTGATCGTCCTGACAGGATGATCAGGCGGCGACTCCCCGCCAAGTGTCGTGGATGCGACGCGCGTTCATGCTCCCCGGCACCCGGAGAAGCCTCATGCTCGAATCGATCGGCCTGAGCCCCCAGGACGAGGCGGTCTACGAGATCCTGATCCGCCGGACACAGGCCACCGTCACCGATCTCGCCCACGACGGCCACCTCGCCGCCGCCGCGGCCCGGCGCTCGTTGCAGTCCCTCGTGGCGCTCGGACTCGCGATCCGCTCCCCCGGGCGTCCCGTCACCTATGTCGCGGTCTCCCCCGACACCGGACTGGAGGCGGTGCTGCGGGACCGCGAACGCTCGCTGAACGACGTGCGCGCGCAGGTCGCCGGCCTCATGGACCTCTACCGCGCCGCCACCCGCTTCGTGAACCCGGACGACCTCGTGGAGGTCGTCTCCGGCCGCGACGACGTCAACCGCCGCTGGGCGCACATGCAGCAGAGCACCCGCACCCAGGTGCGCGGCTTCGACCGCCCCCCGTACGCCGCGGTCGAGGCGCACACCGAGCCGAACCCGGACGAGCTCGACCTGCTGGACCGCGGGGTGGCCTATCGCGTCATCTACGACAGCAGCGTCCTGGCGCTCCCCGGCTGGCTGGACGACGTCACGCTCGGCATACGCCACGGCGAACAGGCGCGCATAGCCCCCGACCTGCCCATGAAACTGGCCGTATCGGACGACCGGCTGGCCATCATCCCCCTGCTGCGCCCCGGCGACAACGTCGTGACCGCCTGCTACCTCATCCACCCCTCGCCCCTGCTGGACGCCCTGATCGCCCTCTTCGAGGCGGTGTGGGAGCGCAGCGTCCACGTCCGGGCGCACGAGGCGGTCGCGGCGCGGGGCGGCGGTGAGGAGCTGTCGCCGCAGGAGGCACGGCTGCTGACGCTGCTCGCGGCGGGCGCCACGGACAAGGCCGCCGGGCGCGCGATGGGGTGGAGCGAGCGGACCGTGCAGCGGCATGTCACCAAGCTCATGCAGCGCTTCGGCGCGCAGACCCGCTTCCAGATCGCCATGGAGGCCACCCGTCGCGGGTGGATCTGAACTCGCCCTGGGACCCCACCGGTAGACGCCGCCGCGGCCGCCGACGCCATCTGATGTCACGTGCCCCCAGATGGGTGTAGCCTCGGGGACGTCAGGGTGCACAACCGCACAAACCGTATGAATCGCCGCCGGAGAGGGCCCAACCGCCCCGGGGCGGCATCCAAGGCGCGGCGCCCCGCTGCCGCTTCGCGGGTCGCTCGTACGCCGGTCGCGCCGCCGCGGCGCGCCGGACCACCATCGCGCACGCACCCCGGGCCGGTGCCGCGGCACGCATGCGGCCACGGCCACGGGACCAAGCAGGGGGCGGCCCTGCCGGCCGCCGCCGGAGGAAGTGCCCGTCATGACTTCCCTTGCCATGAACGCACATGAGAACCGCCTGTTCATCGGGGGCCGGTGGACCGAACCGTCCGGCCGCCGCACCATCACCGTCACATCGGCCGGCACCGGCGAACTCCTGGGGGCCGTGCCGGAGGCGACGACGGCCGATGTCGACCACGCCGTCCGCGCGGCCCGCACCGCCTTCGACACCCCGGGCGGCTGGCCCTCCTGGGAGCCAGAGCGCCGCGCGGCGGCCATGGTCCGGCTCGCGGATGAGCTCGACGCCCGGAGCGAGGCGACCGCGAGCACCGTCAGCGCGCAGAACGGCATGCCGATCTCCTTCTCCCGCGCGTTCGAGGGCTCCGTCCCGGCCGCCCTCCTGCGGTACTACGCCGCACTGGTCAGCGCGGCGCCCCGTGCGGAGTTCCGGTCCGGCCTGCCCCGGGGCACGACCGAGGTCCGCCGGGAGCCGGTGGGCGTCGTCGCCGCCGTCATGAGCTGGAACTTCCCGCAGACCCTGGCCTTCTTCAAGCTCGCCCCGGCGCTGGCCGCCGGCTGCACGGTGGTCCTCAAGCCGGCCCCGGAGACCGTCCTGGACTCGGTGCTGCTGGCCGAGGCGGTCGCCGCGGCGGGCCTGCCCGCCGGAGTGGTCGGCATCGTTCCCGCCGGGCGTGAGATCGGCGCGTACCTGGTCGCGCACCCGGGCGTCGACAAGGTCGCCTTCACCGGCTCGACCGCGTCGGGACGCCGGGTCGCCGCCGCCTGCGCTGCCCTGCTCCGGCCGGTGACGCTGGAACTCGGGGGCAAGTCCGCGGCCGTCGTCCTGGACGACGCCGACCTCGGGGCGGACGCCGGGGAGCGCTTCACCACCAGCTTCCTCAACAACGGCCAGACCTGCTTCGCGAGCACCAGGATCCTGGCACCCCGCAGCCGTTACGACGAGGTCGTGGCGGTCTACACCGCGATGGCGCGCGACGCGCGGGTGGGCGACGCGCTCGACCCCGCCACCCAGATCGGCCCGCTGGTCAGCTCCCGGCAGCGGGAGCGCGTGGAGGGCTACATCGGCAGGGGCCTGGCCGACGGCGCCCGGCTCACCGCGGGCGGGGGCCGCCCGCCCGGTCTCGACCGCGGCTGGTTCGTCGAACCGACCGTCTTCGCCGACGTCGACAACTCCTCGGTGATCGCGCAGGAGGAGATCTTCGGCCCGGTCCTGACGGTCACCCCCTACGAGGACGAGGACGACGCCGTCCGCCTCGCCAACGACTCCGTGTACGGCCTCGCCGGCAGCGTCTGGACCACCGACCTGGAACGCGGCGCGCGCGTGGCCCGCCGGATCCGCACGGGCACGATCGGCCTCAACGGCTATCTGCCCGACATCACCTCCCCCTACGGCGGCGTGAAGGGCAGCGGCCTCGGCCGGGAACTGGGCCCCGAAGGGCTGGCGGCGTACCAGCAGCTCCAGTCCGTCTACCATCCCTGACCACTCACGCTGACCCGCGGCCGAACCGACGGTAGCGTGACCGGCATGACGACCGGGGGCGGGGCGGCGGACGGGGCGGACTCGGCGGACGGGGAGGCCCTGGCCGGCGGCATGGTCAACGCGGGCGCGGTCTTCCGGCGCGGTGCCCTGGTGGAGCGGCCGGCGCCACGCACCGCGCGGGCCCTCCACGCCCACCTCCTCGCACTCGGGGAACGCGGCTTCGACGCGGCCCCGAGGCCGCTCCGTCTCACCGATGACGGCCGTGAACAGCTGACCTGGATCCCCGGCGACGTCGCCCTGCCGCCGTTCCCGGAGTGGGTGATGGCCGAGACCGCGCTGCGGTCGGTGGGCAGCCTGCTGCGGCGCCTGCACGAGGCGAGCGCGGCCATCGAGGTCGACGGCCGCGCCCCGTGGCCCCGGGAACTGGCCGACCCGGCGGGAGGGACGCTGCTGTGCCACAACGACGTGTGCCTGGAGAACGTCGTCTTCCGCGACGGCCGTGCCGCCGCCCTGATCGACTTCGACCTGGCGGCCCCCGGCCGGCCCGTGTGGGACGTCGCCATGACCGCCCGCTACTGGGTCCCCATGCTCGATCCCGAGTCCGCGGCGGACCTCTACCCCACCGGGCCGGACGCCGCGGCGCGGCTGCGGATCCTCGCCGACGGCTACGGCCTCTCCCCGCGGGAGCGCGCCGAACTGCCCGAGGTCATCGAGCAGGCCACCGCATCCTGCCGGGCGTTCGTCGCCGGCCGCGTGGCCGGCGGCGACCCCGGGTACGGCCGGATCCTGGCCGAGCGCGGCGGCTGGCGGCGCTGGGACCGCGTACAGGCGTGGCTGGTGGCCCACCGCGGGACGTTCACGGCCGCCTTGCTGGACTGACCGGCCCGAAGGCCGCCGGGGACGCGCTATCCCGTCGTGCCGAAGGTGACACGGTAGTAGCAGGCCCCCTTGCAGGACATGGTCGCCGAGTCGTCGAACGCGTAGGAGTAGGCGTAGGGCGCGGCCTTCTTGAAGACCTGGGTGTAGTCGACCGGCCACTTCGAGGGCACGCAGTTGGTGCGGCCCGCCCACGCACCGCGGCAGCAGTACGTGTCGCCGCCGAATGCCGCGCAGGGCGGCTTGCAGCCGATGACCTGGCCGCCGGCCTTGGCCTGCATGCCGCTCGGGCAGACCACGGGGCTCGTGCAAGTGCCCTTGTAGCAGCCGGAGGCGCTGACCGGGTCGCTGCTGGTGGTGTGGGAGATGTTGATGTACATGGGCAGGTTGGACCCGTCGACCATGCTCACGTCGTAGAAGTCCAGACCGGCGTACGCGTCGAAGGTGAACTCACCGAGCGTGGTGGGCGGGTTGGGGCCGTTGCACACGGTGGTGCAGTCACCGGTGCGGCACACGCTCGCGGCGGTCGTCGCGCAGCCCGTGCGGCCCCAGATCCGGCCGCCCCACTTGTTGCCCACGGTCAGCGAGGTGCTCTGCCCGGGGGCGAGCCTGCGGCCGTCGGGGTAGGCCGGGGAGTTGGTGACGACGGCCCAGATCGTCTCCTGCGTCCGGTTGACCACGGTGATCGACCGGCTGCCGGCCGGGGCCGCGGCCTGCGACGTCCGCGTCTTGGGTGTGGCCTTGGCACCGGGGGACGGTCGCTTGCTCCCCTTCGCCGAAGGGCTGGGCGAACCGGAGGGGCGGTGGCCGGCCGAGGGGGATGCCGAGGGCGAGGCGGCCGGAGTCGTCACCGCCGCCGCCACGGAGGGGGCCGGGGCTGCCGCCGCGCCCCGTCCTGCGGCCGGCGTCGCCGGGCCGTCGCCCGTGCCGAACTGCGTGAGGGCCCCGTACACCGCCAGAACCGTCACCGCGACCGCTGCTGCCGCGAACACCGGCCACCGTCCCCGCCGGGACCTCGCGCCGTGCCGACTGCGTCGTGCCATCCTTGTGCCTTCCTCGTTCCCACCTGGTGCCTGCGTACGTATCGGGGACCGCGTCCGGGGGCGCCCGACAACACAAATCCGTACGGCGATCCGGCGGAATTTGTGTTGTCCGGGCCGCGGCCGGCCGTCTCCTTTACGTGCAGGCATCCCCGTCCGCCCCGCGCACGGGGCGGACGGATCAGGGGAGCGAGACCAAGTGCCGCGCCACGGGGCGCCGGTACGAAGGGAAGAGTGGAGCCAGATGCGCAAGACCCACCGGAGCGGACCCGGCGCCGGGGTGGTGGTGGCGGCACGCGCGGGCGACCGGCAGGCGCTGGACCAGCTGGTGGCCGAGTGCCTGCCGCTCGTCTACAACATCGTCGGCCGGGCGCTGAACGGCCACGCCGACGTCGACGACGTCGTACAGGAGACGCTGTTGCGCATGGTGCGGGGGCTGGCGGAGCTGCGGGACCCGGGGGCGTTCCGCTCCTGGCTGGTGGCGATCACGATCCGGCAGGTCCGCGATCACGCGCGGCTGCGCGCGACGGCCCGGGACCGCAGCGCGGACCTGGAGGCCGCCGAGCAGATACCCGACCCCGGCCTCGACTTCGCCGGGCTGACGATCCTGCGGCTGGGCCTGACCGAACAGCGCCGCGAGGTCGCCGAGGCCACCCGGTGGCTCGACGAGGACGACCGGGAACTGCTGTCGCTGTGGTGGCTGGAGGAGAGCGGCGAGCTGGACCGGCCCGAGCTCGCCTCGGCGCTGGGCCTGTCGGACCGGCACGCCGCCGTGCGCGTGCAGCGCATGAAGAAGCAGATGGAGGCGGCCCGCGTGGTGGTGCGGGCCCTGAACGCCACGCCCCGCTGCGCCGGGCTCCAGGCGCCGGCCGACAACTGGGACGGCGCGCCGAGCCCGCTGTGGCGCAAGCGCTTCGCGCGGCACGTACGCGGGTGCCCGGTGTGCGGCGGGATGGAGGAGGGGCTGTACCCGATGGACCGCCTGCTGAGCGGGCTGCCGCTGCTGGCGGTGCCCCCGGCGCTCGACCCGGCCCGGGTGGTCGCGGCCGTGGCGCGCGAGGCGGGGACGGCCGCGGGACCCGGTGGACCGGGGTCCTCCGGCGGTTCGGGGAGCTCAGGCGGTTCCGGGAACTCCGCGGGGCACAGGGCGGCCGGCCGGGCGCGGCATTCGCACCGGGCCGCACGGCCCGGGTCGCGCGTGTTCAGCACGCCGGTCGTCTCGGGGGCCGCGGTCGCGGCCGTGGTCACCGTGGCGCTGCTGGCCGCCGGGCTCACGGCGGGCTCTTCGGACAGCCCCGGGAAAGCCGCGCTGCCCCTCCCGTCCGTCTCCGCCGCCACGCACACCGCCTCGCCGCACCCCTCGGCCCGCTCGACGAGCCCGTCTCCCTCCCCCAGCGCGTCGAAGTCACCGGCGAAGCGGAAGGCCACGCCCAAGCCCACGCACAAGGCACCCGCCGCCCCGCCCGCGGTGAACATCGCCTCGACGTCCAAGAAGGGCGTGGGGGTGTGGACCTTCCCAGGTGTGAGCAAGGCGCTCGCCGCGTCCGGCGCGAGCTGGTACTACACCTGGTCCACGGCCCACTCCGAGGTGACGAGCCCGCCCTCCGCCGGATTCGTCCCGATGATCTGGGGCCGCGACTCCGTCACACCGCAGAACCTCTCCCAGGCGAAGTCCCAGGGCCCCTACCTGCTGGGCTTCAACGAGCCGGACATGGCACAGCAGTCGAACATGACGGTGGAGCAGGCCCTTTCCCTGTGGCCGCAGCTCATGGACGCCGGCAAGGTCCTCGGCAGCCCCGCGGTCGCCTACGGCGGCGACACCCCCGGCGGCTGGCTGGACCGCTTCATGTCGGGGGCGAAGGCGAAGGGTTACCGCGTCGACTTCATCACGCTGCACTGGTACGGCGGCGACTTCCGCACCGCGGAGGCGGTCGGGCAGCTGAAGTCCTATCTGAACGCGGTGTACCAGCGCTACCACAAGCCGATCTGGCTCACCGAGTACGCCCTGATCGACTTCTCCCAGGGCACCCGCTTCCCCTCCGCCGACCAGCAGGCGGCCTTCGTCACGGCCTCCACCAAGGCTCTGGAGGGCCTGCCGTACCTCCAGCGCTACGCGTGGTTCGGGCTCGGGGCCGACGCCTCCGCCCCGAGCAGCGGCCTGTTCACCAACGGCACGACGGCGACGGCCGCGGGCCGGGCTTTCCAGGCGGCACACTCATAATGCCCCGGGCCGTCGGTTGATTCACAGCCGTATTTAATTTCCCGGCCTCTTCCCTCTGTCGTCCCCTCACCAAAGGCCGGGACATGTCGGGAATGCCGATCCGGAATTGCGTGCTTGCGCCGCCGGATCGGCCTCGGATAACTTGTCGACGCATCAACAGGCGGAGACACGGCCGGAGATGACCACTCCGGCCTTCCGGCACGCCGGAAACCTTCGTCGCGCGAAGCCGTCAGTCCTCGGGCAGGGAGTTCTCAAAAAGAACCCTTGCCCCCTTTTATGTCGAGGAGTTCTCGTGCGCAGCCTGAGGTCGGCGAAAAACAATCCCGCTGAAACGGCGTCCCGTACCCGGCGCCCCGGTCGTCTCCGTCTGGGCGCCGTCGCGACCGCGCTGGGCGCGATGGCGGTCCTGGCCTTCCCCACCGAGGCGAACGCCTCCGTTCTGACGCTCCTGCCCCAGAACGCCGACGGCCTGGAGCAGTCCTTCTCTCCGGCCTACGACTACGACAAGGACGGCTGCTACACCACCGCCGCCATCAGCGCCGACGGCACCCTCAACCCCGGCCTGAAGCTGGGCGGGGACGTCAACGGGCACTGCCACGACTACGCCCAGCTGGCCAACGCCAACACGTACTCGCGCGAGAAGTGCAACAACGACTGGTGCGCCGTGGTGTACGCCAGCTACTTCGAGAAGGACCAGGCCACGCTCGGCCCGGCGGCCATCGGCCACACCCACGACTGGGAGCACGTCGTGGTCTGGATCCACAACAACCAGGTCGAGTACGTCTCGGCGTCCCAGCACTCCGGCTACCAGATCGCCGCACGCTCCGCGATCCGCTTCGACGGCACCCACCCCAAGATCGTGTACCACAAGGACGGTGCCTCGACCCACTGCTTCCGCTTCGCCAACACCAACGACGAGCCCCCGGAGAACGCCACCGGCGGCTGGTTCTACCCCCGTCTCGTCGGCTGGGCGGGCTACCCGGCGGGCTTCCGCGACAAGCTCATGAACGCGGACTTCGGCTCGGCCACCATCAAGATCAACGACGCCCGCTTCAACTCCACCCTCGCCAACTCCAAGCCCGCCGGCATCCCCTTCGACCCCAACGCCTGATCCCGCCCCCATGGACGGCGCCCCGCCCCGGGGCGCCGTCGTGGGCCGCGGGCCGCCTCATTCACAGACGCGCTTGGGGCCCGTCGCGCCCGGCCGTGCCCGGAACCGCACCTCGTGCCCCGCAGCGTCGGTGAACACCGCCTCGGCCGGCGAGAGCAGGGTCATCGTGCCGCGCTGCGTGGGGTTGTCCCAGCCCGCGGGCGGGTTGTCGGAGCCGTCCGAGAGGGGGTGGACCGCCTCGAACCACGTCGAGCCGATGCGGATGTCGTCGATGCCGCAATGGGTGTAGAGCTCGTACGGCATGGCCCGCGGCGTGGCTCGGCCGGTCACCGTGACCGCCGGTTCCGGGGCGGCGGTACGGCGCGGCTGTTCCTCGTCGCCGGTGCAGCCGGTGAGTACCGCGGCGGAGAGTGCTGTCATAAGGGCGAGATACGCGATTCCGGGTCTCATGGCCGTTGGACGCCGCGGTCCTGATCCCGGTTCCGGCGACGGGCCCGGCGCGGTCAGGTGCCGGCCGGCGCCGGCTCCTGCGGGAGCAGGACGACGCGGCCGTTCGCCGTGCCCGCCGCCTGGCGGCGCCACGCGTCGGGAAGGGCGTCGAGCGGGACACGTTCGTGGGCGACGGAAAGCCCGCCCTCGGCGGAGCGGCGGGCGATCTCGGCCAGGGAGGCGGCCCGACGAGCCGGGGAGAGCTCGTTGTTGGTGTAGCCCAGGACGCGCAGGGAGCGGCTGCGCAGCGTGCCGGAGTCGAGCGGGCAGGTCTCGGCGGCGGAGCTGCCGAGGTTGACCAGGCGTCCGCCGGTGCGGAGGGTACGGGCGGCCGCCGCGGCCGGGGGGCCGTAGAGCGGGTCGATGACCAGGTCCACGGGTCCGTCCGCCGCGGCGGCGATGCGGGCGGCCAGTTCGCCCACGTCATCGGTGTCGAGAGGGACGACGGCGTCGGCGCCCGCGGCGTGGGCGCGCCGCCGTGCGGCCTCGGAGCGGGCGGCGGCCACGACGCGCCGGGCGCCGGCGACGCGGGCCAGTTGCACCGCGGCCTGCCCGACCGTGCCCCCCGCGCCGAGGACGACCACCTGCTCCCCCGCCACCAGTTCGCCGCGCCACGTCAGCGCCATGTGCGCGGCGACCGCGGACAGGCCCAGGGCGGCGACCGCCACGGGGTCGGCGCCGGGCGGCAGTTCGACCAGCGCCTCCTCGGGCACGGCCACAAGCTGGGCCATGCTGCCGTCGCCGGGCGCCATGCCCGCCGCCGTCGGGAACCAGACCGTGCGGCCTTGGTACAGGCCGACGCCCTGGACGCCGGGCACGTACGGGGTGCGCGGCCGGCCGAAGTACGAGGTGCCGCTCGCGCACAGCAGGTCAAGCGGCGTCAGGGGCGCGGCGTGCACCTCGACCAGGACCTCGCCCTGCCCCGGCAGGGGCGGCTCCCGGTCGGCCACACGGGGTGGCCGGCCGGGCTCGGCGATCTCCGTCGCCCGCATCGTCACGTGGTGATGTCGGGGTAGGGCAGCGACATGTGCGACAGCCGGCGGGCGTACTCCTTCTGGAACTCCAGCGGCCCGTGGTCGCGTTCGAACAGCCCGATGAAGAGCGTGATCGTGAGGAAGGGGTGGGCCCCCAGCTCGAACAGCTTCGGGTAGTCGTGGGTGGACAGGGCCTCGCGCTCGGTGTCGTCGAAGCTCAGCCATGTCGAGGCCTCGCCGTGCAGGCAGTTGAGGATGCGGTTGGCGTACTCGTCCTCCCACATCCGCACGGTGGCCGCCGGCTCCTCGCGGTAGCGCTCCAGGAGCTCGGGGTCGCGGTCGACGGTGTACAGGAACTTGTTCAGCAGGTACTTGCTCACGAGCGGCCTCCGCGCGGGTACCAGGTGAAGTAGGCCTCCATGGTGTGGAACAGGTCGAACGTGTCGGTGTAGTCGGCCTTCCGGCCCTCACCTGCGACGCCCATCATCAGCATGAAGTCCATGAAGCCGTGGGTGGCGTTCCCCGGCAGGTGCAGGCTGTCGAGGGTGACCTCGGCGAGGCAGCCCTCGATGTCCCCGGACGCGATCCACTCCACGGCCCTGCGGTCGAACTCCGGGTCGGGGCCGTGCGGCCCGAACTGGCGGGGGCCGCCGAGCTCCAGCGAGAGGTGGCCGGTGCCGATGACCGCGACGCGCTGGTCGGCCGGCCAGGACTCGATGAGTTCGCGTATCGCCCGTCCGAGCTGTACGAAGCGCTTGGGCTGCGGCAGCGGCGGGGCGAAGATGTTGGTGTAGATCGGCACGATCGGCAGGTCGTTCTCCGGCCGCAGCGTGATGATCGGGCACGTGATGGAGTGGTCGATGCGCATCTCGTTGGAGAAGGCGAGGTCGAAACCGAGGTCGAGGCCGCCGCGCAGCACGTGCGAGGAGAGGTCCTCGTGGCCCGTCAGCAGCATCCGGGGCAGGCCGAACTCGCGTTCCTCGTTGTAGAAGTTGGCGTCGTAGAAGGGCGCCTTGCCCACGAGGAACTGCGGCATGTTGTCCAGCCACAGCTGGTGGAAGTGGTCGGAGCCGACCATGACCAGCACGTCGGGCCGCGCGGCGGTCAGTGTCGCGCGGAACGCCTCCACCTTGCGCACCCATTCGTCCGCGAAGGGGGGCCGGTCCTCTCCGGTGGCGTTGCTCGCCCGGTAGTAGAACGGGTGGTGGGTGGACGCGATGACCGCGACCAGCTCAGCCATGCGGACCTCCGTTGGTCTCGTCGGCGGGTGCGTAGGGGTCGGGATCCACGGACCGGTTGTTCAGGTCCACGGACAGGAAGATCTCGTTGGCGACGGGGTGGCGCAGCTCCTCGGCGAGCTGCCCGATGAGTCCCGCGGTTCGGGCCAGCAGGGCGAATCCGCGCAGCAGTTGCAGCGGCAGGCCGAGGTCGGCGAGCGCGGCACCGCACACCCCTGCCCCGTTGAGCGGCAGCGTCCTGCGCAGCACCTCGGGGTGGACCCGGCCGATGGCGGCGAACAGCGACAGGTGGGGGCCGATCAGCCCTTCCTCCTCGGCGATGCGGAAGAGCCGGGGGGTGCGGGGGTCGCCGTTCTTGTGCACGTGGTGGCCGAGGCCGGGGATGAAGCGGCCCTCGGCGCGCCGGGCCCGGACGGTGGTGAGCGCCAGCGCGTCCCAGCCGGCGTCGTCGGTGGGCGGTGGGCCGTCCAAGGTGTCCAGGACGTCGTGCAGGAAGCGGCCGCAGTCCTCGGTGACGCCGAGGAAGCGGGAGCCGCCGCCGAGCAGTCCGGCGGCGAGCGCGCCCTGCACCGAGTCCGGGGCCGACAGGTAGGTGAGCCGGGTGACGATCGCGGTGGGGGTGAAGCCGTGGTCGGCCAGGGCGGCGAGCACGGCCTCGAAGACCCGGGTCTCCCCCGCCGTGGGCCGGCGCTGGGTGGCCAGCCAGAAGGCGAGTTCGCCGAAGCCGACCGTGCCCATCACGTCCTTCGCCAGGTCGTGGCCGAGGAGGGTGATGGACTCCGTCGAGGAGGCACCGAGGGCGGTGGGGTAGCTCGGCCGGCCGGCCCGCTCCGGCTGCCCGGCGGGCCCGGTCACCGCTCCTCCCCGACGCCGGCGGAGTCCGCGGGGCCGCTCAGCCAGGCACGCAACTCGGCGCCGTGCTCGTCCAGTTCGGGTGGCGGTAGCCGGTAGCCGGCCGGGGTCTGCGAGAAGCGGATCGGGTGCCGGGTGGTGGGCACCGCACGGTCGCCCTCGCCGACCTCGACGACCGGGTCCAGCCCGAAGCGCTCGGCCATGGCGAACCCGCCGTCGATGGTGTTGATCGGCCCGCTGGGGATACCGGCCTCGACCAGCAGCTCGAACCACTCGACGGCGCCGCGCTTGGCAAGCTGCTCGACCAGCAGAGGGCGCAGTTCCTCGCGCCGCCGCGTGCGGTCGGCGTTGCGGGCGAAGCGCGGGTCGTCGGCGGTCTCGGGGATGCCGAGGACCTCGCACAGCTTGCGGAACTGGCCGTCGTTGGCGGCGGCCACGATGAGGTCGTTGTCGGCGGTGGGCAGCGGCTCGTACGGGAACACACTGGGGTGGGCGTTGCCCATCCGGTAGGGGACCACGCCTCCGGCGGCGTAGGCGGAGCTGTGGTTGACCAGCCCGGTGAGCGCCGAGGACAGCAGGTTGACCTCCACGTGCTGGCCGTCCCCGGTGGCATCGCGGTGGCGCAGCGCCGCGAGGATGCCGATGACCGCGTGGTTGCCGGCCATGACGTCGAACACGGAGATACCGGCGCGGTAGGGCGGCCCCGCGGGGTCGCCGGTCAGGCTCATCAGGCCGGAGATCGCCTGGACCATCAGGTCGTAGCCCGGCACGTTCCGTCCGGGGCCGGTGCCGAAGCCGCTGATGGAGGCGTAGACGACGCCGGGGTTGGCGGCGGACACCGAACCGAAGTCCAGGCCGAACCGCTCCAGGCCGCCGGGCCGGAAGTTCTCGATCAGCACATCCGCGCGGCGGGCCAGTTCCCGGGCGGCCGCGGCGTCGTCCTCGTCCCGCAGATCCAGGGCGATGGAGCGCTTGCCGCGGTTGACGCCCAGGTAGTACGTGGAGACGTCGCCCCGCACCGGGGGCATCCACGACCGCGTGTCGTCGCCCTGGGGGCTCTCCACCTTGACGACGTCGGCGCCCATGTCCGCCAGCAGCATGGAGGCGTAGGGCCCGGCCAGGATCCGGGAGAAGTCGGCGACCAGTACACCGGACAGGGGCCCTGCCTGCGGCGACGGCTCAGGTGGCAGGTGGGTGTTCGGCATTCGGGCACGCCTCCATGTCCGCTGAACGGACGAGTGTCCGCAAAGGCGATTCTGGCACGTCAGCCGCCGACGTCAAGACCGTCCGGCCCCCGAATCCCGCGGCATGCCGCCCGGCGCCCTCTCATCCGCGCGGCTGCGCGGCGTGCGTCACGTGCGGCACGGTCTCCAGGCGGGCGAAATCGGCGCTGATCTCCCCCGCGGCCTGGAGCAGCAGCGGGAGATGGTGGTCGAGCAGGTGCTCCACGGATGTCTCGGCGGCGTGGGTGTTGACGTTCAGGGCGGCGACGACCCGGCCGGTCCCGTCGCGCAGCGGCACCGCCACCGACCGGATGCCGCGGGCCAGTTGCTCGTCGGTCAGCGCCCAGCCGCGGGCCCGCACCTGGCGCAGTTCCGCGTCGCGCTCCTCGGGAGCGGGCCGCCAGCGCGGCTCCAGCCCGGACCGGCTCGGCTCGGCGAGCACGGCGCCCGCCTCCTCGGGCGCCAGCGCCGCCAGCAGCACCTTGCCCAGCGAGGTCTGCAGGGCGGGGAAGCGCGTACCGATCTGCACGGCCAGCGTCACGATCTTCGGCACGGCGACCCGGGCCACGTAGACGATGTCCGGGCCGTCCAACTGCGCGATGGAGCAGGACTCCCCGGTGCGCCCGGACAACTCCTCCATGTGCGGGCGGGCCACGTCCCACAGGCCCATCGACCGTACGTAGGCCACACCCAGTTCGAGCACCCGGGGCGTGAGGACGAAGCCGCCCCCGCCGGACGCGGCGCGCACATAGCCGAGTTCCTGGAGGGTGAGCAGGATGCGCCTGGCCGTCGGCCGCGCCAGGCCCGTCGCCGCGGCCACCTCGCTCAGCGACATCGCCGGCCGGTGCGGCGCGAAGGCCGTGATCACCTCAAGGCCGCGCGCGAGCGCCTCGATGAAGTCGGGTCCGGTGCCCTCGCGTGGCATGTCGCCTCCAGCTGACGTACGGGGTCGGTGCTCGGTCGATGTGAGCGGTCGATGTGAGCGGCCCAGCCTATCGTCCGGCAGGCGGACGCGGGTTCGGCTCCGCTTCCACGCGGGCGGCGGGCCGGAATCCCGCTGTTCTGCCAGCTCAGACCCGCACCCTGCCCCGGTCGGCACGCCGGCCGTCGCGCGGATCCGCTCGCCCGCCCACCGGTCTCCACGACGGATCCGCCAGACGGACACAGCGCGCAGGGGTGCCGCGGAACAGGTGCCGACAGATTCCTTGACACCGCCGACACACGAGCTCACAGTGACAGAAATTCCAAGTGACCGCTTGACGGACGAAAGTCCGTTGATCGGCGCGGACGGCTGCCTGCCATGCCGCACTCGATGGCGAGGAGTGGAGTTCGACGATGAACGAGCAAGCGGAGTTCCTGCCCGGACGGCCCGTCCTGCTGCGCGGCGGCACGGTCCTGCCGATGGACGACCGGCGGCAGGTGCTCCACGACACCGACGTCCTGGTCCTCCGCGACCGGATCGCCGCGGTGGGGCCGGACCTTCCCGCCCCCGACGGCGCCGTCGTCGTCGACGCCACCGGCGGCATCGTCATGCCCGGCATGATCGACACCCACCGCCACATGTGGCAGACCGCCATGCGCGGTTACGGTGCCGACTGGACGCTGACCCAGTACTTCGTCTGGTACTACCTGGAGTCCGGCCGGCTGTTCCGGCCCGAGGACATCCACGCGGGCAACCTGCTGGCCGCCCTCGAAGCCCTCGACGCCGGCGTCACCACCGTCGTGGACTGGTCGCACGGCCTGCAGACCGTCGACCACGCCGACGCCGCGGTGGACGCACTGCGGTCCGTGCCGGGCCGCTTCGTGCTCGCCTACGGCAACATCCAGCAGCCCCCGGCGGAGTGGACCGCCGCACCGGAGTTCCGCGACTTCGTGAACCGCCGGATCACCGGGGACGACATGCTCGGCTTCCAGATCGCCTTCGACGTGACCGGCGACCCGGCCTTCCCGGAGAAGCCCGCCTTCGAGGCCGCCCGGGAGCTCGGTGTGCCGGTCACCACGCACGCCGGCGTGTGGGGTGCCACCGGCGACGACGGCATCCGTCTGATGCACGAGCACGGCTTCATGACCGACCGCACGGTCTACGTCCACGCCGCCTCGCTGTCCGCGGACTCGTACCACCGCATCGCCGCCACCGGCGGCTCGATATCCGTCTCAACCGAGAGCGAGCAGAGCGCCGGCCAGGGCTACCCTCCCACCTGGGCCATCCGCTCCCACGGCATCCCGGTCTCGCTGTCCATGGACACCAGCGTGTGGTGGAGCGGCGACCTCTTCTCCGCGATGCGCACGACCCTCGGCGCCGACCGCGCCCGTGAGCACCACGAGGCCCACGCCAAGGGCGAGACCGTGACGCACGTCAGCCTGCGCGCCGACCAGGTCGTGGACTGGGCCACCCGCGGCGGCGCCCGCACCCTCGGCCGCGACCACGAGCTCGGCAGCATCGAGACCGGCAAGAAGGCCGACCTCGTCCTGATCAAGAACGAGCACTCCCCCGTGTCGTTCCCGCTGCTCAACCCCTACGGCCACGTGGCCTTCCAGGCCCAGCGCGGCGACGTGCACACCGTCCTGGTCGACGGGCGGATCGTCAAGCACGACCACCGCCTGGTCGGCGTCGACCTCGCGGCCGCGCGCCGCGAGGCCGAGCGGACGGTGGAGTACCTGCGCTCGCAGCTCGGCGAGGAGGGCTGGGCCAAGGGCATGAACCCCGACGTCCCCGAGACGAAGATCCTCGACAACCCCTACCAGTACACGGACTACCGCAGCAGCTCCACGCACAGCCGCGCCGAGTGACGCCCCGGCCTGACCCGCCTGACCGGGACCGGCCCGACCGGGACCGGCCCGGCGGCCGGGTCAGGCCACGTCGACGGTGGGCGAGTAGATGTCCATCCACAGCGCGAGGTCGAGGACGCGCTCCAGTCCGTGCCGCGCGGCCTGGGTGTGCTGCGGGGCGTCGTCCTTGACCGCGCGTTCCAGCCAGGCCTTGCTGACCAGGTCGAACACCGGGTGGGAGGGCTTGGTGAGCAGGTCCTTGCCGTTCTCCCGCAGCGCCACCGCGTACCGCGGGTCCTGGGTGGAGGGGTAGGGGCTCTTGACCCTGTCGTACACGGACTGCGGCAGCAGGTCCACGGTGGCCTCGCGCAGCAGGCTCTTCTCCCTGCCGTCGAAGGACTTCAGCGCCCAGGGCGTGTTGTACACATACTCCACCAGCCGGTGGTCGCAGAACGGCACCCGGACCTCCAGGCCGACCGCCATGCTGGCCCGGTCCTTGCGGTCCAGGAGGATGCGCACGAAGCGGGTGAGGTGGAGATAGCTGATGCCCCGCATGCGGAACTCGAAGTCGCTCTCGCCGTCGAGCCGTTGCACCCCGGTCATCGCCTCGCGGTAGCCGTCGTGGACATAGCCCTCCAGGTCCAGGGCCTTGGCCAGGGGCTCGGTCAGGACGTTGCCGTCGTCCCCGAACTGCTGGGCGAAGTGCACCAGCCAGGGGAAGGTGTCGGCCTTGCGGGCCTCCTCGTCGAAGAACTGCTGGTAACCGCCGAACACCTCGTCCGCGGACTCACCGGACAGGGCGACGGTCGAGTGCTGCCGAATGGCCTTGAACAGCAGGTAGAGGGAGCTGTCCATGTCGCCGAGCCCGGCGGGGATGTCCCGGGCCCGGATGACCCGGGCGCGCACCTCCGGGTCGGCGAGCTGATCGGAGTCGAGCACGATGTCCTGGTGCTCCGTTCCGGCCAGGGCGGCGACGTCGTGGACGAACGGTGTGTCGGGAGTGGCGCGCAGCGCGTCCGGGACGAAGTGCTCGGTCTGGCCGACGAAGTCGACCGCGAAGCTGCGCACGGTCTCGCCCACGGTGGCCAGTTGGCGCGCGGCCAGCGCGGTCATCGCCGAGGAGTCCAGGCCGCCGGAGAGCAGGGTGCAGCGCGGTACGTCGGCGACGAGCTGGCGGCGGACGATGTCGTCGAGCAGCTCGCGCACGCGGGCGATCGACGTCTCCTTGTCGTCGGTGTGCCGCCTGGTCCGCAGCGACCAGTACACATGGGTGCGCAGCCCGCCCCGGTCGACGGTCACCACGGTGCCGGGTTCGACCTCTCGCATGCCGTCCCACACGGCGTGGCCGGGTGTCTTGATGAACGCGAACAGCTCGCGCAGACCGTCGAGGGTGACATGGCGCGCGGCGAGCGGGTTGGCGAGGATCGCCTTGGGCTCGGAGCCGAAGAGCACCCCGTCGTCGGTCGGGTAGTAGTAGAAGGGCTTGATGCCCATGCGGTCGCGGATCATGACCAGCTTCTGGTCGCGGCTGTCCCAGATGGCGAAGGCGTACATGCCGTTCAGCCGTTCGGCGATGCCCTCGCCCCACTCCAGGTAGCCGTGGAGCACCACTTCGGTGTCCGAGGTGGTGGTGAAGCGGTGGCCGCGTGCGGCGAGTTCCTTGCGCAGCTCGGTGAAGTTGTACGCCTCTCCGGAGTACACCATGACCGCCGTTCCGCCATCGGGGTCCTCCGCCGCCATCGGCTGCCGGCCGCCGGGAAGGTCGATGATGGCGAGCCGCCGGTGTCCGAGCGCGGCCGGTCCCTGCACCCAGGTGCCGCGGGCGTCCGGCCCGCGACAGGCCATGGTCTCGGTCATCGCGTCCACTGTGGCCTGCTCGTTCCGCAGGTCCCGCTCGAACGAGACCCATCCCGCGATTCCGCACATGCGTCTGCCTCCGGCTCTGCTGTGCCGTGCCTTTGCCTGCCGTCGCGCCGCGGCCCGGTGTCCCGCCTGGCGACACCGCGCCGGGAGCACCATCACTGGGAGTGATGTGTATTAAGCACCTATATGCCCGAGTTTCCGCCGCGGCGGCCCATTCGTCAAACGCCCCGGGGGGGCCTTCAGGCGCGCGAGTGCAGGGCGATGGTCCAGGTGTGGACGGTGTACGGGGTGGGATGACCTGGGCGGGGCTCGGCGATGACCGCGGTGATCCGGTCGCCGTCGCGGCTCAGGGACGCTATGAGGCCCGAGACGCGCTCGGGGGCGACGGGCAGCAGCTCGGCGAGGACGGTGCCGGCCAGCCCGCGGTCGACCGCGCGCAGCACCCCGGCGTCGAGGACCACGATGGTGCCGTCCTCCAGGACCACCGGACGCGAGGTCTGCGGGTCGGTGAGTCGCGGGCCGCGTTCGATGACGCCGCCGGGCCGCAGCCGGACCACCCGGCTGCCGGTGGGGTGGGTGCGGTCGGCCTCGACGACACGCACGCCGGAGCCGACCACGTAGTGGCCGTAGCTGCGCCATGAGTCGACGGTGTCGCCGTCCCGGTCGTGCTCCCAGGTGTCGAAGAAGTCGTAGCCCTCCAGGCCGAGCAGGAAGCGGCCGCCGCGGAGGGCCGCACCGCGTGCCCCGCGCAGTTCGGCGATCTGTGTGCCGTCCGCCAGATCGAGCAACAGGGCCGGGCCGAGGAAGCCCCAGGGCGTGTACTCGGCGGAGTCCGTGGTGACCAGGACCCGGTCGCCGGAGATGTGGGCGGCGTTGGGCCGGCCGGCGCAGCGGTGGGTCCAGCGGGTGCGACCCGAGGCGTCGACGCGGCTGATCTCCCCCGTCGTGCCGTGGATGCGCAGGTCGTCCCGCCACGCCAGCGGCTGCCCGTCAGGACGGGGCTCGTACGGCGGGCGGCCGCCCGTACGTTGATGGTCCACCACGGTGACGCGCCACGGGGCGGAGGCCGCCCCCTCGGCACGGCCGCTCTCCTCGGGTCTCGGCATGGCCGCGATGTTAACTGCCGCGCGGACGAGAGCGATACGAGCCGCTGTCACGCATGGGGGCCCGCGGAGCCACGGCCGCCGGTCAGCCGCGCGCGGAGACCAGCGCCCAGACGGATTTCCCCGCTTCGTCGGGCGGCGTCCAGCCCCAGGAGTCGCTGAGCGAGTCGATGATGTGGAGCCCCCGTCCCGACTCGGCGAGCCAGTCGGGCTCCCTCAGCACGGGGATTCCGGTGCCGGGATCGGCGACCGTGCACAGCACGGATGTGTCGCGCCGCAGCAGTCCCAGCCACAGCGGCCGGTCGGAGAGCGCGCAGGTCGCGTCCTCCAGGCCGTAGCGCACGGCGTTGGTCAGCATCTCCGAGACGACTATCGACGCGTTGTCGACGACCGTCAGCATGCCCCAGTCGCTCAGGGTGCACCGGGTGAACTGCCGTGCCGCCCCCGCGGCATGGAGATCCCCGCTCAGCCCGCAGGCGGCGAAACGCGTCCCGGGGCCCTCGGGCAGGTCGAAGTCGAGAGGCGTCGCCGGGTGAGTCGTCATCGAGTACTCCGCGGAGCGTCGAGGGGGGCGCGGTGTCTACGCACTCCACTATCCCGGTCGGATCCCTACCGGTGCAAGCACATCTGCAATTACAGTCGTAAGTGCAACTGTAAGTACGTCTGCACGTGCAGATGCACGTGCAGAACGCCAAGGAGGCGTATCCATGCGGGAGTTCGAAAACGGCGTCCCGGCCACCGACATCGACGGCGCGGTCTGGCGGAAGAGCCGCCGCAGCAACCCCAGCGGCAACTGCGTGGAGCTCGCCGCGCTGCCGGGCGGCGGCTTCGCGATGCGCAACTCCCGCCACCCCGGGGGACCGGCCCTCATCTACACCCGCGCGGAGATCGAGGCCTTCCTCGGCGGCGTCAAGGACGGCGACTTCGACGACATGGCCGGCTGACGGCCCCTCAAAGCGTCGATGACCTGCCCTCCGTCCCTTCGACGCGCGGCCCCGCGGGCGCGCCGTCCGCTAACGCGTGCGGCGCGCCCGGGGATTTGGCTGTATTCGCACGCCCATTGGTGGGAGACTGGTTGTCTGCCCAGTCACTCACGGGAGTCGGCATGACCGCGACGCGGCCGAGCAACGAACCGTCGATAAAGCAGTACCTGGAGCACCCGCGAGGCGGCCCCACGGTTCTGCGCATCGTGCTGGGCACCCAGTTGCGGAGGCTGCGGGAGGCGTCCCACATCTCCCGCGAGGACGCCGGCGAGGCGATCCGCGGCTCCCACGCCAAGATCAGCCGGCTGGAGCTGGGCCGCGTCGGATACAAGGAGCGCGACGTCGCCGACCTGCTCACCCTGTACGGGGTGACCGACGAGACCGAGCGCGCAGACTTCCTGAACCTCGCGCGGCAGGCCAGCACACCCGGCTGGTGGCACCGCTACGGCGACGTCCTGCCCGGCTGGTTCGAGACGCTGGTCGGCCTGGAAGAGGCCGCCTCCATCATCCGTACCTACGAGGTGCAGTTCATCCCCGGCCTGCTGCAGACCGAGGACTACGCCCGCTCCGTGATCCGCCTCGGGCACCCGCGGGCGTCCGGCGTCGAGGTCGAGCGCCGGGTCGCGCTGCGCATGGCACGCCAGCGGTTGCTGACCGCGCCGGGAGCGCCGCGGCTGTGGGCGGTCGTGGACGAGGCGGCCCTGCGGCGGACGCTGGGCGGCCGGGAGGCGATGCGCGGTCAGCTGGAACGTCTCATCGAGGTGGCCGCGCTGCCGAACGTGACGCTGCAGATCGCGCCCTTCAGCGTCGGCGGCCTCGCCACGGCGGGCGGACCGGTCACGATCCTGCGCTTCCTGGAGCCCGACCTGCCGGACATCGTCTACCTGGAGCAGCTGACCAGCTCGCTGTACCTGGACAAGCAGGAAGACGTCGACAACTACCTGGCCGTCATGGACCGCCTCAGCGCCGAGGCCGAGCCGCCGGCGCGGACGCCCGCCATCCTGAGCGACATCGTGAAGCAGCTGCTCTAGCCGCGGACTTCACCGTCGGCCTCCCGCCGGTCCCGGGGCGGCAAGCCTCCGGGATCCGACAGTGCCGGCACGGTCGGCCCGACGATCCGTCAGGCCTTGCGGCCGACGCCGCCGAACTCGATCCATTCCTGGGTGGCCTGACGAGGCGCCAGGTCGGTGTCGGGGCGCCAAGTGGAGACCTCCACCAGACCGGGCTCCAGGATCTGCAGTCCGTCGAGGAAGTCCGCCACATCGTGCTCCTGGCGCACCCGGCCCCAGTTGCCCTGGGTGCTGGCGTCCATGAACTCGGTGACGAAGTCGCGCACCGACTTGTCCTCGCTGACCAGCTGGCAGACGACGAGGAAGCTGCCGGGCGCCAGACGATCCGCGACCCGCCGTACCAGACCCGCCGGGTCGTCCTCGTCGGTGATGCAGTGCATGACGGAGACGAACAGGGCCGCGACCGGCTCGCTGAAGTCGATCAGCCGCTCGACCTCCGGGTGCCCGAAGATGCCCTCGGTGTCGCGGAAGTCGGCCTGGATGACCGCCGTGTTCTCGTTCTCCTCCAGCAGCGCGCGGCCGTGCGCGAGCACGATCGGGTCGTTGTCGACGTAGACCACACGCGAGGCGGGGTCGATGCGCTGCGCGACCTGGTGCACGTTGTCCTGCGTCGGCAGGCCGGAGCCGTGGTCGAGGAACTGCCGGATGCCGTACTCCTGGGCCAGCACGCCCACGACGCGCTGCAGGAACCGCCGGTTGTTCACGGCGAGTTCCTTCGTGCTGGGCACGACCTTGAGCAGTTCCTCGGAAGCCTCGCGGTCGACCGCGTAGTTGTCCTTGCCGCCGAGCAGGAAGTCGTACATCCGCGCGACGCTGGGCGTCGCGGTGTCGATCGCGGTCGGCAGTGGCTCACGTTCCTGGCTCATCGGCCCCTCACAGTCTTCCCCACGCCCCGAACGCAGAGGTTGATCGCGGATCTCCATTCTATGGGCAAGCCCCGGCGCCGATCTGTGGTTTTCCCGCTACGGATCAGGAATTGCTCATGAGGGAAAGGCCTCTGAGTCACTTTCAGCCAGTGCGCCGAGCGACATACCTCGCTTCTCGGCAGGGGTGCGGACCACGGCCCGCGCCATGGAGCACGACAGCGCCCGTCATGCGGGCAGCGCCGGTGGCCGCCGTACTTCGTGCGGCCTATCGTCTCTCTCATGGAACTTGATGCGCTGGACCGTGCCCTGATCCGGGAGCTGCAGCACGACGCCCGGCAGACCAACAGGGACCTGGCCGCCAAGACGGGGGTGTCCCCGTCGACCTCGCTGGAGCGGGTGCGGTCGCTGCGGGAGCGCGGCGTCATCACCGGCTACCACGCGGCTCTCGATCTCCAGGCCGTGGGGCGCCCGGTCCAGGCCCTCATCGCCGTGCGCATCCGGCCGCCGGCCCGGCCGGTCATCGAGGGGTTCCGCGAGTGGGCGGCACGGCTGCCGGAGACCATCGGCCTTTTCGTCACCTCGGGGGCGCACGACTTCCTGATCCACATCGCGGTCCCCGACGTCAACGGCGTGTACGCCTTCGTCATCGACCGGCTCACCGAACGCCGCGAGGTCGCGGACGTGCAGACCACGATGGCGTACGAGCACGTGCGGTCCAGCTCCATCGAACCGGCGGCCCCGGAGCGGCGCCGGACCCGCTGAGGCGGCCGGGCCGGCCCGGAGGAGGCCGCCGTACGGATGGGCACCGCGCGGGCGGAATGCCGCACGAACGGTGGCCGACGGGCGCGACGTACGGGAGCGGCCGAAGGATATTCGGCGAGAGCACCACGCGGCCACATGCCTGCCTAGCATCTGCCTGGTCCACCGAGCAGAAGAGGCAGGAGAGCAGCTCATGACCGCCGGAAACACCACACCCCACGCCGGAGCCGTCGGCTTCTCGCCGGAGGAGATCGACCCGACCGCGCCGACCCGCGCGGCGCGGCTGAAATGGGTCGTCGTCGTCGACAGCGGCCTGCCGCCGGGACGCGCCGTCAACGCCGCCGTCTGCGCGGGAGCGGCCACCGCCGTCGCCGTGACCGGACTGCTCGGGGAGGACGCCGCCGACGCCGAAGGCGGCACCCACCCGGGGCTGCCGTGGGCCGGCTGCACGGTCCTGGCCGCCGACGCCGCCACCCTCCGCGCGATCCGTGCCAAAGCGCACGCCTCCGCGGGCACCTTCGTCGCCGACATGCCCGAGGCGGCCCAGCACACCCGCGTCTACGCGGACTATCTGGCCGCCCTGGGCAAGACCGCGGCCGAGGACGTCGGTTACCACGCGGTGAGCATCGTCGGGCCGCGCAACCGCGTCGACAGGATCGTCGGCAGGCTGCCGCTGATGTCGTGATCGCCCACGCCACTCCACGCCACGCCGACGGGCCGCAGAAACCCGGTGGAACGGAGCCGTCCGCGCCGCCTATGGTCGGCGCATGAGCACCCGCGTCTTCCGCATCACCGTCCGTGGCGTCTTCGACGGACTCGGCCCCGAGCAGCGCGCCGAACTCCTGGCCCACGCCGGGGAGCACGACGTGCTGCACGCGGCCTTCACCCCCGAGGGCCACCTCACGTACGACATCGCCGCCCGCCCCGCGTTCACCTTCCGCTTCCAGGACTCCGGCGAGGCCGAGGAGGACATCCTGGAGGCCACCGAGCGCGCCGAGGAGGCGGCCCGGGCGTGGCTGGCCGGACGCGGCTACGGCTTCAAGAACCTCCGCGCCCAGGCCGAGGACCTCTCCCAGGCGCCCCTCGGCAAGCGGCAGCGCCGCGCGGCGGCCACACAGAAGCCCGCCTGACGGCTCGGCCCGGCTACGCCTCGCGCGGCGGGACGTAGAAGGCGGTCGTCGCCGCGACCACGGCGGCGACGACGTGCTGGGGCGCGCCCGAGGCGGCGTAGGCCTCGCCCCACGCCTCGCTGCTGCGAATCGTGCAGGCACGTACCTCGTCGGACTCCGCGAACTCGACCGCCTGCTCCGGGCTGATGAAGCCGCCGGCCAGGTAGCGGCCGAAACCGAGGAGCGCGAGGTCCCAGCCGACACCGACGGCGCCGGGACCGAACTGGTCCCACATGCCGGGCGGGACGACCGCGGCGTGCTCGAGTTCGAGGACGGTCCGCTCGTCCTGCTCGGTGAGCCGCACCACCACCTCGCTGAAGCCCGGCGCCTCGCCCATCTCCCAGCTGACGCGGAGCACTTGCGGGGGCTCGCACTGCAGGATCTCCCCGCCCGCGTTGCCCTGCAGCTGGTAGCGGCCGCCGAGGCGCAAGTCACCGGTGACCGGGAGGAACCAGCGCTGGATGCGCTCTGCGGTGGTGCAGGCGTCCCAGACGTCCGCGATGTCCGCGTCGTAGGTGCGGCGGAGCAGGACCGTGCGTGCCTCCTCACCGGAGACGTCCCGGGAACCGACCTGCCTGTGGACGCGGTTGATCTGGTCGACGATGTCGCTCATGGTGACTCTTCCTCATCCTTTCCCGAACGGGGCGCGTGCCCCGTCCCCGGCCCTGGTCCCTGCTGTTGTTCCCCGGCGATCCGCCGCTCCCGGCGTCCGCGCGCCAGTTCCGTGCCGAGCGCGTCCAGCCGCTGCTCCCAGAAGCCGCGGAAACGCTCCAGCCAGGCGTCGACCTCGCGCAACGGGGCCGCTTCCACGGCGTAGAGCCGCCGGGTCCCCTCCGCCCGCACGACGGCGAAGCCGTGCTCCCGCAGCACCCGCAGATGCTGGGAGACCGCGGGCTGCGAGATCCCGAACTCCTCCCGGATCGCGTCGCTGATGGCACCGGAGGGCTGCTCACCGGCGGCGAGCAGCTCCAGTATCCGGCGGCGCACCGGATCCCCGAGGACGTCGAATGCGTGCACGCGGAGCACTATGCCAGGACTCACTTATATTAGCAATCACTTATAGATCGCCCACGGGGAGGAACCCGGGGAACGCCGGCGGCCCGGGGCGGTCCACCGCCCCGGGCCGTCCCGGTCCGCACCTCCCCCGCCTCACGGGGCCGCGGGATCGCAGAGGCCGTCGTCGTCGAGCGTGCCGTAATTGTGCTGCGGCAGCACGTCCGCGTCGTAGTCGGCCTTGACCCAGGTGCCGAGCACCATCTCGGCGGTGATGCCCGGACCGAAGCCGGCCAGCAGACCGCGGTGGCCGTCGAGGGCCGTCCCCTCCTCGAACATCCGGGCCAGGGCGTCGAGCACGACGCAACTGGCGATGTTGCCGTACTCGGTGAGCGTGGCACGGCTGAAGCGGAACGCCTCCGGAGCGACGCCGAGGTAGCGGCTCAGGTCGTCCAGGATGCGCGGGCCGCCCGCGTGGATGATGTAGAAGTCCAGCTCGGACGCGCTCCATTGGTGCTCCGCGGCCACGCGGCGCAGGACGGGCGCCAGCGGCTCCATCGTGCCGGGCACGCGCTTGTCGAGCTGGAAGTGGAACCCGGTCTGGCGCACCGCGTAGGAGATCCAGGCCTCGGTGTTGGGGATGAGGTACGAGGAGTTGTGCTCGAGCCGCATCCCGGTGCCGCCGTTCCCCCGGACCACGGCGGCGGCGACGCCGTCACCGAACAGCCCGTTGGACAGCAGCGTTCCGACGCTGAGGTCGGTCGGCTGGTAGCACAGCGAGCAGAACTCGCAGGCGACGATCAGCGCGTTGGCCTCGGGGTACGCCGTGCAGAAGTCGTGCGCCCGGTTGATGGCCGCGCCGCCCGCCGCGCAACCGAGTTGGGCGATGGGCATCTGCCGTGTGTCGTGCCGGAAGCCCATCGTGTTGATGAGCCATGCCGTCAGCGACGGCATCATGAAGCCCGTGCACGAGACGTAGATGATGAGGTCGATGTCGGCGGCGGTCAACTCCGCCTCGTCCAGCGCCTGCCGCACCACCGCGGGCACGCGCGCCTTGGACTCCTCCTCGTAGATCTCGCTGCGCACATCGAAACCCGGATGTTCCAGCACCTCGTCGATCGGCCGTATCAGGTGCCGCTTCTGTACGCCGGTGTTCTCGATGAGCCGGAGGGTCAGGCCGAGTTGCGGATGGTCTTTGTGCAGCCGTCGTGCCAGCTCGAGCGTTTGTTCGCAGGTGATAACGTTGTCGGGAACCGCGATCACCGGCTTGCACAGAACTGCCATGATTGGCTCCATTCCTGTCCCTCTGCGGGCGATGGTCCACGTGGTGCAACTGCCCCGGTGCATTTCCCCCGGGGCAGACCCGTACCTTTCACGGAATTTCACGGAAAGGCGATAGGCGGTACGGGCGTCCCACTTTCGGCGTCCCAATGAGGCCGGTATTCCACGTGGGCCCAAACGGAGTCGGATGACACATTCGGACCGTTTCCGGTCCGCCCAACAAAAAGTACGGCAGCCGGACCGGGAGCGCATGTCGAAGGTGTGTACGCCCCGCGCCGCATGAACGCCGCACACACGCCGCACGACGGCGCCGGTCCCGCCCGTACGGGGGCAGGACCGGCGCCGCGGGAAACCTGGGGCACTCGGGGCCGTTGGGGCGGTTGGGGCACCCGGGGCGGTGCTACCAGCCCACGTGCAGCGCGACCGGGTAGCGCCAGATCGACGTGGCGCTCCACCGCACCTCCTCGGCCGGCTTGGCCAGCCGCAGCTCCGGGAAGCGGCGCAGCAGCTCGGTGAAGGCGACCTGCAGCTCCATCGTCGCCAGCGGCGCCCCGAGGCAGTGGTGACCGCCCCAGCCGAAGGTCATGTGCGGGGCACCGGTGCGCTCCAGGTCCAGCTCGTCGGGGCGGTCGAACTTCGCGGCGTCGCGATTGGCGGTGAGGTACGAGACGTGCACGATGTCCCCGGCGCGGATCAGGACGCCGCCCAGTTCCACGTCCTCGGTGGCCACGCGCGGGATGCCGACGCCCTTGCGGAACGGGATGTGGCGCAGCATCTCCTCGATGGCCTGCGGGATCTTGTCGGGGTGCGCGCGGAGTGTCGCCAGCTCGCGGGGCCGGGTCAGCAGGGTGTAGGCGATGTTGCCGATCTCGTTCGAGGTCGTGTCCTGGCCGGTGATCAGCAGCACCATGGCCATGACGGTGAGTTCCTTGTCGTTGAGGATCTCGTCGCCGTCGCGGGCCGTCGCCAGCACGCTGATCAGGTCGTCGCCGGGGTGTGCGCGGCGCTGCGCGGTCAGCTCCGCGAAGTACGCGCGCAGATCGGCCTTGGACCGCACGGCGTCGTCACGGTTGTCGGGGCTGAAGTCCATCAGGGTGCGGGCGTGCGCGCGCAGCCGCCACCGGTCGTCCTCGGGGATGTCGAGGACCTCGCAGATCGCGGTGAGCGGCAGCGGTGCGGCCAGGTGCTCCACCAGGTCCGCCGGGGGACCCTCGGCGGCCATCGTGTCGAGGAGCTCGGTCACGACCCGCTCGATGTGCGGACGCATGCGCTCGACCTGGCGCGGGGTGAAGCCCTTGGAGACCAGGGAGCGCAGCCGGCTGCTGTCCGGCGGGTCCATCACGTTGATCGCCTCGTCCTGCACGATCGGCTCCGGGGTCATGCGGGGGAAGTCCCGGCCGACGACGCCCCTGCGGCTGAAGCGCCGGTCGGTCGTCACCGTCCGGACGTCCTCGTAGCGCGTGACCAGCCACGCCTCGCCCTCCCCGTGGGGCAGCTTGATGCGCGAGACCGGTTCGTTCTCCAGCAGGTGCTTCAACTGGGGGTCGAATTCGAGGGCCACGGCGTAGTCGAAGGGGCAGTCGTGCGCGGAGGAACCGGAATCCATGCGATGCTCCAGTGGACCTGGACGTCAGGGAACATCTCACAACAAATCGCCCCCTGAGCCCTCACGGCCACCGCAGCAAGCCCATCCGGGGGATCCGGCCCCGGCCGGCCACGGGACGATGCGGGACTGACGCGAGTCCCGTGCCTCGGGCCCCGCGTCAGGAACGCCGGCGGGGCTTGCCCTGCTTGCCTCCCCGGCCGGTGCCGCCCTTGGCGCCTCCGGAGGCGCCGCGCGGGTTCTTGCCGCCGGCCGCCCGCCCGCCGCCCGCCTTGCCGGCGGCCTTTCCGGCCGCCGGCTTGCGCCGTGCCGCGCCGGCCTCGGAACGCTGGTCCTTCGCCTGGGCGGGCCCGTCCGCGCGACGGCCCCGCGTGCTGTTGACGGTCCGGCCGCGGACGACGCCGATGAAGTCGTCGACCATGTCGGTCGTCGCGTCCTCGGGCCACGACAGCGCGACACGCGACTGTGCGGCGTCGACGAGCGGCCGGAAGGTGAGGTCACGGCGGTGGTGGAGCCGGGCGAGCGACTGCGGGACGACCAGCAGCCCCACGCCCGCCGCCACGAGCTCGATCGCGTCCGCGGTCGTGGCGGGGCGCTCGATCGCCGGGCGGCCGGGGGGCCGCTCCCAGTCGAGGGTGTCGTCGAGCGGGTGGAAGACCACCTCGTCGGCCAGATCGCCGGTGCTCACCTCCTCCACCGCCGCGATGACGTGGTCCTTCGGGACCACGACCACCGTCGTCTCGGTGTAGAGGGGGATCGCGCTGAGGTCCGCGCCGTCCACCGGGAGCCGTACGAAGCCCGCGTCGGCGCCGCGGCCGCGCAGCAGTCCCGTCGCCTCCGCGGCCGGGACCGCGACGAGTTCCAGCGGGATGCCGGGGAAGCGCTCCTGCCAGATCCTCACCCATTTGGCGGGTGTCACGCCCGGTACGTACGCGAGCCTGAACTGGGGGGATTCTTCCGAGCCTGTCACCAGGACAGGCTACCCGGGCCGCGACGGGGGGCGGCCCGTCCACGCGGTCGGGACGGGGCCGCGCGGTCGATATCCTTGACCCATGACGTCGCACCACAACACCCAGACCATGAAGCCCGCCACCGCGGCCAAGAAGCTGGGTGTGTACCTCGAGGCCACTCCCGCCGAGTTCCAGGAGGGCGTCGTCTCGCGCGACGAGCTGAACGCGCTCCAGGCCGACCCGCCGGAGTGGCTGCGGGAGCTGCGGCGCAACGGGCCGCACCCCCGTCCGGTCGTCGCGGCCAAGCTGGGTGTCTCGATCGCGGGCCTGGCCCGCGGCGGCGTCACCGAGCCGCTCACGACCGACCAGATCGACGCGCTGAAGCAGGACGTCCCGGAGTGGCTGGTGAAGGAACGCGCCACGCAGGCCGAGGTCCGCAAGGAAGCGGCGCGCCTCAAGGAGCGGGACGCCGAACGCGCGGAGCAGGGGAACCGGCCGCGCTCCTGACCTAGGCGCCGCTGTTGCCATGATCGACTCGCCGGATCAGCCCGGCGAGACCGAGGGACACGCAGGTGCGCTCGGTGCCCTCGGGCTCCGGGCGCAGGTCCTCGACGACCTTGCGGCGCGGCGGGTCCGCCTCGGCAGCGCGCCGGGGGACCCCTGCGCAGGCCGCGGCTGCGCGGGAGCCGCCTGACGGCACGCTGCCGTTCGGCAATGCTCCCCATTTCCGCGGTTCCCTTTTCCCGTTGCGCTCAGCCCGCTCTTTTGTGCCGTTCCTGACGAGCGGGTGGCCGTCGGTCTCCGGGAACCGGATGCGCGGCGGCGAATTCGGCGAAGGGAACCACGCCGGGGCGGGTGGCGTCTCCGCCCCCTCCCGTGCCTCGAAATCCCCCCGGCGCGGCGGGAGTCGGGCGTCCTGAGACGGCGGAGCGAACCCGGCGCGGACCGCGATATGGTGCGCTGCGGGAGGGGCCTCGGCGTGCGGTGCCGGAACGCCCAAGGGAGGGACGTGCCATGGGCGCACCAGACGCCGCGATCCAGCGGGCCGAGCGAGCGCTCGGCGTCGCCTTCCCCGCGGACTACCGCGGCTTCCTCACCGACCCGGGATCCGTGGCCCGGCACTTCCTCCCCGCCGGCGACTTCCTGACGCTCTGTCCGGTCGGCGACCTCCTCGGGCTCAACGACGCGGCGGGCCCGGTCGGCCGTCTCCCCGGCGCGGTGGTCATCGGCGGTGACGGCAGCCGTGAACTCCTGGTCTACGACTTCCGGCAGCAGCCTCCCCCGCTCCTCCTGGTCGACGCCGCGGCCGCCGCCTGGTCCGAAGGGCTGCGCCAGGCGGCCTCGCTCACGGAGTTCCTGACCCGATTCCCGGAACACGGCTGGCGCTGGCAGTAACCGCCGGCGTCGCTCCCCCGGAGCAGAACGGCTAGGAACTCAGGAGCGTGCCGGCGAGGGTCCGGGCGAGCCAGTCCTCATATTCGTCGACGGTCCACTCGCAGACATCGGTGAGCTGCTCGTACACCTCGATCGACGTGAGCGCGAAGACCTCGTCTGCGGCCCGGTCGGCGTTCAGCCCCGGGCGCAGCGCGCCCGCCTCGGCAAGGTGCTGGGTCAGTTGACGGCTGCCGTTGCGGCGCTGCCGCTCGGTCTCGTCGAGCAGGTCGCCGATACCGGTGCCGCCCGCGGCGGCTGCGGCGCGCAGCACGCGGTGGATCGGTCCGATCCGGCCGAAGATCGTGACGGCCATGGCCGCGTACAGGGCCAACTTCCGGACCGGATCGGGCTCTTCGATGATCGCCAGCACCGGGGGCCGCCCGCCCTGAGGGACTTCCCTGCCGTCGCCGGCCAGCGTGACGTCGTAGACGATCTTCACCAGGCCCGGCTTGCCGCCCGGACACGCGGCGTACAGCGTCTGCACCGCGACACCGGCGGCCGCGGCCACGTCGCCCATCGTGGTGGCCGCGTAGCCCCGCTCGATCATCAACGTCCGCGCGGCCTCGGCGATCCGCAGCCGGGTCGCCTCGGCGTGCTCGCGCCGGAGGTCGCTGACGTAGCGCCGCTTCTGTGTGCCTTCCATCAGGGTTCATCGTCCCATACAATTCGCCAGGCAGGGTTCTAATGAAAATAGAATCATCTAGTAAATTGGGGGACGGGGCGCATGCGTACTGTCGTGCTGGAGATCGTCAGAGCGGGAGCGGCAACGCTCCTCGGCCTCTACGCGGGTGGGGTGTTCTTCACCGTGATCGCGCCGTCCGTCGCGCGGCTCCCCGGCCCCGCGTACGTGCCGTACTGGAAGGCGCTCAACGCCGACTACGGCCGGGCCATGCCGCCGTTCCTCCTCACCTGCCTCGCGCTGCTCATCGCGACGTGCGCACTGTCGTACCGTCAAGGCCCGCTGGTGTTCTGCCTCAGCCTGGCCGCCGCGGTACTCGTGCTCGGCACGATCGTGCTGACCGTGACGCAGATGGAGCCGCTCAACCGGCTTGTGGACGGCTGGAGTTCCGACGCGCCGCCGGCCGACTTCACCGCCGTCCGCGACCGCTGGCTGACCCTGCACACCGTCCGTACCGTTCTCGCGGTACTGGCCTTCGTGAGCCTGCTCATCGCGCAGGGATCCGACCGCGAGGAGCTTCCGCATCCGCGGCCCGCCGCGGTCGGCGGCGCGGCCGTCGCGCCGTAGGGCTCGGCGCCGGATCCGGCGGTGCGCTCCGGCCTGCTGCCCGCGACTGAATTCGGCACGGGAATGGGGAAGGTGCCGGACTCAGCAGAGTCCGGCACCTTCCTGCACACGGTCGCGGTCCGGGATCGTTCAGCCCTCCACCGGATGGCCTTGCATGGCCGTCCGGTGGCTCACCCGCCCCACCGGGATCGAGTCAACCCCCGTTACCGGACACATTTTGACTAGGTCATCGCCGGTACGACCAGGGGCTCACGGGACAGGGCGTCCGGGTGGATGGCTCCGCTCGTCCGGGTGAGCGGCATCCCGCTGCCGCCGTGCCGGCCGCCGACGATCTCGGCCGCTATCGACAGGGCGGTCTCCTGCGGGCTGCGGGCCCCCAGGTCGAGCCCGATCGGGCTGTGCAGCCGGGCCAGTTGCCCTTCGTCCAGGCCCACGGCACGCAACCGTTCCAGACGGTCGTGGTGGGTCCGACGCGATCCCATGGCGCCGACGTACGCGACCGGCAGGCGCAGTGCCTGTTCCAGCAGCGGCACGTCGAACTTCGGGTCGTGGGTCAGGACGCAGACCACCGTCCGTTCGTCGACTCCAGTGCCCGCCAGGTAGCGATGCGGCCAGTCCACGACGACCTCGTCGGCCTTCGGGAAACGGGCCGCGGTGGCGAAGACCGGGCGCGCGTCGCACACCGTGACCCGGTACCCGAGAAACGATCCCATCTCGGCGAGCGCCGCCGCGACGTCGACCGCGCCGAACAGCAGCATGCGGGGTCGGGGCACGCTGCTTTCCACCAGCAGCCTCACCTCGCCTGCCGACGCGGTGGCCGTGAGGGATCCCGTGGTGCCTGCGGTCAACAGATGACGGGCCTGGCGGCCGGCATCCTGATCGAGGGACGCCGAACCGAGACTTCCCAGGTCATCGTGGCCCGGACGCAGGACGAGCGCCCGGCCCCGGTCGGCCGCCGGTCCCTCCACGGGGCGGATCAGCGCCACTGCTTCCCGGCGTGCCGCCGCGGCAAGGAACGCGGCGATCTCCGGGCGTGCGGCGGGGTCGATCCGCTCGACCAGTACCTCGATGCTGCCGCCGCAGGTCAGTGCGACTTCGAAGGTGCTGTCGGAGTAGCCGAACCGCTCGACGACCGGCTCACCGCTGTCGAGTACCTGGGTGCACAGCTCGAAGACGGCACCCTCCACGCACCCGCCCGAGATGCTGCCCAGGGCCGCGCCTTCGGCGTCAACGGCGAGCGCGGCGCCCGGTGTGCGCGGCGCGCTGCCGCCCACCGCGGACACCGTCGCCACCGCGAACGGCCGCCCTTGCCGGCACCAGTGGTGCAGTTCCTCAGCGATGTCCAGCACGGGGCGTCCACCCCCTTCCGCGGGCCGGCGGAGCCGGAGTACGGGCGGTCACTGCTGCGCCCCGCGCAGCTTGTCCGGGGTGATGGGGAGTTCCCGGATGCGTGTGCCGGTGGCGTTGAAGACGGCGTTGGCGATGGCTCCGGCCACGGTGCCGATCGTCGGCTCTCCCGCACCGAGCGCCGGCTCGTCGGGGCGGTCGATGAGGATCACCTCGATCTCCGGGACCTCGTTGAACCGGATGACGTCATAGGCGGCGCCGGGAGTGGTGGACTGCCACGTGAGCGAGGTGATGCGGTCCGCTGTGTAGTGGACCTCCTCCTTCAGCGCCCGGCTGATGCCCTGCACCACGTTGCCCTCGATCTGGTTGCGCAGACCGTCGGGGTTGATGACCAGTCCGCAGTCGTGTGCGACGACGACCCGGTCGACGTGGACCTGCCCGGTGGCCGGGTCCACGTGCACCTCGACGTACGTGGCGACGTAGGCGTTGACCACCTCGTACTGGTGGTACGCCAATCCGGCGCCGGTTCCGTCGCCGCCCTTGGGGCGGTCGTGCCAGGCGGCGTCCCGCACCGCCCGGAGCACCGCGATCGCCCGCTTGTCGCTCAGGGAGTCGAGGCGCAGCTTCAGCGGGTCGTGGCCGCCGGCGTCGGCGAGTTCGTCGAAGAAGGACTCGTTGGCGAAGCTGTTGGAGAAGCCGCCGAGCGAGCGCAGGGCGGTGGTGCGGGGTATCCGGTACGTCAGCGGGGTGCTGGGGGCGGCTGACGTCGGTCCGGTGGTCTCGAAACTCTTGATCAGCCGGGCCTCGACGCGCTGCGGGAAATCGTAGGTCACCGGCGCGTTGCGGCCGGAGGTGTCGACCGACGTGGCGGGCAGCGGGTCGGGCAGCAGCCCGGAGAGCGCGCCGGCCAGCAGCGTGCCGGGGTTGGTGGCGGTGGGGCGGCTGTTCGCGGTGGGCGCGTAGATCAGGTGCGACCAGGCGGTGATGCCCTTCTTGTCCAGGGCGGCGGCCATGTCGTGGGCCTGCGCGCCGCCGTAGGGCTCCCAGCCGTGTTCGTCCTGCCGCGTCCACTGCACGCGCACAGGAGCGCCGACGGCTCGGGAGAGCAGGGCCGCGTCCGCGGCACAGTCGTCGACACCGTCGTGGCCGTAGCAGCCGGAGGACTCCTCGTAGATCACCCGGACCGCGGTGGTGGGCAGGCCGAGCAGCCCTGCGATCGCTCCGCGCAGTGCGGTCACGTTCTGGGTGCCGGACCAGACGGTGGCCCGTATGCCGGTGTCCGCGTCGGGTTCGCTGCGGATGTCGGCGACCGCGGTGGAGGCTCCCATGGTGCCGTGCATCTGGAACGGGGTGAAGTACTGCGCGGTGACGACGGTGGACGCCGCGGCGAGCAGCGGGCCGACGCCGTCGTCCTGCTCGACCACCGTCCGGTAGTGGTTGGCGGGGTCGCGCAACGCCGTGGGCAGGTCGGCCTGCGGGATGAGCGCCGGACCGTCGCTCCAGGTGACGGTGATACCGGTGGCCGGGTTGGCGGCTCGGGCCGCGGCCCACTGCGAGGTGGCGACGACACCGATGAACCGGTCCTGCTGGACGACGTCCACGAACCCCTCGATGGCCCGGGCGCGGTCGAGGTTCCCGATCACGGGGTTGTGCGAGTTGCGCCCCGGGGGACGCACGACCCGCCCGTGCAGCGTTCCGGCCGGAGCGATGTCGTGCAGGAACCGGAAGGTGGCGTCCGCCTTTCCGGGCAGGTCGACGCGCGGCTGGCTGGTGCCGACGACCTGGTAGTCGCGGGAGTCGACCAGGGGTGCGGCCGGGTCGAGAGGCAGGACGGTGCTGCCGTTCCTGATCAGTTCGGCGTAGGTGACGCTGCGGCCCTTGGCCGAGAACACGCCGTGGGAGGCTTCGAGCTTGTGCGGGTCGACCTTGAGTGCGACCACCGCGCGGTTCTTCAGCTCGGCGAACGCGGTTGCGGCTGCCTGCCGCAGCTGCACGCCACCGTTCTGCACGCTCTTGGAACCCGTGGTGCCGCCCTGGCCGACGCTGAGCAGGGTGTCTCCCTGCACATACTTGACGTCGGCGACGCCCAGACGCAGTTCCTCCACGACGATCTGCGTCAGCGAGGTCTGAATGCCCGTGCCGAGTTCGACCTTGCCGCTGTAGACGGTGATGGCCTCCTCGGTCAGGACGAGCCACGACTGGTTCTCCTCACCGTTCGGGTCGTCGACCCGAAGGAGACCGGTCCCGTCGCCCGCGACACCGGCGGTGGTGTCAGCGGCGGTACCGGCGGCGGCGGTGCCCGTGCCCGCCAGGGAGAAACCGACGGCGATGGCGCCCACTCCGAGGAGGAAGCCCCGGCGCGTGGGTGCTGCGGTGGTGCTCATCTGACCATTTCCTTCGCTGCGCTCTGGATGGCATCGACGATGCGCGTGTGGGTGCCGCAACGGCACAGGTAGTTACGCGTGTTGTCCGCGGATGCCCCGGACAGGAAGCTCTTGATCTCGTCCTCGGTCGGCACCGCGCGGTTGCCCGCGGCGATCCGGCCCTCCAGCCAGCCGAGGGAACCCATGATCATGGCGTTCGTGCAGAAGCCGCACTGGGCCGCCTGCAGGGCGACGAACGCGCTCTGCAGCGGATGCGGCTCGTCTCCTTCGGCCAGGCCGTCCAGGGTGCGGATCTCGGACTGGTCGGCCACCGTGTGCATCTGCTGCACACAGGACCTGGAGGGTGCTCCGTTGAGCAGCACCGTACAGGCGCCGCACTGGGCGACACCGCAGCCGAACCGCGGGCCGTGCTGGCCCAGCCGGTCCCTGAGCCAGTACAGCAACTGCTCCGAGTTCTGTGAACTCCCGGTGCCGGTCGACTGATAGTCGGCCTGCACTGTCTCCCCGTTCAACCGAACGGTTCGTGACGCCATAGCACAGCCTTCTTTGCGAGAACGTACTTTGGTTTGAAACAGCGCTGGTAGCGCCATACAGGAGTACGGTTCCGCGTTGGTGAATGTTCAACCACTCGGGCAACTTCCGTTATTTCCCATTCCTCCCGACTGCCGGCTGCCCGCCGCCCAACCGCGTGCCGGGCCGCGGCGGGTGGCGACGCACGCAGCGCGGCCATCCCCTCGGACCGGTCTCGATCCGCGCGACCGTCGCGGTACGGGTGAAACTCCTGGCCGGGGAGCGGCTGCTTCAGGCGCTCGCGGCGATCGCGCCCGCGACGCGGGGGTGGGTGGTGCTCGATCTCTCGCAGGTGATCGGGGTACGGCCATCGGTCCGGCAGCTGCCGGCCGCGGTGCTGGAGAGGATCACGGCGGCCGGACACCAGGTGGGTCTGGTCGGAGACGTGAGCGAGGAGGCGGCGCAGGTCGCGGTGGTGCACGGCACGCGCGACGAGGCGCTGGTCTGCCGCGGTGAAGGCCTGCTGATGAATGCCTGGTGATCAGAACTCGAGCTCGACGTAGTCGATGTCGGTGAACTCGACGTTCAGGCCCTGGGCGCGGCGGCCGCGGTCCTTGAAGTAGATCTCCTGGAGGCCCTCGGCGGCGATGGCGCGGAGTTGCTGCTCGGTGGCGCCGGCGTCCTGGGCGGCGAAGAGGCGGGCGGCGTAGGCGGGTGGGAGGGACTGGGTGATGAGGCGGATGCGGCTGTCGTCGGTGGAGCCGGGGGCGGCGGTGAAGCCGAAGCGGGCGCGGGTCTCGATGACGATGCCGCCGGTGGTCGCGGCGCGCTTCTTCGCGCGGTCGCGGACGCGGGGCTGCCAGCGCTCGCGGACGGCGTTCTCCAGGCGGGCCGCGAGGTCCTTGCGAGGGTGCTTCAACTGGCCGGTGACGTAGCGCTCGACGGTGCGCTGGGAGACGCCGAGGAGGGCGGCCACGGCCCGGGTGCCCTTCTCGTGCTTGACGAGGAAGCGCATGCGGGACTGGGCGGACTTGGGCAGAGGGCGCGTGAAGGTGGCCGCGGTGGCCTTGTCGATGCTGTCGCCGAGGATGCCCATGGACGTGCTCCCTACTCGCCGTCGGCGGCGGCGTCGGTGCCCTTGATGTGGCGGGCGGGATTGTGGCCGTCCTCCAGCAGTTCGGCGGCCCACATCAGCGTCTGGGTGCCCTCGTGCTTGACCATGCCGGGCGAGACCCCGAGGCGGAAGCCGCCGGGCAGGGGCTTGCCCTCGGGGCTGTACGGCAGGAAGTCCAGGGGGCCCGGCCCGTCCGAGAGGTAGACGGCGCAGTCGGAGAGCACCGCGATCGGGTGGAGGCCGACGGCCGCGAGCCTGACCATCTTGCGGTGCATGTTGACGCGGGCGGTGGAGATGACGGCGGCCCGGATGTCCGGGCGCCAGGTGGGGCGTTCGAGGGCGGGCCAGCGTTCGCCGGGCCGGTAGCCCGCGCCCTGGGGGCGTTCGCGGAGCTTGCCGATGCCGCCCTTGACGGTCGCCTTGATCGCCGACAGCAGCGCGACACGCGCCGGGTCGGTCCGCTTGTGGCGTTCCATCGCGGCGAGGAACTCGGCTTCCGGCATGCCGGGGACCACACCCAGTTCGCCCATGGTGGCCAGGTAGGCGTCGCGCAGACGGGTGTACCAGGCGTCCAGGTACGGACCGTGCTCGGGCCGTACGTACGCCTCCAAGGGCGTGACGGAGTGGCCGAGTTCGGCGGCGTAGGCGACGGTCGGCGTGGCGTACCAGGCGGGGCCCTCGGGGCGGCCGCCGTGCGGGGTGAAGGGGCTCGGCAGCCGCGGGTCGAGGTCGATGCCGGACAGGTCGACCAGCCAGCAGCCGGGCAGCGCCTTGTCGAAGGCCGGTGCCTTCACGTGCACGGGCTCACCGAGCCCGACGGCGAGCCGGTTCGCGGCCGCGGCGAAGGCCATGTTGACGTCGACGCCGACGGCGTACGGCTGCGCGCACTCGGTGTCCGTGAGGAGTTCCGGGTCGCGGATCCAGTCGTACGCCTCCTCGTCCAGGACCTGGTCCGGGGTGCGCAGGTGGCCGCGGGGATGGAGCGCGGCGACGACGGGGTGCTCGTCGGGGGCCTCGGGCGGAGCGGGGTCGACCGGGCGGACGAGCGCTCCGGGATTCGGCCCGGACACCCATGCCCCGGTCGCCGGGTCCCTCACCGGCCGGGTCGGCGGGCGCAGGGCGGTCATCAACTCCAGCCCTGACACGGCGGTCGAGCCGCGCGGAGTGAGGACTCGGGACGCGTACGCGGCGAGGGTCGCGGCGAGTTCGGGCGCCGGCAGGTCGGCGGCGCCGCCCCAGGACCGCGCGTCCAGCGCCCCCCACGGCAGGACGGCCAACTGCACGCACTGACGTCGGCCGCCCTCGGCCGGCCGGAACACCCGGGCCCACGGGCCGAAGCCGCGCTGGGTCAGTTGCCATCCGGCACGCGTGATCCGCCGGACGACCTGATGGTCCGCGGGCAGCCGCAGGCCGCGGCGGTCCTCCAACTCCGTCGGCAGGCCGAGCCGTTCGGCCGCCGCCGCGGTCAGCACGACCAGCGGGTCGGCGTCCTTGCCGTTGTGGTGCAGCCGTGCCGCGCCGAGCCCTGCCTCCGTGAGCGTCCATTCCACCAGGGAGGGGACGTCCGTCGCCGGGCACGCCAGCACCAGGCCGCCCGTGCCGTACGCGGACCCGTCGCCGTCCAGCACCACCAGCGGGCCGTTCACGAACCGCGGGTCGGGCGTGTCCTGTTCGGCCTGCCGGCGTCCGGTGTGCGGCGCCCTCGCCGGAGGGGCGGCCACGGGCACCGGTGCGGGGGCCGGGGCAGGCTCCGGCTGGGGCTCCGGCTCCGGCTCCGGCGCGTCCTGCGCGAGTTGGCCGGCGATGCCCTCCAGGAGCTTGGCGTAGGCGGCCCGCGTGGCGCCCTGGGGTTCGCTGCGGCCGGCCTCCCAGCCCGCGACGGTGGTACGGGTGACCTGGAGCGCCTCGGCGATCTCGGCCTGGGTGAGCCCGTACGCGGTGCGCAGCCGGGACCGTTCGGCCGGTTCGGGGAGGTGGGTGCGGCGGGGACCGGACCGCAGCAGGGCGTCCACGGGGTCGGGCGCGGCGGCCATGGGGCGCTGGGGCTCCTTCACTGCCTCAGGCCTCCCCGGGACGGGGGATGCCGCGCGGCGCGGCGTCGAGGAACTCGCGCAGGTGCTGGCCGGTGAGGATGCGCGCGGGGTTGCGTCCCGGGGGCAGCGGCAGCCGGTGGCCGAGGGCCCATTGGAAGCGCCCGGCCGGGGCGAGGTCGAAGACGTAGCGGCCGTCCGCCGCGTCGTCGGACCGGCTCCCCCGGATCTCGAAGGCGCCTACGCAGACCCCTCCGTCGACGAAGGCGAGCAGGAAGTCGCCGTGCGTGGCGACGGTACGCGCCGCGAAGCGCCAGCCGCGCCCCGCGCCCTCCGCCACGGTCCGGCCGTCGCGCAGCGACTGCCGGACGTCGACCGCAAGCATGTGCTCCTCCGACTCCGACCGGTTTTCCCGGGCAACGACGGACTTTATCAGCCGATAAAGTCCGTCGCGATCACGCCCGGCGAAGCGGTCCGGTGTGTCGCGCGGGCGTCGGAAGCTCAGAAGACGATGGTCCAGCCCTCGCGTCCCGCCTGCTCCGCGGTGTAGGAGACGCCGTGCACCTTGCGGCCGTCCTCGTCGAGGAGGGTGATCGCGCCCCCGCGGTTGCCCAGTTGGAACGGCGCGGCGACCGTCACGGCGAGGGCCGCGCCAGCGGGGAGCGGCCCTGCGGGGAGGGCGCAGGCGTTCTTCAGGCGGTCAGCCAGGGTCCAGCCGGTGAGGTCGACCGGGCCGGGCGAGGCGTTGAGAAGCGTGACGGTCTCCGCCTCGGGGGCGGGACCGAGGGGATTGGCGAGCGCGGCCACGATGCGGACGGACTCCTCGCCAGCCCCGGGGCGCGGGCCCGCGTCCTCAAGGGCGTGGCCCGTGATGTCGTCGGTGTGCCACGCCTGGCTCTGGAAGGCGAGGAAGATGCCGACCCAGCGCGGCTCGCCGGGGAAGCGGATCAGGAGGCCGCCGTCCTGCCAGACGCCGTCGTCGCCGCGGAAGCGGCCGCTGTTGCCCTGGTTCATGTGGATGTCGTGCACGCCGTTGCCGGGCAGGAAGCCGAAGACCTTGTCCTTGACGGCCGGTTCGGGGCCCCAGCGCTCGCCGAAGACGTACAGCCGTGCGTCCGGGTCGGCGACGGCGCGCTGCACATAGTGGTCGAGGAGGTCGGCGAGGTCGTTGTCGGGGCCCTCGGCGTCCGCCGGCAGGGTGCGCATCCGCGCGGGGTCGAGGAGATTGCCGCGGATGTAGTCGAGGTTGGGGCCGCCGGGGCCGGCCGGGAGCGTGTTCCAGCCGCCTTCCAGCCCGTCGAGCAAAGCGGTGACGGGATGGCGGAGGTCGTCCTCGACCAGGTACAGCAGCTCGGAAGGCTCTTCCTGGGAACGGACGTTGACGGCCGCGCGGTAGTGGGTGCCGCCCTCGTCGGTCAGGTGGATCTGGTAGTGCGGGGTGTCGGAGGCGCCCTCACGGCGGACGCCGGTCGCGCGGGCGACCAGGACTCCGTACGACTTCAGCGGCATCGGGCTCTGCTCCTTGGCCTGGGGCGGCGACCGCGCGACGCGTGCGCCGGACGGCCCCAGTGTCGCAGCGGGGCAGGGGCGGCCGCGGCGAAACCTCCCGTTCCGCCGGGGAGTTCACCGTACGGACGCGGCCGGGGGGCGCTCGCGCAGCGCGCCGTACCCGAAGAAGTACGCCGGGAGCCGCCGCAGCAACCGCGAGCCGGCGAGCGCGTGGGCCACGTGCAGCGCCAGCGCCGCGCTGCCGAACGGCGCCTCCCCTCGGAGGACGGGGGCGATGACGCGCGCGTGCGCGGCCCGCTGGAGGGCCTGGGTGGCGGCGGTGGTGGGCCGCCTGCGGCGCTGGATGTTGCGCATGTCGCGCAGGCCCACGCTGCCGCGGCGCAGAGGCTCGACGAGGTGCCGGGCGGAGGCCACGGCGTCCTCGACGGCGAGGTTGATGCCGATGCCGAAGACCGGGGACATCGCGTGCGCGGCGTCGCCGATGCACAGCAGGCCGGGCCGGTGCCAGCGGCGCAGCCGCTCCAGGCGTACGTCGAGGAGCTTGACCTCGTCCCAGGACCGCAGGGCGTGCGTGCGGTCCGCGATCCACGGCACGGCGGTGGCGTAGTCGGCGAGGAAGCGGTCGAGGCCGGCGGCGCGGCGCCCGGCGTCGCTGCCCTTGGGAATGAGCGCGGCGCACTGCCAGTAGTCGCCGCGGTCGATCATCACGGTGAGGAAGCGGTCGCCCGTGCCGCCGACCAGTCCGTGCGGGTCGCCCTCCTGCCGCGGCAGCCGGAACCACCAGGCGTCCATGGGGCAGTCGTAGCGGCGCAGGCCCAGTTCCGGCCGGGAGCGGGCCAGTGATCCACGGCCGTCGCAGGCCACGGTGAGGTCCGCGCGCAGTTCGCCGGCGGCTCCGTCGGAGGTGCGGTAGCGCACTCCGGTCACCCGGCCGCGCTCGATGAGGAAGGAGGTCGCCTCGGTGTTCATCCGCACCTGGAAGGACGGCTCGCGCCGGGCCTCGTCCACGAGGAGTCCGAGCAGGTCCCACTGCGGCACCATCGCCACGTAGTTGTACGGGCCGGGCAGCACCCCGAGGTCGACCACCGGGGCCAGCGACCGGTTGTCCCCGACGGGCAGCTGAAGGGTGCGCACCCGGCGCTGCGGCAGAGCCGCGAACCGTTCGGCGAGGCCGAGGTCGTCCAGCAGGGCGAGGGTCGAGGGGTGCACCGTGTCGCCGCGGAAGTCGCGCAGGAAGTCGCCGTGCTTCTCCAGCACGGTGACATCGATCCCGGCACGGGCGAGCAGCAGGGCGAGCACCATGCCCGCGGGGCCGCCGCCCACCACACAGCACGTGGTCCGCTCCATCGCCGCCCCACTCTCCGGCGGTGCACGAAAACCGCCATATCAGTACATAATATCCTTGAAGCATTCACATCTATGCGCGTCGTCCGTGACGTGCCCACCCACGTTCCGGAGGCACGATGAGCCGGCAACCGGTCCTTCTCCCCTACGCCGACCCGGCCTTCGTGGCGGATCCCTTCCCGTTGTACCGGCAGTTGAGCCAGGAGGGCCCCGTGCGGCGGGCCGTCATCGCGGGCGGTGTGGAGGCCTGGCTGGTGACGCGCTTCGAGGACGGGCTCGCGGCCCTCTCCGATCCCCGGCTGAGCAGCGACGTCCGCGACGCGTCGGACCCCCGGCTGATGCGGATGCTGCCCGCCACGGAGCGCGAGTCGATGCTGCGCACCATGCTGCGCTCCGACCCTCCCGACCACACCCGTCTGCGCCGACTGGTCTCCAAGGCCTTCACCGCCCGCCGGATCGCCGAGCTGCGGCCGCGGATCCAGGAGGTCACCGACCGCCTGCTGGACGCGATCCTGCCCGCCGGGCGCGCCGACCTCGTCGCGGACTTCGCGCTCCCGCTCCCCGTCACCGTGATCAGCGAGCTGCTCGGCGTGCCCTCCACCGACCAGGGCGACTTCCAGCGATGGACCGACGAGATGATCCTGCGCGGGGCGGAGCCGCCGGACCCGGTGAAGGTCGACGCGGCCTGGCGGCAGATGCGCGCCTACCTGGTCGGCCTCCTGGACGACAAGCGCGCCCGGCCCGGCGACGACCTGCTCAGCGCGCTCATCACCGCCCGGGACGAGGACAACCGGCTCGACGAGGACGAGCTGATCGCGATGTGCTTCCTGCTGCTGGTGGCCGGCTACATCACCACGGTCAACCTGATCGGCAGCGGCATCGCGGCGCTGCTCGCCCACCCGGAGCAGCTGCGCATGCTGCGGGACGACCCGGAGCTGCTGCCCGGCGCCATCGAGGAGTTCCTGCGCTGGGACGGACCGGTCAGCCCCGGCATCGCGCGCTTCGCGCGGGAGGACATGGAGATCGCGGGCACCGCCGTCCCGCGCGGCGCGACCGTCCTGATCGCCTCCGCCATCGCCGACCGCGACCCGCGGCGCTTCCCCGACCCGGACCGGCTGGACATCACCCGCGGTGACAGCGCCCACCTCGCGTTCGGGCACGGCATCCACTACTGCCTCGGCGCCCCGCTGGCCCGCCTGGAGGGCCAGATCGCGATCGGCACCGCCCTGCGCCGCCTTCCCGGACTGGCCCTCGCCGTGCCGCCGGAGGACGTCCGCTGGCGGCTGGGCGGGCTGCGCGGGCCGTCGTGGCTGCCGGTCACCTTCACGGCGGGTGCGCCCGGCGCCCCGGGCGGGGCGGAAGCCACGGCCGACGTGGCGTCATAGGAGGACCGGGCCCGCCCGGCTGCCCGGGCTGCCCGCCCGATTGCCGGAAGTGGCTCGATAGACGGGGTCGATCGAGCGATAAGAAGCCGCATTTGGACAGGCGGTGGAGCGGGACATCAGCATTTCCGGAGTGACCCCGTCCTCACGGACGAGGAACGGGGCGAATCCGAGGTGTTCCCGTGGTGCTTCCGCACGTCCCTCAGCTGTGCGCTCCCTCCTGCGATACCCGCCCTATGGCGGGGCGCCCTTCCGCGCCCGACCGCGCGTCCGGACGGGAACGCCGTCGTCATGGCCTCTAGCCCGCCCGGGACGGCCGTCACCGGCGACCTGCCGGCCCGCCCGGCGAAGCGGCCTCCGGCCCGGTGGTGGAGGAGCGCGGAGCCGCGCCCGGCCCGGCGCACGGTGGTGTCCGCGGCCGTGACCACGTCGGTGGGGCTGACCGTCCTGGTGGCCGTAGGGGTACTCCTGCATCAGACCGTGCTGGTGCCGCCGCTCGCGGCCACCGCGGCGATCGTCACGGCGACCCCCGCCTCGCCTCTCGCGCAGCCCCGCCATGTCCTCGGCGGCCACATGCTGTCGTGCCTCGTCTGCTTCACGGTGCTCGCCTTCGGCTGGCGCGGCCCCTGGGCAGCGGCCGTGGCCTGCGGCATCGCCTGCGGGCTCGTGCTCGTGCTCAAAGCGGCCCACCCGCCCGCCATGGCGACCGCCGTCATGATCATGCTCACCCATCCACCGGCCCACCGCTTCGTGCCCCTGCTGGCCGCGGGACTGGTCCTGCTGATCGTGGTGCAGACGGTCTCCTCCCGCCTGCAGCGCGAGGTGTACCCGCAGACTTGGTGGTAGGCGCCGCCGGCAGGCGGCGTGCACGACGCCCCGCAGCTCCGGAAGCTCCCGCGCCGCGCCGGTCCGGCCTTCGGGGCGGGACCGCACGTCGGCCAGGAAGGCTACTCCGGAGGGATCAACGTGTAGTCGGGCACGGGCCTCTCACGCTGTGCGGCGTCCCGGCCCCAGATCCTGCCGGTCTCCGGTCTGGGGCAACTTCCGAGGTGAATCCCGTGCAGGCACGCACCGCACCACAGAGCGGCCATGACGCTCCGAGATGACACCTTCGGCTCCACAAAGGCGAGTTCGAGATCGGCTCGTCCACAACGCGGACATGGTTGCGTTGCGAGCGTGGAGCCGTCCTCCCACGCCTCCTCATAGATGTCGAGCCATCGCGAGAAACCCATCGAATCGCCCCTTCGTATCAGGGGCGCAACGGGATGTTGGGGACGTTGTGCACGGCCGCCGAGTTGTACGTCATGCGGTCGTTGTGGGCCTGTTCCCGGTGAGTCTGCTCAATGAGCAGGCCGTCGGTGTTCTCTGTGCGGCGGCCGCCGCGGCGCAGGAGTTTGACGATCAGGTACATCGCGAAGGAAGCGAGCAGGAGCAGGAAAATCGCAAGTTCGACCACAGCGGCTCTCCCCCGGGTTCGACGGCTACATGAGCAGCAGCGTAGCTCCGGCCCGGAGGCTCGTCCCTGCTCTTGAGCACCTCTTGAGCTTGCGGCGACACCGGTTGGCATCAGGCTCGGTGAGCGCCACGCCGCAGGACCCCCACTGCACACGACGAGCGTACGGAGACGATGGACCTGACGGCGGCGCCGGGGGCCGGCGTCCTCGCGGCCGGCGAGCGTTGACCGTGCGCCGGGACCATGGCAGGGGTGACAGGATTCGAACCTGCGGCGCGCGGGTTTGGAGACCGCCGCGGCGGCGTTCGGCATCGGCCGCACCACCGCGTACGACCTCGCCCGCAGAGGTCAGTTCCCGTGCCGGGTGATCCGCGCGGGCCGTCTCTTCCGCGTCAACACCTCCGACAGGGTCAAGGTCCTCGGCATCAGGGCCACCCCCACGAACGCGTCCAAGGATTAGGTCGTGTCTCGTAATTGATCTTGCAGGGGTGATAGTCGTTGAGCTCGTGGTCGACAGCCCGGAAGACTGTCGCCATGAGCTCTCGACGCTTCGTCTTCCTCGACCCTGACGGCATCAGTGCCGGCGACTGGCTGCATGTGGTTGTCGAGGCGAAGACCGGGGTTGTCTATCAGCAGCAGTACGGCGGAACGGCTTGTCGGCAGGGGCAGGTCGAAGGTTTCCTGGTGCCGTTGTTCGGCCCTGATGAGCTGGACGCCTTGCGTCAGCTGTTTGAGAAGGACTTCCGTGGTGCCGGCACCTGGAACTACGCGTGGCCAGATGACGAGCTGGACAAGCTCCGCGAGATCATCGAAGCCATTCGCTACTGGGCATCTGATGGGGCCACAGAGGAG
>NZ_JBHXSO010000047.1:594-66683 GCF_042714775.1 Streptomyces sp. NPDC058691 | reverse complement strand
ACGCTCCTCCGGCCGCCTCTTCGTCGTACGGGGCGCTCTCAGGGCCGCGAGGCGAGCTCCTTGGCGGCCTCGGTGAGGTCCTTCTCGGTGTCGATGGCCCGCCAGTAAGCACCCTGGGGCAGCGAGAAGCCCGCCAGCCGCCGTTCACGGGCGAGTTGGGGGAAGGTCGTGCGCTCGTGGTCGCCCCGGTCCGGCAGCAGTGCCGTGAAGCCGGGGGAGAAGACGTAGACGCCCGCGTTGATGAGGAAGGGCGAGGGCGGCGACTCGACGAAGTCCAGGACGTGGCCGAACTCGTCGGTCTCCACGGCGCCCCACGGGATCCGGGGGCGGGCGAGCGCGAGGGTGGCGACCGCGGCGCGCTCGACGTGGAAGTCGGCCATCTCGCGGAGGGAGAACCGCGTCCAGATGTCGCCGTTCGTGGCGTACCAGGCCTGCTCGGGCCGGGGAAGGGAGGCGGCGGCGAACTTCAGGCCGCCACCGCGCCCGAGGGGCTCGCGTTCGACAACGGTCGTGATGCGCAGCGGCAGATCCGCCGCCGCGCCGGCGAGCCAGTCCTGAAGGACCTCAGCGAGGTGGCCGCACGAGATCACGGCGTCGGTGACGCCCTCGGCGGCCAGCCACGCGAGTTGATGGCCGATGATCGGTGTCCCGGTTCCCGGGATCTCGATCATCGGCTTCGGGCGGGTGTCGGTGTACGGGCGCAGGCGTGAGCCCTGTCCTCCGGCGAGGAGGACGGCCTGGGTCACCACCTGGGAGGTCGTGGGCGCGCCGGTCATGGACGCACCCTACGGGACCGGGGCGTCGGGTCATCCGACGGAGGCGACGCCCGTGGCGAAGGCGGTGTCGCAGACCGGCCGCGACCAGGACTGCGCGCGCTGCACGGAGCCGTACTTGGCCACCGCGGCACGCCCCAGCGACTTGGCGAGGGAGCCGCAGTACTGGGCCAGCGACGGGCGGGCGGCCATCTCGCGCTGCAGCGAGGTGAGGGCGACACCCGGGTTCTTCGCCTGCAGCTCCGTGAGGAGCTTGCGGCGCAGCACCTCCTGCGGCGCGGACCGGCCGGCCGAGGTGGCCTCCTTGTCGTGCGAGGCGGTGAGGACCTGGGCCTCGGAGGCCGAAGTGGCCCACGGGACGCGGGTGACCGCGAGGGTGCCGGACAGTACGAGGACGACCGGAAGGACGAGAGCGAGTGACTTGCCGATACGGCGGGCTACCTGGTTCACGGCAGTGATGGTAGCGAGGAGTAATGATTTGGCGACATTTAGCCACTCTGACGAGTGATGAATGCCTCTTGATCGACTACGGGGGCATTGACGAACATGCTCGAAACGCGGCTGTGTGCCCGCAAATGGGGTCCTCTCACGGGTGGGTGAGGGGCCTGTAGGTGCGGGGGAACGGCCGTGGCCCGGCCCCCTTGCGCGGGGGCCGGGCCACGGGTGCGTAGCGTCTGCGCGTCAGTCGCTGAGGCGCTCACCGGTGGAGGTGGAGAAGACGTGCGTCTCGCCGGCGCGCGGCACGACGCGGAGCACGGAGCCCTTCTCCGGCACCTGGCGGCCGCCGACGCGGATGACCAGGTCCTTGTGCTCGCCGCCGACCTCGGCCGAGCCGTAGACGAAACCGTCCGCGCCCAGCTCCTCGACGACGTTCACGGTGACGGCCAGACCGGCCGGCTCGTCCTTCGACAGCGCCGAGCTGTCGCCGTCGACGATGTCGAAGTGCTCCGGGCGGACGCCGACGGTGACCGTGCGGTCGCCCTTGTCGGTCGCGGCCTGCAGCGCGTCGCGCTCGACCGGCACCACCGAGTTGCCGAACTTCACGCCGCCGTCGGTGATCGGCACCTCGACCAGGTTCATCGCCGGCGAGCCGATGAAGCCCGCGACGAAGAGGTTGGCCGGCCGGTCGTACATGTGGCGCGGGGTGTCGACCTGCTGCAGCAGACCGTCCTTGAGGACCGCGACGCGGTCGCCCATGGTCATGGCCTCGGTCTGGTCGTGGGTGACGTAGACCGTGGTGGTGCCGAGGCGGCGCTGGAGCGAGGCGATCTGCGTACGGGTCTGGACACGCAGCTTGGCGTCCAGGTTGGACAGCGGCTCGTCCATGAGGAAGACCTGCGGCTCACGCACGATCGCGCGGCCCATCGCCACACGCTGGCGCTGACCGCCCGAGAGCGCCTTGGGCTTGCGGCTCAGGTACTCGGTGAGGTCGAGGATCTTGGCGGCCTCTTCCACCCGCTTGCGGATGTCGGCCTTGTTGACGCCCGCGATCTTCAGGGCGAAGCCCATGTTGTCCGCGACGGTCATGTGCGGGTAGAGCGCGTAGTTCTGGAACACCATGGCGATGTCCCGGTCCTTGGGCGGAAGGTGGGTGACGTCCCGGTCACCGATCCGGATGGCGCCGGCGTTGACGTCCTCCAGGCCGGCCAGCATGCGCAGCGAGGTCGACTTGCCGCAGCCCGACGGGCCGACGAGGACGAGGAATTCGCCGTCCGCGATGTCGATCTGCAGTGCGTCGACGGCGGGGCGCTCGGTCCCGGGGTAGATCCGGGTCGCCTTGTCAAAAGTGACAGTAGCCATGGTGCAGTGGTCCCTTCACCGGCAGGAACGTGCCGGACGATCCGAGTAAAGGAGATGAGGTCTAGTCCACGGGATGCGGACTTTCCGTGACGCTACCCCCCGCGCCCCACTTTGTCAGCACCCCCCTGCCTCCCAATTCCCGGACCCTCCCCCCTCCCCGCCTGGGTACACTTCTCCCTGACCCCACCCACCGGTCACCACGGCGGGCGCGGGACACCGTGCCGCCTTAGCTCAGCTGGTAGAGCACCGCTCTTGTAAAGCGAAGGTCGTCGGTTCGAATCCGACAGGCGGCTCTGCGCCTGACCAGGCAAAACGCCCCGGACCATGATCGGTTCGGGGTGTTCGTCATTCACGGGTGACGTCAACCGGGGCGATCACTCACGATCGCGGCGGCGCCTGAGCGGCCGCACGTCGTGTGCGCTGGGTCACGTGCGCGCAGCCGCCGTCGTGATGCCGATCTCACAGCGACTGATCACACCGTCGCCGCCGCTGTGCGGGGGGTGATGTGCCGCAGCAGTGCCTCGACCGCGGGCGACATCTCGCCCCCGCGGTGGACCACCATGACCTTCCAGGCGGGGGCGTGCTGCACGAACCGGTGTACGGCGAGATCCGGGAACCGGGCCGCGATCGACGCGGGCATGATGCACACCCCGAGGTCGTGCCGGACCAACTCGGAGGCCGCCACGATGTCGTTCACCTCGAAGACCGTGGACCGCTCGACGCCGGCGGCCCTGAAGGCCCGGTCCACCGAGTAGCGAATGGCCCAGCCGGGCAGGAAGTCCACGAAGGGCATGCCGGAGATCCCGTCGAGGGTCACCGGCTCGTCCCCGGCGAAGCCGCCCGAGGGCGACGACACCAACAGCATCTCCTCGCGCGACAACAGACGGGTCACCAGCCCCCGTTGCTGTTGCCGGTCGAGCGCCACCACGGCGAGATCCACCGTCCCCTCGCGCAGCGCCTGCCGGACGTCGGCCACCGGTGCCTGCTGCAGACGCACGCTCACCCCGGGGTGCTCCGCGCGCAGCCTCGCCAGGGCATGGTGCAGATCGGCCCAGACGCCCTGCATGATGGCGACCGTCACGCGGCCCCGCACCTCACCCCGTACGGCGTCGACCACCGCACGCGCCTCCTCGGCCGCGCGGAGCGCCGCACGAGCGGCGGGCACGAACGCCTCCCCCGCCGGGGTCAGCGCCACGCGGTGCGTGGTCCGCTCGAACAGGGCGCTGCCCAGTTCCTTCTCCAGTGCCCGCACCGTGCCGGACACCGCGGACTGCACCACGTGCAGCCGCCGCGCCGCCGCCGTGAACCCGCCCTCCTCGGCGACCGCGACGATCACTTCCATCTGCCGCAGATCCATGCGAACGCCGCCGGCCCTTTCCCGTCGTCCGACCCGGGCGGTCATCTCCCGCGGGGATGACCCGTCCCGTCCAGCATCGCACCGGGAAACGACGAAGGGGTGCCCGGGGAGGACCCCGGACACCCCTCATGCGTCAGGTCGGTGCTACTTGACGGTGACCTGGACCGTGCCCGTGACGCCGCCGCTGGTCACCGTGATGGTGGCCGTGCCGGCGCGGTGGGCCCGCAGGCGGCCGGTGGTGGCGTCCACCTCGGCGACCTTGGTGTTGCTGGAGGACCAGACGTGGGACGCCGGGTCCGCGATCGGCATGCTGAGCGGGGCGATGTTGTCGCCGCCGATCAGGGCGCCGGTCGCGGTCAGGGTCACCTCGTCGTTCCGCGCCATCGGCGCGGTCGGCGCCGTGATGGCGATGGACGCCAGGGCGGGCTCGACGGAGTACTGCAGGTTGCCGTCGGTGCCGATGCGGATCAGGCCGAAGTGGTAGAAGCCACCCTGGTCCGCGGGGGCGTACGCGGGCATGCCCAGGTCCGCGAAGGTGAGCTGCGGGATGCCGCCCTGAGCGGTGGTCACGCTCTCACCGTCGGGGTTGAGGATCTGCTCCGAGAAGCCGCGCGCGTGGCCGTACATCATGATCACGTGCTGCTGCGGGTGCGACTGCTGGAACTTCTGCACCAGCCGCATGTACATGCGCGCCTCCCAGCGGTCCGTGAACTGGCTGTTCGCGGCCGGGTGGGGGTCGTAGGCGGGCATGTGGGTGACGACCAGGACGTCCTTGGCGGTGGTGTTCGTCAACTGCTGGACGAGCCACGGGTACTGGGCGCCGGTCGGGTCCTGGAACGGGTCCGAGCTCTGCAGGCTGCCGTGCGAGTTGTCGGTGACGATCAGCCGCGCCTCGCCCTGGGTGTAGGCGTAGTGCGTGTCACCGAAGGTGTCGCTGTAGTTGCCGTTCTCGGAGTCGGCGCCCTGGGTGATCTCGTGGTTGCCGACGATGTCGCGCTCGGGGATGCCGAGGGCGTCCATCTTGGACTTCGCGTACTGCAGGTCGGCCAGCTTGCCGTCGTCGGGCATGTCGCCCAGGAACTGGGCGGCGTCCGGGTGGGCCTGCGGGCTCAGGGTGGGCAGCCGCTTGGCGATGGAGTCCATCACGTTGCTGCTGACCGAACCGGGGTCGGAGGCGAGCATGTGCGCGTCGTCACCGGTGAGCAGGGTGTTGCCGCTCTTGGCGAAGTTGTCTGCGTTCTCCTCGAACTTCAGCCAGGACGGGTTGTCCGGGATCGCCTTGTAGTCGGGCACCGTGACCGGGCGCGGCGAGTACAGGGCCTGGAGGCCGGAGACGTTGAGCGCGCCGCTGTAGGCGGTGCTCGGGCTGATCGCCAGGAAGTCGATGAAGCTGATCGTCAGCGGGAACTGCATGCCGGCGGGCAGCTGCGCGACCGCCAGGTGCCAGTCCTTCCAGGTGACGAAGGTCGGGTACAGCGTCGTCGACGTGCCGTTGACGTTGATGTACTTCTCGGCGAGCTCGATGCCGTTGCCGTCGCCCTTGATCCACACACCGATGCCGGTGGGGACGTGACCGCCGTTGGTGTCGGTCTTCAGGGTGACGTTGGGCGAGAGCACCAGCTGCTTGACGCCGGAACCGGCCGGCATCGAGTAGTCCAGGCGCAGCGAACCGGTCTCGGTGGAGCCCGGCGGGACGACGCCCGGGTCGGCCGACAGGGTGGCCGGCTTGCCGGTGGTGTTGTTGCTCAGACGCCAGACGCTCGTGCTGGTCATCGGGTCGATGACCTTGCTGACGCTGCCGACGGCGACCGAGGCGGTGGCGGTCTTGCCGCCGACCTTGGCGGTCACCTCGGCGAGGCCGCCGTTGTTCGCGTCGGCGGTGAACACGCCGTGCGCGTCGACGGTGCCGAGCGAGGACGGGGTGACCGTCCACTCGGCCGCGTCGGCGGAGATGTCCGTGGTGCGGCCGCTCTTGACGGTGCCCGTCAGGGTCAGCTGCTGGGTGCCGCCGTTGTCCATGTCGACGGTGTCCGGCGAGAGGGACAGGTCCTTGAGCTCGGCGGCCACCTCCAGCTTCTCGGAGGTGGTGCGGCCGTCGCTGGTGGCGATGACCTCGCCCTCACCGCTGCGGTGCGCGGTGAGCTTGCCGTTCTCGTACGAGGCGAGGGAGGCGGGCTCGACGCGGACGTCCACGGTGCCGTCGGTCGGGTTGTCGACCTTGTCCGTGGCGTACACCGACAGCGGGATGGTGCTGCCGGGGACGGTGGTGATGCGGTCGCCGCCGTTCACGACGACCTTGTGGGCCTCGCCGGCCTCCTTCTCGGTGGAGTAGAAGAAGATGCCGTTGGCGACCGGACGCTCGGTGTTGCCGGGCTGGTCGGACGGGGTGTTGACGACCTCGGCGTGCTTGGCGCCGGGGGCGCGCACGGCCATGGTGGTCGAGCCGCCGCCGTCGAAGAGCATCGCGGTGTCGGCGCCGTGGGCGACCATGTAGCCCGCGGCCTGGTCACGGGTCACGCCGAAGGCACGGGTGGCGCCGCCCTGGCCGTCGACCGCGACGACGATGGCGTGCTTGCCGTCCTTGGTGATGCCGACGGCGGTCTCCGGGTTGGCACCGCCCGGCGGGGTGCCGGTCGGGTCCTTGTAGACCTTGCCGTCCTTGACCAGCGTGTCGACGCCGCTGACCAGCTGCGTGACATCGTTGTCCGGGGACAGTCGCGTGGTGATGCCGACCGTGTCGCCGGTGTGCAGGTTCGCGGACAGCCACGTGCCGCCCGCCCCACCGCCGAGCAGGCCCAGCTGGTCCTTGTCGAGCTGCGGCACGGAGGTGACGCCGGTCTGCACGCTGTCGACGGTGAAGCCGCCGGCGGTCGCGTGGCCGAGCACCAGGGTGCCGGTGGTCAGACCGGTGGCGTTGCCGAGGTCGGGGGTGACCTCGGTGATGCCGCCGGCCGTCAGGTCGCCCACGGTGTTGACCGAGGTGAGCGCGCGGGTGGCGGCGCCGTCGGTGATCGTCCCGGAGAAGGCCTCGGGGCCCATCACCATCGAGCCGTCGGGGCGGATGCCCAGCTGGGAGGCGAAGCCCGGCTTGGGGCTCTTGAGCATCCGGCCGTCGGTCACCACGCCGCCGAGCGGACGGCCGCTCGCGTGGATCTCGAAGTAGTCGCCGTTGACGCCGGCCACCGCGTGGGTGCGGTTCGTCATCGACGAGACCGTCTCGTCCGCGGGGTTGGTGATGGTGTCGCCCGCCTCGACGACGCCCACCCGGAGGTTCGGGTCGCCGAGGTCGGCGCTCAGCACCTGGACCTGCTGGCGGCCGCCGACGGTGTCGTAGGTCTCGCTGTAGTGCTCCAGACCCTGGGTGACGGTCTCGCTCGGGGTGCGGCTGTAGTCCACCACGAGCGGCCAGTTCTCCGGCGTCTGCGGCAGCCAGTCCTGGTCGGCGGTCTGGTCGAGCGCGGCCCCGTCCCCGGAGGTTCCGGAGGCGATGGCAGCGCCGGTGACCGAACCGGCCAGGGCCAGCGCCAGCGCGGTGACCACCGCGGTGCGGCGTGCGCCGGCTCCCACGGTTCTCTTCCCGCGAAGTGTCATTGCGTGTGTCCTTATGAAGATCCTGCCGGTCGAACACCGGCTCGAAGTACACACGACACCCACATAGCGAAGGAGAGATGGCCGATTGCGGGTTTTCAGATGACCCACAGAAGTGGCATGTCTATGGATTCGGTCAAATATTGGCTTGATCGGAGTGTGTGGGCGCCCCCGTACCACACGGTGCGGTACGGGGGCGCCTGTCCGGGTCGGGCCGGGTCCGGCCGGCAGCGTCTACCAGGTGGACGGCGCCGGCGGGACGACCACCGGCGGGCGGTCGTCGCAGGTGATGGTGTTGGGCAGCTCCCAGGAACCGAGCCAGGGCCCGGTCGTGCCGCCGCCATCGTTTCCGCCGAGGTCGTTCAGCGAGAACTCCGAACCGGTGGCGGGGAAGTTGAAGGAGCCGCAGTTGTTCACGCCGACCGCGCCCACGTTGCGGGCGTCGACGTTCTCGAAGGACGCGGAGCCGGCGGCGCGTGCGCTCACCACCGAGGTGCCGGTGCCGTCGACCCGGATGTCCTTGAAGTGCACATTGCTGATGGAATAGGCGTCCTTCACGGGGAAGTCCGAGACCAGCATGATCGCGTTGTAGGTGTTGTCGAGGAAGTGGTCGCCGGTCACGCGGATGTCGGCGTCGATGGTCTTCTCCAGCGCGTAGACCCAGATCGCCCCGAGCCCGATGTTCCAGTTCAGCTCGTAGGTGCCCGCCCGCACCGTGGTGTTGTCGGTGATCCACAGGTGCCCGGCGAACGGCTGGGCGCCGAAGCGGGAGCCCACTTGGAGGGCGCTGCCCTCACGGATCGGGTCGGCGATCAGGTTGCCGGAGACCGTGTTGTCCGTGCCGCCGTAGATGGCGATGCCGTTGGCGAGCACGGGGGTCTGCACCGTGTTGTGGTCGAAGGTGTTGCGGGCGTTCGCGGTCTTCTCCGACCACATGGCCAGCCCGTCGTCGCCCGAATTGCGGACGAAGTTGTCCCGGACCACCGAATCGGTCACGCCGGTGTGGAAGTTGAGGCCGTCGGCGATCTGGTCGGTGATGATGTTGCCGCTGATCCGCAGGTTCGAGAGCGGGCCGTCGAACCACATGCCCACCTTGGTGTGGTGGATGTACAGGTCCTTGATCGTGGAGTCGGAGAGCGCCCCGCCGATGCCGTTCACCTGGTCGGTGTCGATGCGCTCGCGGACGTCGCCCTCGATCGCGAAGCCCGACAGGTGGACGTCGTGACTGCCGCCGGCCGAGGCGTCCTTGCCGTAGAAGCCGACCCCGGTGTGCACCGAACCGTCCGGTGCCGGGGTGTCGAGCGCGACCTGCTTGCCCTTGATGACGGTGTACCAGTTGCCGGCGCCCTCGATCGTCACGTCGTCCACAATGATGTGCCGATTGACCTGGTACGTCCCCGGCGGGATGTAGACCTTCAGGTGCGCGCGCCGCGCGAAGGCGATGGCCTTGTCGATGGCGCCCGCGGAGTCCCGCCGCCCGGTCGGGTCGGCGCCGAAGGCGAGCACGTTCGCGGCGATGAGGGCGACCCGCGGGGCGGCCACCAACTCCGAGTCCAGCAGGTCGATCGTGGTCGCCACGGCCCCGGCACGGGCGGGGACGGTGAGCCGGATCTTCTCGCCGGCCTTGTACGTCCTGCCCAGCAACAGGCGCTGCTCGTCGTAGAAGTGGTTCGGCCGGAACGGCTTGTCGATCACCGGCGCCGGGGTGGTGGCGTTCGGCACGCAGCCGCACTCGGTGATCCACCAGTCGTCGTGCAGCAGCCCGGCCTGCGGGTCGTTGGAGAACGGGTACTGGTTGTAGAGCCAGGCGTACTGCGAGGTGAGGGTCATCGTCCGGCGGCCCTGCTTGCCGGCGGTCACGTCGAGCGGCGCGGTGATGCCGCCCCCGCCCGGAGCGTCCGGGATGCTGTACCGCACGGTGATCGCGTTCGCGGCGCTCGGCAGCGTGAACTCCACGTACTGGCCGCGCTGCAGGGTCACCGCCTTCCGCCCGGACGCCTCCGCGGGGAGGGTGTAGGCACTGCGGCCGGGACCGATGAGTGTGCCGTTCGTCGCGGCGTTCTCGGCCTCCTGCTCGGCGAACCCCGGGTCGGCGCCGCGTCCGGCGACCAGCGCCGGATCCAGCGCCGCCCGCGTCACGACCGGGCCGGCGGCCTTGGCCGGGCCGGCGCCCGCCTGCGCGGTCCCGCCGAGACCGAGCCCGATCCCGGCCGCCGCCGCGACCACCGCGACCGTTCTTCGCCAGGTGTTCCTGCTCCTGCTGCTCCCTGCCATCCCCAGCTCGTTTCTCTCGTAGGCGCGACCGCCCTGGACGTGCGAGGCGGAGCGGACGTCGTGAGGTGAGGCGACAGTAAGGACCCGGCGGACGGCTCCACAAGGCCCTTGCGCGATGTTTTCGGCCCACTGATGGTGAAGTGCGGTCCCTTGTTTGTTTCTTGCACGGCTTACGTGAATCGTTGCGCAGGTACGTGCCGGGGCGGTTCAGCGGCCGCAGAAGGGCCCGCCGGCGCCGAAGACGCGGGCGGCGAACCGGCGGCCCATGCGCCGGTAGCCGGCCGCGTTGGGGTGCAGGGAGTCCGGCAGGTCGGCCACGTCGTCCGGGCCGAACAGCTCGCGGCCGTCCAGGTAGTGGAGCCGGCGGTCGCCCGCGGCGGCCCGGTCGGCGACGATGCGGGCCAGCTCCGCGCGGATGACGGTCAGGGTCAGCGCGCCGCCGGGCACGTCGGCGGGGTCGCCGAGGGCCACGACGCGGGGGACGGCGGCGGAGACATCGGGAGCGGTGGGCCCCGGGGTGGTCTCCACGGCGGGGCAGCTGATGGGGGAGACGACCAGCAGCGGGGTGCCCGGGTGGCCCTCGCGGACGGTGTCCAGGAAGCCGTGCACGGCCGGCCCGAACGAACGCAGCCGGAAGGCCGCCTGGTTGACGATGTTGATGCCCAGCTTGAGGCTGATCAGATCGGCCGGCAGGTCCCGGATCGTCCGGGCGACGTACGGGTCGAGCATGGCGTTGCCGCCCAGGCCCAGGTTCAGCAGTTCGGCCCCGGCGAGGGCGGCGGCCAGGGCCGGCCAGGTGGCGGTGGGGGAGTCGGCGGCGGCGCAGTGGCTGATGGAGCTGCCGTGGTGGACCCAGCGCGGCCGCCCGGTGGGGCGCGGCGGCAGCACCGCGGCGTCGGCCCGCAGCCCGACCACTTCGGTACGGGTCTGCTGGGGCAGCCACAGTTCGAGGTCCTTCTCGCCCTCCGGCAGGCCCTCGAAGCGCACCCGGCCGGGCGGTCCCGGCTGCCGGCGCGCGGACCGCGCGAAGAGGTCCGGCTTGTGCAGTACGTGACCGCGCGGGGCGGGCCGCGTTCCCGCGTACGCGCCGTCCACGGTCAGGTCGACCGCCCCGGCGGATAGCGGCTCAGGGCTCCCGTCGAGCTGCACCACCGAGGTCAGCAGCTCCAGTTCGACGGCGCGGGCCGCGGTGCGGAACGCCAGCCGCACGCCGGACGGCAGCGCGGTGACCTCGTCCATGAAGGCGTCCGGGTACTGCGAGCGCGTCCACGCGGGCAGCCGGCGCGGCAGCAGGCCGGCCTCCGTGCGCTCCAGGTCGAGGGCGCCCCGGAACTCCACCGGTCCCCCGTCGAGGGGAATCTCCCGCAGGGCGCGCATCGCAGTTGTCACGTTTTCTCCCTGCCCGCGACCTGTGCCGGGCACACGGGATGCCCGAAGAACGGGGCTGCCCGATGCGGCCGGGAGGCCGGGAGGCCGGGAGGCCGGAGGACCAGGGGATCAGGGGATCAGGGGATCAGGACGACCTTGCCCGTCGTGCCCCGGGTCTCCAGCGCGGTGTGGGCCGCCGCGGCGTCCGCGAGCGGGAAGCGCTGCACCGCCGGCCGCAGCCGTCCCGCCGCCGCCTCGGCCAGGGCCGCCTCCTCCAGGGCGCGCAGGCCGCCGGGACCGCCGGCCCGTGCCATGCCCGGGCCGAGGACCACCTCTGAGGTGATGCCGCGCGCGGCCCGTTCCTCCTCGGACAGCTCCAGCGCCCCGCCGGAGGCCCACCCGTAGACCACATGGCGCCCGCCCCGGCCGAGCAGGTCCACGGCCCCGCGCCCGAGGTCCCCGGAGACCGCGTCGAAGACGACGGTGGCGGCCCGCCCGCCCAGGGCGGCACGGGCGGTGTCCGTCCAGCCGTCCGCGGTGTAGTCGACGGCCGCGTCCGCGCCGAGTTCCCCGACCCGCGCGGTCTTCGCCGGACCGCCGGCGAGGCCGAGCACGGTGGCCCCGGCGTTCCCGGCGGCCTGGACGAGCAGCGTGCCGATGCCGCCGGCCGCCGCGGTCACGACGGCCACGTCGTCGGGGCCGACCGGCGCCTGGCGCAGGATGCCCATCGCCGTACGGCCGGTGCCGACCATGGCGACGGCCTCGGCGAAGCCCAGCCCGTCCGGCAGTACGTGGGGCCTGTCGACGGAGGTCACGGCGAGTTCGGCGTAGCCGCCGGGCACCATGCCCAGGTGGGCGACGACGCGCCGCCCGAGCCACTCGCGGCCGACGCCCTCCCCGACGGCGTCGACGGTGCCGGCGACCTCGCGGCCGGGGACCGTCGGCAGGTCGGGCAGCGGGTAGGGCCCGTCGAAGTCGCCCGAGCGCAGCGCGGTGTCGATCATGTGGACCCCGGCGGCGGCGACGGCGATCCGCACCTGCCCGGGGCCCGGTTCGGGGTCCTCGGTCTTCTCGTAGCGCAGGTTGGCGGCCGGGCCGAACGCGTGGAGGCGGATGGCGTGCACGAAGTGCCCCTTATGGAGAGACGCGAAAAATCGAGCGGGCGGCCGGACCGGGTCCGCACCGCCCACTGTTCGTCCTCAACCATGGTTGAGGTCAACCGCGTCACGCGAGGATCTTCGTCTTCGCCTTCTGGTACTCCTCCTCGGTGAGGTGGCCGTTGCTCCTGAGGTCGGCGAGCTTGGCGAGCTGGTCGACCGGGCTCCCGGCCGCGGGATGCCCGCTCGCGGCGGTCCCGCCCGAACCGTCCGCGGCGGCGTCGCGGACGTACTGCTTGAAGGCGGCGTCCACGTCCTTGGCCTGCTTCTGGTCGCGCTCGGCCATGCCCTTGCCGCGGGCGATCACGTAGACCAGCACGCCGAGGAAGGGCAGGAAGATGAGGACGATGATCCAGCCGGCCTTCGCCCACCCGCCCAGCGAGTGGTCGCGGAAGAGGTCGCCGATGATCCGGAAGAGCAGGAAGAACCACAGCACCCAGCAGAAGATCAGGAGCATGGTCCAGAACAGGTTCAGCAGCGGGTAGTCGTCCATGGCCCCAAGTGGACGGCGGCCAAATGGGTCCCGCACCCCGGATGGGGCCGTCCGGGCGACGTGTCCGTCCGGGTCACACGCGGGGGAAACGGGCCTGCAGGTCCCAGATCGCCGGGTTGGCGTCCAGGCCGTCGTGCATGTCGGTGAGGTCGGCGATCAGGTCGTGCAGGAAGTCGCGGGCCTCGCGGCGCAGGTCCGCGTGGGGGAAGGCGAGCGGCGCCTCGTCCGGCGCCCAGTCGGCGGTGACGTCCACCCAGCCGAAGCGGCGCTCGAAGCGCAGGCGGTCGGTGGACTCGGTGAAGTCCAGCTCCGCGCGCTGGGGGCGGGCCGCGCGGCTGCCGAGCGGGTCGCGGTCCAGGTGCTCGACGATGGCGCACAGCGCCCACGCGAAGTCCAGGACCGGCACCCATCCCCAGGCTGTGGACAACTCGCGGTCGGCCTTGACGTCCGCCAGGTAGACGTCCCCGCAGAACAGGTCGTGGCGCAGCGTCCGCACGTCCGCGGTGCGGTAGTCGGTCTGCGGGGGGTCGGGGAAGCGGCGGGAGAGCGAGTAGCCGAGGTCGATCACCCGCCGATGGTACGTGGCGGCCCCGGCGGCAGGTCCTTGTGCAGGACGGCGCAGGGACGGCCCATCTGGCGGTCCTCGCGGTGGTCCACGACCCGGTAGCCGAGCGCGGTCCAGAACGCGAGCGCCCTGGGGTTGTTGTCGAGCACCGCCAGGCGCACGCCGTCCCGCCCGGCGGCCCGCAGTCGCGCCTCGACCTGTCCGGCGAGCTCCCGGCCCAGGCCGGTCCGCTGCCGCCCGCCGTGCACCATCAGCAGGCCGATCCACGGGTACGGGTCGAGGGGGTCCGGGTGCTCGGCCAGGGTGACGGCGATGCCGGCCAGGGTGCCGTCGGCGTCGTCACGGGCGAGCAGCACCTCCACGGCGGGGTGCGCCAGTTCGGCGCCGAGGGCCGAGGCGACCTGCTCCGGGGTGATGCGGCCGGGGTCCGGGAAGTCCCCGCTGATCCGGTGGAAGGCGGCGTTGGAGGCGTACAGCCCGGTCAGCTCGCCGAGCAGTCCGGGCGGCAGGGCGCCGTCTTCGGGGACGAGCGGTTCGAGAGGGGCGAGGGACACCGGCATGCCCCGCACGCTAGTCGCGTGCGGGGCACGAGGCGCCCGGAAAAGCCCGGGAAAGCCCGGAAAAGCGTCGCTCAGAGACCGACACCGAAGTCGGTGGCGATGCCGGCCAGGCCCGCGGCGTAGCCCTGGCCCACGGCGCGGAACTTCCACTCGGCGCCGCTGCGGTAGAGCTCGCCGAAGACCATGGCGGTCTCGGTGGCCGCGTCCTCGCTCAGGTCGTAGCGGGCGATCTCGGTGCCGCCGGCCTGGTTGACGATGCGGATGTAGGCGTTGCGGACCTGGCCGAAGTTCTGGGTGCGGGTGTCGGCGTCGTAGATGGAGACCGGGAAGACGATCCGGTCGACGTCGGCCGGCAGCCCGGCCAGGTTGACGTTGATCGCCTCGTCGTCGCCCACGCCCTCACCGGTGCGGTTGTCGCCGGTGTGCACGATGGTCTGGTCGGGGGTCTGCTTGTTGTTGAAGAAGACGAAGTGGCCTTCGGAGTAGACCTTGCCGCTCGGGTTGAGCGCGATGGCGCTCGCGTCGAGGTCGAAGTCGACGCCGGTGGTCGTGCGGACGTCCCAGCCCAGGCCGACCGTGACGGCCGTCAGGCCCGGAGCTTCCTTGGTGAGCGAGATGTTGCCGCCCTTGGACAGGCTTACAGCCATGGGAGTCCCCTCCGTGATGTCGGTCGTATCTGCCGACGATGACGCTACCTTCACAGGGGTGAACGCGGTCAGGGGCGCGCACGGTTCCTTAACGGCGCGAAAACCCTGTGACGTGGGCGCCCCCGGCCGGGATCATGGGGAGCATGTCCGGATCGCTGCCGCTCGTCGTCCGCGGCTCGGTCTCCGTCCCGGAGGCCGAGCTCCAGTGGCGTTTCTCCCGGTCGTCCGGGCCGGGCGGCCAGCATGTGAACACCTCCGACAGCCAGGTGGAGCTGCGCTTCGACCTGGCCGCCACGGAGTGCCTGCCGCCGGTGTGGAAGGAACGCGCCCTGGAGCGCCTCGCCTCCCGCCTGGTGGGCGGTGTGGTGGTCGTACGGGCCTCGGAGCACCGCTCGCAGTGGCGCAACCGGGAGACGGCGCTGACCCGTCTCGCGGCGCTGCTCGCCGAGGCCACGGCGCCGCCGCCGAGGGTGCGCCGGCCGACGAAGATCCCGCGCGGGATCAACGAGCGGCGGCTGCGGGAGAAGAAGCAGCGCGGGGAGACCAAGCGCGGGCGCGACCCGCGCGGCTGGAACTGAGCCGTGCGGGTCCGGTGCCGGGCCCGCACGGGACGCTCGGGACGCCCGAAACGCCCGTGTCAGCTCAGGTGCCGGTAGCGGCCGCGGAAGTACGCCAGCGGCGAGCCGTCCGCGCTGGGCGTGCGGGCCGTCAGCACCCGTCCGACGACCAGGGTGTGGTCGCCGGCCGTCACGCGCTGGTCGGTCTCGCACTCGATGACCGCGAGTCCGCCGCCGAGTATGGGGGCGCCCGACGCCTCGCCGCGGTAGTAGGCCACGTCCTCGAAGAGCAGGCGGTCGCTGATGCGTCCGCGCATCGCGAAGCGCCCGGCGATGTGCCGCTGGCTCTCGCTGAGCACGGAGACGGCCCACCGGGGGCAGCGCTCCAGCACCTCGTCCATCCGGGAGCCCTCGCGCAGGCTCACCAGCACCATGGGCGGCTCCAGGGAGACCGAGATGAAGGCGGTCGCGGTCATGCCGACGTCCTCGCCGTTCGGGCCGTCCTCGGGGTCGTGGGCGGTCACGAGGACGACACCCGCGGCGAGTCGGCTCATGGCGGCGCGGAAGGCATCGCCGTCCACGGCCGCGGGCTCTGGCTCGGAACCGTCGGGCACGGTCCCAGGATGCGGGATCAGGGGCGGGGAGGTGATTGACTGTGGCACGCCACGACGCTAGCCGGACTGATGCCGCGCCCGCATCGGACTTCGGATCGAGCCAGGTCCTAGGACCTCCCCCTGACCTCGATTCCGCCGTTCGACCCCCGCTCACCTGGTCGATTGTGTTCAATGGGTGAAGGCAACATCCCGGCGTTCTCTACGCTGCGTGACCGGACCACGACAAACTTCTGTGACTTGAGTCACAGGCGGCATGAATTGTTGACCCTGTGTACCGGTCGTGGTGCTCGCTGTGATTCAGTTGCGGTGGGAATCGGACCACAACGGACCACAAGCAGTCTCAGGAGTTGTCGTCGAGGGCCCGGGAGAGCGCATGGACACCGAGTCGGAGCCGTATGTCCGCCTCGCGACCCTGCGCCAGGTGCACCAGGTGGTGGCGGACCTCAACACCGGGCGCAGCCTCGCGGACACCCTTCAGGCCGTCGCCGACGGGGTCGTCAAGGGCCTGGGCTTCGAGCTGGCCGCGGTCAACCTCGTCCGCCCCGACGGTGACCTGGTGGTCGCCGCCCTCGCCGGGAGCGCCGCCGCGGAGGCCCTGATGGCCGGGCGGGTGGGCTCGCGCGCCTCCTGGGAGCGCCGGCTGACCATGGGCGAGCGCTGGGGCACGCTGCGCTTCATACCCCACCACGAGGGCTGGGTGCTGGACGGCGACGACGTCCCCACCTGGCCCGGCGACGGGCCGCCGCCCCGCTTCCCCGACGAGTGGCACCCCGAGGACCGGCTGCTCGCCCCGATGTACGCCAACCCCTCAGGGGCCGGCGAACTGATCGGCGTGATCTCCGTGGACCGCCCGGTGGGCGGCCGCCGCCCCGGCCCCTGGGGCCGCGAGGCGCTGCAGATGTACGCCTTCCAGGCCGCCATCGCGATTAGCAACGCGCGTCTACGTGCAAATATGCAACGCGCGCTGGTCCGCCTGGAGCGTGAGCAACAGGCCCTGCGGGCGAGCGAGGAGAGCTTCCGGCAGGCCTTCGAGTACGCCCCCAGCGGCATGGCCATCGCCGAGATGGGCGGGGACCAGCACGGCAAACTGGTGCGGACCAATGACGCGCTGTGCCGGCTGCTCGGCCGCCCGGCGGCCCTGCTGCGCCGCCACTCCTTCTCCGACCTGGTCCACCCCGAGGACGTCGGCGTCCTGCTGCGCACCAGTGCCGAGGGCGGCCGCGCCGAACTGCGGCTGCAGCGGCGCGACGGTTCCTATGTGTGGGTGAGTCTGCGCAACTCCGTCGTCGCCGACACCGCCGACGGACCCCGCTTCCTGCTCACCCACGTCGAGGACATCGAGGAGCGCAAGGGCCGCGAACTGGCCCTCGCCCACCGCGCCAGCCACGACTCGCTCACCGGCCTGCCCAACAGCGCCGAACTGCGCGCCCGGCTGTCCGGCAGGATCTGCTCCCGGCCGCAGGCCCCGGACGCCGACGGCCACACCGCGGCGGACGCGGGCGATGAGTTCGCGTACAGCTACGGCTTCGACCCGATCGAGGGCGGCGTGCCCCCGCTGGCCGGCTACGACCACCACACGCACACCCTCCCGCCCGCCGACGACCCCGAGGGCGGCAAGGGCCTCGCGGTGCTCTTCTGCGACCTCGACGGCTTCAAGTCCATCAACGACCGCTTCGGCCACCACACCGGAGACGCCGTCCTCATCGAGGTCGCCCGGCGGCTCACGAGTGCCGTACGCGACGGTGACACCGTTGCCAGGCTCGGCGGCGACGAGTTCGTCGTCCTCGCCGACGGTCTCGGCCGCGAGGACGCGGAAGACCTCGCGGTGCGGCTGCGGAACGCGATCATCCCCCCGATCCGCTTCGAGGGGCGCGCGGTCCGGGTCGGGGCGAGCTTCGGCATCGGCTGGGCGGGCTGCGGGATGACCGCCGACGAGGTGCTGCACTCCGCCGACCAGCGCATGTACATCGAGAAGCGCTCCCGCAACGGCACCCGCAGCCACCGCCGCGCGGGCTGACCGGCCCCGTCACCGGCGCCCGCTTCCTCCTCCGCGAAGGGCCCGCGTCCAACCTGCGGAGTACCCGGGATCGCTCTGCCGGTTGACTCCCGCACGCATTTGCCGTGCCTACGCTGGGTTACGTGCAGCGTCTCTACGACTTCCTCCGCCGGCACCCGACCTGGGTCGACACCTTCTGGGCCGTCGCCCTGCTCGGGCTGTCGAGCCTGTGGATGGCGGCGGGGGACATCGGCACGGACTCACGGGCGGCGGCCGGCGCGCTGTGCCTGGCGCTGTCCCTGGTCGTGGCGCTGCGCCGCCGGGCGCCGGAGCGGATGCTGCTGCTGGCGATCCTGGTCGGCGCCCTTCAGCTGGTGGCCGATGTCCGTGTGAACCCGGGCGACTTCGCCATGCTCGTGATCATCTACACCGTCGCCGCCAACGGCGCGCTGTGGGCCTCCCGGCTGGCGCTCATCGGCGGACTGCTGGCCTCCCCCATAGCGTCGGTGCGCTGGCCCAGCGCGCACCAGAGCGGCTGGAGCCAGGTCGTCGGGGGCTTCTTCCTGGCCATCCCGTTCGCGCTGGCGTGGGTCATCGGCGACAGCCTGCGCACCCGCCGCGCCTATTACGCGGAACTGGAGGAGCGTGCCGCCCGCCTCCAGCGCGAACGCGAGGCCCAGTCGAAGGCCGCGGTGGCGGCCGAGCGCGCCCGGATCGCCCGCGAGCTGCACGACGTCGTCGCGCACAATGTGTCGGTCATGGTGGTCCAGGCCGACGGCGCCGCGTATGTGCTGGACGCCTCGCCCGAGCAGGCCAAGCAGGCCCTGGAGACCATCTCCAGCACCGGCCGCCAGGCGCTCACCGAGATGCGCCGGCTGCTGGGCCTGCTGCGCGCCGGGGACGCCGTCGGCGGGGAGTATGTGCCGCAGCCCGGTGTCGACCAGCTCGGCGACCTGATAGAGCAGGTGCGCGGCGCCGGGCTGCCGGTGGACTTCCAGGTCGAGGGTGAGTCCCGCCCGCTGGCCAGCGGCGTGGAGCTGACCGCGTACCGGATCGTCCAGGAGGCCCTGACCAACACCCGCAAGCACGGCGGCCCGGATGCGCGGGCCAATGTGCGGCTCACCTTCCGCGACAGCGAACTGGCCCTGCTGATCGAGGACGACGGGCGCGGCGCCCAGCAGGAGCTGTACGAGTCGGGCGGCGAGGACGGGCAGGGCCAGGGCCTGATCGGCATGCGCGAGCGGGTCGGCATGGTCGCCGGCACCCTCGACGCCGGCCCGCGGCCCGGCGGCGGCTTCCGGATCAGCGCTGTGCTGCCGGTGAAGGCCGCGCGGTAGTGCCCGGCGTGACGGCAGGACAGGCAGGACAGGCAGGACAGGCAGGACAGGTGTGCCGGGAACGCCCGGCACCGGACCGGACAGAGGGAAAGAGGCACCGGTACCCATGGCGATCCGCGTGATGCTCGTCGACGACCAGGTGCTGCTGCGCACCGGCTTCCGCATGGTGCTGCAGGCCCAGCCGGACATGGAGGTCGTCGCCGAGGCGGGCGACGGCGCGGAGGCGGTGGAGACGCTGCGCTCCACCGCGGTGGACGTCGTGCTGATGGACGTCCGCATGCCGAGGCTCGACGGGGTGGAGGCCACCCGGCTGATCTGCGGCCCCGCGGAGGGCGACGGGACCCGCGGCCGGGAGGGCGCCGACGTCCCCCGGGTGCTGATCCTCACCACCTTCGACCTCGACGAGTACGCCTTCTCCGCGCTCAAGGCGGGCGCCAGCGGTTTCATGCTCAAGGACGTCCCGCCGGACGAGCTGCTGGCCGCGATCCGCGCCGTCCACAGCGGCGACGCGGTCGTCGCGCCGAGCACCACCCGCCGCCTGCTGGACCGCTTCACGCCCCTGCTGCCGAGCGTGTCCCAGCCCACGCACAAGGAGCTGGACCGGCTGACCGACCGCGAGCGCGAGGTGCTGCTGCTGGTCGCCCAGGGACTGTCCAACGGGGAGATCGCCGCGAAGCTGGTGCTGAGCGAGGCGACCGTGAAGACCCACGTCGGCCGCATCCTCACCAAGCTGGGCCTGCGCGACCGCGTCCAGGCCGTGGTCCTGGCCTACGAGACCGGTCTCGTCCGGGCCGGCGGCGGCGCGGCGTAGCGCGGCCTCCCGGGCCGCCACAACGTCCTGCCGGTCGCGCGGAGCGGTGGTTCCCGGTACGTCCGGGACGGCCCGCGGCAGGTCCCGCGCGATGCCGCCGCCGAGCCTGAAGGGCGGCGGACAGGCCGCGCTGCCGCGGGGCCCGGCGGCTCGACGTGCGGCCGCGACGCCGGGCAGCGGCGGGCACATTTCTCGGGCGAGGCGATCGACCGCCCCGCCCGGTGCCGGCGGCATCCGCGCGCACCGGGCGGACGACCCGCGTACACCCGCCGTACGGACGGCTGGGGCAGCGTGACGGCCATGAACCGGGATCTGACACCGCCCTCTGCGTCCTCCGAGGCCTCTGCGTCCTTTCCGCGGTCCGTGGACGGGCTCATGGCACTGCTGGCCGACTGCGCGGACGCCTGGGACACCCCGGACCGCTCCGGCGACCCGGTGGACATCCTCGACCACGGCCTCCAGGTCGCCGCGGTCCTCGCCGAGCGCCATCCCGGCGACGAGGAGCTGCAGGTCGCCGGGCTCGTCCACGACATCGGGCACTACCTGTACCCCGGCGACGAGGCCGGCCACGGCGAGCACGCCGCCGCGGCGGTCGCCGGGATCCTCGGCGAGCGGGTGGCCCGCCTGGTCGCCCTGCACATCCCGGCCAAGCGCTACCTGGCGGCCACCGACCACTCCCTCGCCCTCTCCCCCGAGAGCGCCCGGACCCTGGGCTGCCAGGGCGGCCCGATGACGCCGCGGGAGGCCGCCGCCTTCGAGGCCGGTCCGGACTTCGAGGCGGCGGTCGCCCTGCGCCGCGCCGACGACGCCGGGAAGATCGTGGGCCTGCGCGCACCGGGGCTCGACCACTGGCGGCCCGTGGTGGAGCGGGTCGCCGCGGCGGCCGGGAGCGTCTAGCGGCTAGGACTCCTTGCGGACCTCGCGCACGAAGCCGAGGAAGTCGTCCACCGCCCCGGCGATGTCGTCGGCGTCCCACTCCAGGGCCGAGGCGGCGACCGTCACCTCGGTCATCGACGTCCCCGGCGCCTCGCCCGCGGACCAGCGGCCGAAGAGCGCGCTGCGGGTCACCTCCGCCTGCCGCACGGCCGCCTCGTTGAGCACCTCCGGCGTCTCGCCGAGCCACACCTGGAACTGGTGGGTGTGCGGCACCTCCGGGTGCACCCGGGACCACCCGGCCTGCGTCAGGCTCCGGCGCAGGGCCGCCGCCACCGTCTTGGCATGGGCCACGTACTCCGGCAGCCGGGGCAGTTCGCGGTCCAGTCCGTCCAGCGCCGCCAGGACGGTGGGCCACTGCTGGAAGAGGAGGCCGCCGTAGCGGTGGCGCCAGGCGCGGGCCTCGGCGGCCAGGTCGGCGGGGGCGGCCAGGGCGGCGCCCGCGACTCCGCCGAGCGACTTGTAGAACGAGACGTAGACGCTGTCGGCCAGCCCCGCGATCTCCTCCAGCGGCCGCCCGAAGTGCGGCGGGCACTCCCACAGCCGGGCACCGTCGAAGTGGACCACCGCGTCGCGCTCGCGCGCGGCCTCCACGGTCGCCGTCAGGTCCTCCCAGGAGGGCAGGACGAAACCGGCGTCGCGCAGCGGGAGTTCCAGCATGAGCGTGCCGAAGGGCTCGTCCAGCTCGCGTATCTCCTGGGCGTCGGGCAGTCGCCGCGCGGTGGTCGGGTGCACGGTCCGCAGCCCGCTGAGCGCCGACAGCGCCCCGCGCTCGTGCCGTTCGGGGTGGGCCAGCGGGTGCAGCGCGACCGTGGGGTTGCCGGTGCGGCCCGCCCAGCAGCGCAGCGCGACCTGCTGCGCCATGGTGCCGGTCGGGAACCAGACCGCCTCCTCGGTGCCCAGCAGCCGGGCCACCCGCTGCTCCACCTCGGCCACGATGCCGTCGCCGTAGGTGTCGGTGGGGCCGTCCAGCCCGTCCCGGGCCGCCAGCCGGGCCAGCCGGTCCCGCATGGTCGGCCACTTGCCGTGCGACAGCACCCGGTCGCAGGCGTTCACGGCGGCTATCCGCCGCGCCTTCTCGTCGTCCACAGAGGTCATGCCCCCGATCCTGCCGTGCCGGAGGGCGCCGGGGAACATTCGCGTAGCATTGACGAGAACGTCCGGTACCCCCGCGAGGACTGGAACGGAAGGCAAGCCAGCGTGAACGCATCGCACTCCCCGGGGCCCCTGCCCCCCGACGTGGAGGCCCGCCCCGCGCGGCTCACGGTCGGCGTCGTCGGCGCGGGCCGGGTCGGTCCCGCCCTCGCGGCCGCGCTGCGGATGGCCGGGCACCACCCCGTCGCCGCGTCCGGTGTCTCCGACGCCTCCCGCCGCCGGGCCGCCGCCCTGCTCCCCGACGTGCCGCTCGTGGAGCCCGCCGAGGTGCTGGCCCGCGCCGAGCTGGTGCTGCTCACCGTGCCCGACGACACCCTGCCCGGCCTGGTGGCCGGGCTCGCCGAGACCGGGGCGGTGCGCCCGGGCCAGCTGCTGGTGCACACCTCCGGCCGGTACGGCGCGGGCGTCCTGAACCCGGCGCTGCGCGCGGGCGCGCTGCCGCTGGCGCTGCACCCGGCGATGACCTTCACCGGCACCTCCGTCGACGTGCAGCGGCTGGCCGGCTGCTCCTTCGGCGTCACGGCCCCGCAGGAGCTGCGGATGGCCGCCGAGGCGCTGGTCATCGAGATGGGCGGCGAGCCCGAGTGGATCGAGGAGTCGGCCCGGCCGCTCTACCACGCGGGCCTGGCCATCGGCGCCAACCACCTGGTCACCCTTGTCGCGCAGTCCATGGAACTGCTGCGCGCCTCCGGGGTCGCCGAGCCCGGCCGCATGCTCGGGCCGCTGCTCGGCGCCGCCCTCGACAACGCCCTGCGCTCCGGCGACGCCGCCCTGACCGGCCCCGTGGCCCGCGGCGACGCCGGCACGGTCGCCGCCCATCTGTCCGAACTGCGCGAGCACGCGCCCGAGATGGCGGCCTCCTACCTCGCGATGGCCCGCGCCACCGCGGACCGCGCGCTGGCGGGCGGCCTGCTCAAAGCGGAGTTCGCCGAGGCGCTGCTCGGCGTACTCGCCGACGGGACCGGCGGAACCGGCGGAACCGACGAGTCCGGCGGGACCGGCGGCGGAGAACGGGGAGAGCGATGACCGAGCTGGTCCACACCGCGCGCGAGTTGCGAACGGCCGTCGAGGGACGGCCCGGTACGACGGGCGTCGTCATGACGATGGGCGCCCTGCACGAGGGCCACGCCACCTTGGTCCGCACCGCCCGCGAGCGGGTCGGCGACGGCACCGTGGTCGTCACCGTCTTCGTCAACCCGCTGCAGTTCGGCCCGGACGAGGACTTCGACCGCTACCCGCGCACCCTCGACACCGACCTCAAGATCGCCGAACAGGCGGGCGCGGACGTGGTGTTCGCCCCCGCCGTCGAGGAGGTCTACCCCGGCGGGCAGCCCCGGGTGCGGATCAGCGCCGGCCCGATGGGCGAGCGGTACGAGGGCGCCTCCCGCCCCGGCCACTTCGACGGGATGCTCACCGTCGTCGCCAAGCTGCTCCACCTGACCCGGCCCGACGCCGCCTTCTACGGCCAGAAGGACGCCCAGCAGTTGGCGCTGATCCGGCGCATGGCCACCGACCTGAACTTCCCCGTCGAGATCGTCGGCGTCCCCACCGTGCGCGAGCCGGACGGCCTGGCCCTGTCCAGCCGGAACCGCTATCTCTCCGACGAGGAGCGCCGCACCGCCCTCGCCCTGTCCCGCGCCCTGTTCGCCGGCCGCGACGCCGCCGGGCAGGGGCCGCAGGCCGTACGGGCCGCCGCCCGGGCGGTACTGGACGGCGCCGAGGGCGTGGCCGTGGACTACCTCGCCCTCGCCGACCCGCGCGACTTCTCCGAGGCGGCCCCGGACCACACGGGACCCGCGGTGCTCGCCGTCGCCGCCCGGGTCGGCTCGACCCGGTTGATCGACAATCTGCCACTCGACTTCGGAGGCGCCCTGTGACCACCACCGGCATACGGCTGCTCGCCCCCGCGCCCGGCTGGGCGCACGAGGCCGACGTGGTGGTGGTCGGGTCCGGCGTGGCCGGGCTGACGGTCGCGCTGCGCTGCGCGGCGCAGGGGGCCAGGGTCACCGTCGTCACCAAGGCGCACCTCGACGACGGCTCCACCCGCTGGGCCCAGGGCGGCATCGCCGCGGCCCTCGGGGAGGGCGACACCCCGGCGCAGCACCTGGACGACACCCTGGTGGCGGGCGCCGGGCTGTGCGACGAGGAGGCGGTCCGCATCCTGGTCACCGAGGGCCCCGACGCGGTGCGCCGGCTGATCGCGACCGGCGCGCACTTCGACACCAGCGAGACCACCGGCGAGATCCTGCTGACCCGCGAGGGCGGCCACCACCGCCGCCGTATCGCGCACGCCGGCGGCGACGCGACGGGCGCGGAGATCTCCCGGGCCCTGATCGAGGCCGTGCGGGAGGCTGGGGTGCCCCATGCCGAAGGCCAGGGGAGTATCGAGTTCATCGAGAACGCCCTCGTCCTGGACCTGCTCACCGACGCCGCGGGCGACACCGCCGGGGTGACCCTGCACGTCATGGGCGAGGGGCAGCGCGACGGGGTGGGCTCGGTCCGGGCCCGGGCCGTGGTGCTGGCCACCGGCGGCATGGGCCAGGTCTTCTCCGCCACGACCAACCCCGCGGTGTCGACCGGCGACGGCGTGGCACTGGCGCTGCGCGCCGGGGCGGAGGTCTCGGACCTGGAGTTCGTCCAGTTCCACCCGACGGTGCTCTTCCTCGGCGCGGACGCGGAGGGCCAGCAGCCGCTGGTCTCCGAGGCGGTGCGCGGCGAGGGCGCCCACCTCGTGGACGCCGACGGCGTGCGCTTCATGCAGGGGCAGCACGAACTGGCCGAGCTGGCCCCGCGGGACATCGTCGCCAAGGGCATCATGCGCCGGATGCAGGAGACCGGCGCCGAGCACATGTATCTCGACGGCCGCCACTTCGGGGCCGAGATGTGGAGCAAGCGCTTCCCCACGATCCTGGCCGCCTGCCGTGCCCACGGCATCGACCCGGTGACCGAGCCGATCCCGGTCGCCCCGGCCGCGCACTACGCCTCCGGCGGCGTCCGCACCGACCTGCACGGCCGCACGACCGTGCCGGGCCTGTACGCCTGCGGCGAAGTGGCCTGCACCGGCGTGCACGGCGCCAACCGGCTCGCGTCGAACTCCCTCCTCGAAGGGCTGGTCTTCGCCGAGCGGATCGCCGCCGACATCGCCGCCCGTCCGGCCGCCCCCGGCGCCCCGGTGATCCCCGCCCCGAGCCGCTTCCCGCTGCTGCCCTCCGAGGCGCGGTACGGGATCCAGCGGATCATGACGCGCGGCGCGGGAGTGCTGCGCAGCGCGGCCAGCCTGGAGGAGGCGGCCGAGGCGCTGCACCGGATGTACGCCGACGCCGCCGAGCTGCTGGAACGCGACGGCAAGACCGCCGAGCCCTGCGTGGAGACCTGGGAGGCGTCCAACCTGTGCCTGGTCGCCCGGGTGCTGGTCGAGGCCGCACGGCGCCGTGAGGAGACCCGCGGCTGCCACTGGCGCGAGGACCGCCCCGCGCGGGACGACGACAACTGGCGCCGGCACATCGTCGCCACCCTTGATCCCCCCGCCTCCCACGGCCTCCGGCCGGGCGGGGCGTCGCCCGCCGTACCCGCTACTCTCACCATCCGCACCACCGACACAGCGGACTTCGCCCCCGGCCCCCGGCACGGCGGCCCCCACCCGACCCGCCCTGGAACGGAGCAGCAGCGATGAGCACGCCCGACCAACCCCTCCTGCAGATCGGCGGCCCGAGCGGCGGCGGGGGCGGTGGCTGCGGTGACGGCTGCGGCTGCGGCGCCGGCGAGGAGCACGCGTACGACCCGAACGAGTGCGGCCTCGACCCGGGCCTGGCCCAGCTGCTGGCGGACGCCGGCCTGGACCCGGTGCTGGTCGAGGACATCGCCCACATGGCGATCGAGGAGGATCTCGACGGCGGGGTGGACGTCACCACGGTCGCCACGATCCCCGAGGACGCCTTCGCCACCGGCGACTTCACCGTCCGCGAGGCGGGCGTGGTGGCCGGGCTGCGGGTCGCCGAGGCGATCCTGTCCGTCGTCTGCACCGACGAGTTCGAGGTGGAACGGCACGTCGAGGACGGCGACCGGGTCGAGGCCGGCCAGGTGCTGCTCTCCGTCCGCACCCGGACCAGGGACCTGCTGACCGCCGAGCGCAGCGCGCTCAACCTGCTGTGCCGGCTGTCCGGCATCGCCACCACGACCCGCCGCTGGGCGGATCTGCTGGAGGGCACGAAAGCCAAGGTCCGCGACACCCGCAAGACCACCCCGGGCCTGCGCGCGCTGGAGAAGTACGCGGTGCGTTGCGGCGGCGGCGTCAACCACCGCATGTCGCTCTCGGACGCGGCCCTCGTCAAGGACAACCACGTGGTCGCCGCGGGCGGCGTCGCGGCCGCCTTCAAGGCCGTGCGGGACGAGTTCCCGGACCTGGCGATCGAGGTCGAGGCCGACACCCTGCACCAGGTCCGCGAGGTCCTGGAGGCGGGCGCGGACCTGATCCTGCTGGACAACTTCACCCCCGCCGAGACCGAGGAGGCCGTCGCGCTGGTCGCCGGCCGCGCCGCCCTGGAGTCCTCGGGCCGGCTCACCCTGGAGACCGCCCGCGCCTACGCCGAGACCGGCGTGGACTATCTGGCCGTGGGCGCCCTGACCCACTCCGCGCCGATCCTCGACATCGGCCTCGACCTGCGCGCCGCGGGTGCCTCCGGTGCCGCGGGTGCCACGGGTGAAGGACCGGAGCGGGACTGATGCTTCTCACCATCGACGTCGGCAACACCCACACCGTCCTGGGGCTGTTCGACGGGGACGAGATCGTCGAGCACTGGCGGGTCTCCACCGATCCGCGCCGCACGGCGGACGAGCTGGCGGTCCTGATGCAGGGCCTGATGGGCATGCACCCGCTGCTCGGCGAGGAGCTCGGCGACGGCATCCACGGCATCGCGATCTGCTCCACGGTCCCCTCCGTGCTGCACGAACTGCGCGAGGTGACCCGCCGCTACTACGGCGACGTCCCCGCGGTCCTCGTGGAGCCCGGCGTGAAGACGGGTGTCCCGGTGCTGGCCGACAACCCCAAGGAAGTCGGCTCGGACCGGATCATCAACTCGCTGGCCGCCGTCCATCTGTACGGCGGCCCGTGCATCGTCGTGGACTTCGGCACGGCCACCACCTTCGACGCGGTCACCGCGCGCGGCGAGTACGCCGGCGGCGCCATCGCCCCCGGTATCGAGATCTCCGTGGACGCCCTCGGGGCGCGCGGCGCGCAGCTGCGCAAGGTCGAACTGACCCGGCCGCGCAGCGTCATCGGCAAGAACACCATCGAGGCGATGCAGTCCGGCATCCTGTACGGCTTCGCCGGCCAGGTGGACGGCGTGACCGAGCGGATGGCCCGGGAGCTCGCGGACGACCCCGACGACGTCACCGTCATCGCCACCGGCGGCCTGGCGCCCCTGGTACTGGGGGAGTCGGCGGCCATCGACGTCCACGAGCCGTGGCTGACGCTCATCGGACTGCGCCTGGTCTACGAGCGCAACATCCAGGCGACCTGACGGGCTCGGGACGGGCTCCGGACGGGCGTCGCGCAGGCGCCGCACCGGCGTCGGAAGGCCGTCCGCACGGCACGCCGGGCATATCTGGTTACGCGTATTTTGTCCGCTTAGTACGTAAAGTCAGTGCATGCCCACGCCACACGGGTCCCGAGGCGGAATGGCGTTCAGCGCGGATGAACTGCGCGTGCTCCGGCGCGCCCTCTCAGCGGCCCTCCAGTCCAGCACCACGACCCCCACGCCCGACGATGTGCGGGACTATCTGCGTCTTGTCGAGGACGTGGACGAGGCGGCCCGGGAGGCCGGGCGACTGCGCACCTTCCTGCTCGCGGAGCTCGCCCGCTACCGGGCGGCGCTGCCGGGCAGCGCCGCCGGCTATCTCGAACGGCTGACCGGTGCGCTCGACACGGGATACGTCCCCGTGCCGGACGACCTCGCGGCGCTGCGCATGCTGCGCACCCATCCGTCCTCCGCGGCCGAGACGCACCGCCGGTACGGGGTCCTGCGCCGCTGCGAGCACCTCGCGGAGCTGGATGTCCGCGCCCGGCTGGCGGCCCGCATCCCGGCGCCCGCCTCGCCGCTCGTCACGGCCCGCCCGGGGCGTACCAGGCTGCGCGCCCTGCCAGGTGGCAGGACCGCCGCCGACGACCCCGCGGAACGTGCCTGGGGGCAGGAACCGAAGCCGTCGCCGCGGCCCGAGCCGAGAGCCCCCGCGACCCCGCCCGCGGATCCCGACGCGCCCGAGCGCGACGAGCCCAAGCGCAAGGTGCCCACCCCGGCGGAGATCTTCCCGCCGCGCCGCCGCACCCCGCCCCCCTCGCCGGAGCAGCTCGCCACGGGCTGACGTGCGCCGCCCGGGCCGCCTGAGCCGCCCGGGCCGCCCGGCCGACGGGGCCGCGCGGGGGCGTGACTACTCTGGTCGCATGGACTACGTCTCCGCGCTCGTGCCCCCGACCGTGATGGCCATCGCGTTCACCTTCCTCATCAGGACGCTGATCAAGAGCCAGGGCGGGGCGAACAAGGCCAAGGAGGACGCGGTGGTCGACGCCGCGCTTTCCGCCAACGCCGCCACCCCGGTCCCCGGAGCGGGCGGCGCCGAACCCCGGGCCTGACGCCCGGGGTTCTCCGGCATTCCGGGGCATTCCGCCCGATTGCCACTAGTATTCGGGTGTGCCCCGTCCCCTGGGAGACCTCGAAGACGCCGTCATGACACGGGTGTGGCGATGGAACCGCCCGGTGACGGTCCGTGAAGTGCTCGAAGATCTGCGCCAGGAGCGCTCCATCGCGTACACGACGGTCATGACCGTAATGGACAACCTCCATCAGAAGGGCTGGCTGCGCCGGGAAGCCGAAGGGCGCGCCTATCGCTATGAGGCGGTTTCCACGCGCGCCGCTTACTCCGCCGCGCTGATGCACGAGGCGTGGGCCGCGAGTGACAACCCCGCGGCGGCTCTTGTCGCCTTCTTCGGGATGATGTCGGCGGAACAGCGAGAAGCGCTCCGGGACGCAATGCGCGTCGTCCAATCCGCTGAACCGGCGGAACCCGCTGACCCCGGGGAGACGCGGGGATCGGGCGGACGATAGCGTCCGCACATGCCCGTCGCTTCAAATGACGTCACCATCCGCCGGGCGCGCACGGGTGATGTACCGGCCGTCCGGCGACTGCTCGACGCCTATGTCCGGGACCGCATCCTGCTGGACAAGCCGACGGTCACGCTTTACGAGGACATCCAGGAGTTCTGGGTCGCCGAACGGGATCAGGACGCCGAGGTCGTGGCCTGCGGGGCGCTCCACGTCATGTGGGAGGACCTCGCCGAGGTGCGCACTCTCGCGGTCGACCCGGTCCACCATGGCCACGGCATCGGGCATCTCGTACTGGAGAAGCTGCTGCAGACAGCGCGTTGGCTGGGAGTGCGGCGAATTTTCTGCCTCACCTTCGAAGTGGACTTCTTCGTGAAGCACGGCTTCGTGCAGATCGGTGAGACGCCGGTCGACGGCGATGTCTTCGGGGAGCTGCTGCGCTCAAAGGACGAGGGCGTGGCCGAGTTCCTCGACCTCGAACGAGTGAAACCGAACACCTTGGGCAACAGCCGGATGCTGTTGCATCTCTGACGGCGCTCCGCGGCCGCCTCCCCCACAACAGTATGTCCGATACGTTCCCCGGCGGAAGACCGCGTACAGCGTGATGGACCGGAGCAGTTCGGGCAAGGGGTTTGAGTTTTCCGGGAAAAGGCGGTTTGCTTTTACCGGTAATCAGTATTCGATGAAAGGGAAGCCGGTGGCACAGAAGGTTCAGGTCCTTCTTGTTGACGACCTCGACGGCGGCGAGGCGGATGAGACCGTGACGTTCGCACTCGATGGAGTGACTTACGAGATCGATCTCACCACCGACAACGCCGACAAGCTCCGCGGCCTGCTGAGCCCCTACGTGGACGGCGGCCGGCGCACCGGTGGCCGTTCGGGCCGTGGCCGCACGGTGAAGGCCGCCTCCCGCGGTGGATCCGCGAGCCAGGACACCGCGAAGATCCGCGCCTGGGCCAAGGAGGCGGGCTACGAGGTCAACGACCGCGGCCGCGTCCCGGCGCAGATCCGCGAGGCGTACGAGAAGGAGCACGGCTGACCGGTCCGGCCGGTGCGCAGCCGGACCCGGTGGCAGGCGTTCGCCAGCGCGGACACCAGGGCCACCAGGCCGACGGGCCCCTCGGGGTCTCCGTCGGCCGGACAGCCCCCGACCGACATGGCGGGCAAGTGCGGCGCGCCCGTGTGGCTGTGCCCGCCCCCAGTGGGTGGACGCAGCCACACGGGCGCGTCGCCGTCCCGGGGGACGGCGTTCGCTCCGCGGGCCCCGGCTCCCGGGCGTGCCGGTTCCGAGGGTCCCGAGGGTCCCGAGGACCCGGCGGGGCCGAGCAGCGGCACGAGGTCCAGCGGGACGCCGGTCCACTCCAGCCAGTCCAGGAGGCCCGGCAGTTCCGCCGCCCCGCCGGCGGCCACGTAGAACCGCATCCGCCGCCCCTCCAGGGCCACCGGCCCGGTGCGCGGGGCCGGGAAGCGGTCCAGTACCTCGTACCCCGCCGCCGCGGGCACGTCGAGGGCGTCCATGCCCGTCGTGCGCCGTGCGTCCTGGATGCGAAGCATGGCCGGGGTGGCCGTCGTGTCCTGCATGTCCTGCGCAACGCGGCGGACCCGGCGCCGGTTACGAGGGTCGTCACCAGGAGTACCCGGGTGCCGGTATCCCGTCACTGTCCGTGAATTCCCCGGACGCAAGCCTGTTCGCCTATAGCAGACAGCAGGCGCGCTTCCGGCATGGACTGTCCGTGGGGGCGGGTAAGAAATACCTAGTGGGAACGGATGACGGCCGTGTCGGACAGGCGGGGCGTTCGCCCTCGGCGTACTGGATAAAGGGCTATCCGCCTGGCCTGCGGGAACATCGTCTCGCACCATCAAGTTGAGGCTGTTGTCGACGGCGCGGGGGGTAAACGACCTCGCGAGGTGTCGACGGTTGAAGTGAGCTGCCCCGCTGTGCGGGACTAGCATGCGGAAGGACAGGGAGGGGACACGCCCCTAACTGCCCGACCGCTCTGAGGAGCGATTAACGATGTTCGAGAGGTTCACCGACCGCGCGCGGCGGGTTGTCGTCCTGGCTCAGGAAGAAGCCCGGATGCTCAACCACAACTACATCGGCACCGAGCACATCCTCCTGGGCCTTATCCACGAGGGTGAGGGTGTCGCCGCTAAGGCCCTGGAGAGCCTCGGGATTTCGCTCGAGGCGGTCCGCCAGCAGGTTGAGGAGATCATCGGCCAGGGCCAGCAGGCCCCGTCCGGTCACATCCCCTTCACCCCCCGGGCCAAGAAGGTCCTGGAGCTTTCGCTCCGCGAGGCCCTCCAGCTCGGCCACAACTACATCGGTACGGAGCACATCCTGCTCGGCCTGATCCGCGAGGGCGAGGGCGTCGCCGCCCAGGTCCTCGTGAAGCTGGGCGCCGATCTGAACCGGGTGCGGCAGCAGGTCATCCAGCTGCTCTCCGGCTACCAGGGCAAGGAGGCCGCCACCGCCGGCGGTCCCGCCGAGGGCACCCCCTCGACCTCGCTCGTCCTGGACCAGTTCGGCCGCAACCTCACCCAGGCCGCTCGTGAGACCAAACTCGACCCGGTCATCGGGCGCGAGAAGGAGATCGAGCGCGTGATGCAGGTGCTGTCGCGCCGCACCAAGAACAACCCCGTCCTCATCGGCGAGCCCGGTGTCGGCAAGACCGCCGTCGTCGAGGGCCTGGCCCAGGCCATCGTCAAGGGCGAGGTCCCGGAGACGCTGAAGGACAAGCAGCTCTACACGCTTGACCTCGGTGCCCTGGTCGCCGGCTCCCGCTACCGCGGTGACTTCGAGGAGCGCCTGAAGAAGGTGCTCAAGGAGATCCGCACCCGCGGCGACATCATCCTGTTCATCGACGAGCTCCACACCCTGGTGGGTGCGGGTGCCGCCGAGGGCGCGATCGACGCCGCCTCGATCCTCAAGCCGATGCTCGCCCGCGGTGAGCTGCAGACCATCGGCGCCACCACGCTCGACGAGTACCGCAAGCACCTGGAGAAGGACGCGGCCCTGGAGCGCCGCTTCCAGCCCATCCAGGTCGCGGAGCCGTCGCTGCCGCACACCATCGAGATCCTCAAGGGCCTGCGGGACCGCTACGAGGCCCACCACCGCGTGTCCATCACGGACGCCGCCCTGGTGGCCGCGGCGACCCTCGCCGACCGCTACATCTCGGACCGCTTCCTGCCGGACAAGGCGATCGACCTGATCGACGAGGCCGGTTCCCGGATGCGCATCCGCCGGATGACCGCTCCGCCGGACCTGCGTGAGTTCGACGAGAAGATCGCCGACGTGCGCCGGGAGAAGGAGTCCGCGATCGACTCCCAGGACTTCGAGAAGGCCGCCTCTCTCCGCGACAAGGAGAAGCAGCTGCTTTCCGCGAAGACCAAGCGGGAGAAGGAGTGGAAGGCCGGCGACATGGACGTCGTCGCCGAGGTCGACGAGGAGCTGATCGCCGAGGTCCTGGCCACCGCCACGGGCATCCCGGTCTTCAAGCTCACCGAGGAGGAGTCCTCGCGTCTGCTGCGCATGGAGGACGAGCTGCACAAGCGCGTCATCGGCCAGAAGGACGCGATCAAGGCCCTCTCGCAGGCCATCCGCCGTACGCGGGCCGGCCTGAAGGACCCCAAGCGCCCCGGTGGCTCGTTCATCTTCGCCGGCCCGTCCGGCGTCGGTAAGACCGAGCTCTCCAAGACGCTCGCCGAGTTCCTCTTCGGCGACGAGGACGCGCTGATCCAGCTCGACATGTCCGAGTTCAGCGAGAAGCACACCGTCTCGCGGCTGTTCGGCTCCCCGCCCGGATACGTCGGCTACGAGGAGGGCGGCCAGCTCACCGAGAAGGTGCGCCGCAAGCCGTTCTCGGTCGTCCTCTTCGACGAGGTCGAGAAGGCCCACCCGGACATCTTCAACAGCCTGCTGCAGATCCTGGAGGACGGTCGCCTGACCGACTCCCAGGGCCGGGTCGTGGACTTCAAGAACACGGTCATCATCATGACCACCAACCTCGGCACCCGGGACATCTCCAAGGGCTTCAACCTCGGCTTCGCGGCCGCAGGTGACGTCAAGACCGGGTACGAGCGGATGAAGGCCAAGGTCGGCGAGGAGCTCAAGCAGCACTTCCGCCCCGAGTTCCTGAACCGTGTCGACGACATCGTGGTCTTCCACCAGCTCAGCGAGGAAGACATCATCCAGATCGTCGACCTCATGATCGCCCGGGTGGACGAACGCCTCAGGGACAAGGACATGGGCATCGAGCTCAGCCCCGAGGCCAAGTCGCTGCTCGCCAAGCGCGGCTACGACCCCGTGCTGGGCGCCCGGCCGCTGCGCCGGACGATCCAGCGCGAGATCGAGGACGTGCTCTCCGAGAAGATCCTCTTCGGCGAGCTGCGGACCGGTCACATCGTGGTCGTGGGCACCGAGGGCGAAGGCGAGAACATCAAGTTCACCTTCCGCGGTGAGGAGAAGGTGGCGGTCGCCGACGCCCCGCCGGTCGAGGCGGCCGGCAGCGGCGGCTCGGGCCCGAACCTGAGCAAGGACGCCTAGTCGCGCGTCATCGAACACCGGGGCCGGCCCCGTCCGTACAAAGGTGCGGACGGGGCCGGCTCATTTGCGTTCCCGATGAACCCACCCTTGTTGTGCTCGTCTGATTTATGGAAAGGTGAGCCCTGCTCACGCGCGGGAACACTTCCTTCTGTCTTCCTTCTTCGTGGGCCGGTGTCGCGCCGTCATTCCCGCAGGCATTCCCGATGAGCTGCTCCAGGCGAAGGGGGAGAGCACACCTCCCGGTGCCCCGGTCCCGCGTCCCCCCACATAGCTGCGTGGCCGCCGGTGGAATGGTTCGTACTTTTCCCCGCGCGGTGAACGCGGAAGGAAACGCTCGTTGAAGGATTCGTTCTCATCGAATTCCCCGCACCCCGGCCATTTGTTCGACGTTCCGGACGAGGCCCTGTCGGTGGAGCTGAGGAACTTCTCGGGAAAGAAAGCCGTCCACCAGCCCTTCGAGGAGTTGCTGGCCCGCCACTGGCGGCCGGTCTTCGAGTACGCGGAGTTGTGCGCCGTCTCCGGGCACACGGCGGGCATCCTCGCGTCGGCCGCCTTCACCAGGGTCTTCGTCGACACGCTGCGGCTGACCGGGCCCTCGGCCGCGTGGCGCCCCGAGCTCCTGGTCACCGTCCACCGCATCGCGGAGGAATGGGCCATGGACCGCCGGCGGGCCTCCCTCACCCGCGGGCTGCGGCTGCGCGGCGACCAGACCGATCCGCGCCTGGCCGTGCCCGACAACCGCCGGCTGGTCCACCGCGCGTTCCAGCGGCTCCCCGAACCGGCCCGCTGCCTGCTCTGGCACGTCGAGGTCGACGCGGAGTCCCTCGCGGTGCCGGCCGCGCTTCTCGGCGTCGGCGAGGAGAAGGCCGCCGGGCAGTTGGAGCTCGCGCGGACCCGCTTCCGCGAGGCCTGTGTGCAGGCCCACCGGGACCTGGCCCCGTACGAGAGCTGTCTGCAGTTCAGCCGGTTGCTGGACATCTCCATCCACCGCGGTGGCGCCGAACTCGTGCCCGACCTGCAGCGCCACATCGCCAAATGCGACCACTGCCGGTACGCCGCGGAGCAACTCGACCACTCCGGCGGCCGCTTGGGCGCGCTGATCGCCGAGGCCGTCCTGGTCTGGGAGGCGCGGGCCTACCTCGACTCCCGCCCCGCGCGCCGCGCGGCGCGTGACAACGATGCCGCGGCCGCTGCGGGCGGCCGCCACGACGGTCCATCGGGACCCCGGCACGGCGCCCGCCGCCGGGGGGCCGGCGGGCTGCTGCGCGGCCGTCGCAGGCCGGGGGCGGCCGGAGCGGCCGCCCTGGGGATCGGCGGCGTCGTGCTGGCCGCGGCCGCGGTCGCCGGGTTGCTGTCGGACGACGGCACCGACGACCGGGCCTCGGCGGGCGTCTTCCCGGGCGCGTCCGTCTCGGCCTCCGTCCCGGCCTCGGCATCCGCTCCCGCCTCGCCCACGTCCTCGGCGTCCACCACGGCGTCCGGCACCGGGCCCGGCGCCGGCGCCCGCACCGCCGACCCGGTGCCGGGCGGGGGGCTGCGGGGCCGGCTGCGCAACCAGGGCAGCGACCTGTGCGTCGACCTGACCGATCGCGGGACGGCCCTGGGGACGACGGCGCGTACCGCCCTGTGCGATTCCGGGGCCACCCAGTTCTGGACGTACGAGCGGGACGGGCTGCTGCGCAGCGTCGCCGAACCCTCGTACTGCCTCAACTCGCACCGGGGCCGGGCGCTCGAACTGGGGCTGTGCACCGCCTCGTTCGTCACCGGAGCGGAGGACGTGCGCTACGACCTGACGCTCACCGGCGACCTCATACCGCGCTGGAACCAGCAGCTCGCCGTCGCTCCGGACGGCACGGTGCGCGGCGCCGGGGTCGTCCTCGCGCCCCGTGACGGCCGCTCCGCCCAGCGCTGGTCCCTGGACGCCTCGATCTCCCCGTCGCGTTTCCGGTCCGTCGCCTTCGGCCGCACGCCTGTCGTCCTTGCCGCACTGAATTCCGCCGAAGAAAGGCCGTGACTGCTTTTTCGGATGCGTGGCCCAGGCCACGGGACTTTGGTCCCCGGGGGCGGTCCTTGGTCCCTCGGGGGCCATTTCCTTTGGTCCCACGGCCGGTGACCTGACCCACGTGACCTGCGGCACATACGAAGAGCGATAGGGGAAGACAGTCCTGCGGAACAAGGGGCCGGGCCCTGTCGGAGAATTCGCCTACGATCCCGCGTAGTGCATGCGGGGGTTTGTCCCCGCCGGGAATACCGGGTTACCTGTGAATCGCGGCAGACAACCGCGACGACTTTTCCGGCTATTTCCGCGAGGTAATAACGTATGCTCAAGCCCAACTTCTCCAACTCCGTGATCCGTGGCCGCGGCGCCGCCGTGACCGCCGGCGTCGTGGCGTCGCTGGCGCTCGGCACGGCGGGCACGGCGATGGCCGGGACCCAGAACACGGGGCTGCTGGGGATGGGCGCGGCCGCCAAGCTGGCGAAGGCCACCCGTGCTCAGTCCCAGGTGCAGCAGCGTGCCGCCGTGGCGAACGAGGCCGTGCGCCACGCCCGTACCCAGGCACACGTGGCACACCAGCAGCACCAGCTCTCCGTCGCATGGATGACCCCCGTCAAGCACTACCAGCTCTCGGCGGGCTACATGAAGAGCGGTTCCCACTGGGCGCACAAGCACTCCGGCCAGGACTTCGCGGTCGCCATCGGCACCGATGTGCACGCCGTGCACGGCGGCACCGTCGTGACGGCCGGCTGGGGCGGCGCCTACGGCAACAACATCGTCATCCGGCACGCCGACAGCACGTACTCGCAGTACGGCCACCTGTCGAAGATCCAGGTGCGTGTCGGCGAGCATGTGAACACCGGCGAGCAGATCGCGCTGTCCGGCAACACCGGCAACAGCACCGGCCCGCACCTGCACTTCGAGATCCGCAAGACCCCGTACTACGGCTCTTCGGTGAGCCCGCTGCCGTTCCTGCGGTCCATGGGCGTCTCGGTCTGACCCTCCGGCGAGCCATCCGCCCCATCGGCTGTACCGGCTCCGCCTGAACCACCTGTTCCACCCGCTCCGCCCTGCCCCCGGTCACCCCGGTAGGTCTCGGCGATGAGCCCCTGGGCGACCTCGAGGACGGCTGCGCGCTTCTCCTCGGGGTCGCCCTCGATGTTCTGCATCGTGAACATGCCCGCGTGCATGGCGAAGACGGCGGTGATCGAGCGGACCTGGTCGGTCAGCGGGGCGTCGGGGTCGCGCAGCAGCGCGTGCACGGCGTACAGCTTGGACTTGAAGGCCTCACCGATGCTGAGGTCGCGGACCGTGGCCTGGTTCTCCTGGAGGAAGCGGAAGAGCGGGCCCGCGATCCACAGCGCCTCGCTGTAGCGGCGCAGCACCTCGCACTTGGTCTCCAGGGTGCGGGGCTGATCGGCGGCCCACTTGATCAACTCGTCGACCGGGGAGGTCAGATCCTCCACGATGCCGATGAGGATGTCTTCCTTGGTCTTGAAGTGGTAGTACAGCGCCGCCTTGGTGACGTCGAGGTGCTCGGCGATCTCGCGCAGCGAGGTCTTCTCGTACCCCTGCTGGGCGAACAGTTCGAGCGCGACGTCCTGGATGCGACGGCGCGTATCACCTCTGCGTGCGTGCGGCGTGGCCATGGGCGAACTTTAACTTACTTGACGCCCGGCTAGTAAGCGGCTTACATTCAGGATGCCCGGGGCAACTAGCCGGGCGGCAGGTAAGCAACTCACGACAAATGTGTGACAAGTAGGGGAGCTTGTAATGGCGGACACCGCCGAGGCACCGCAGCGCAGTGTGCGCGTGGTGCTGTTCGGGCTGATGATCGCGATGCTGCTCGCGATGCTCGACAACATGATCGTCGGCACGGCGATGCCCACCATCGTCGGCGAACTGGGCGGCCTGGAGCACCTGTCGTGGGTGGTCACCGCATACACCCTCGCGACGGCCGCGTCGACGCCCATCTGGGGCAAGCTCGGCGACATGTACGGCCGCAAGGGCATCTTCATGGCGTCGATCGTGATCTTCCTGGCCGGCTCCGCGCTGTCCGGCATGGCCCAGGACATGGGTCAGCTGATCGCCTTCCGCGCCATCCAGGGCCTGGGCGCCGGTGGCCTGATCGTCGGCGTCATGGCAATCATCGGTGACCTGATCCCGCCCCGCGAGCGCGGCAAGTACCAGGGCATGATGGCCGGCGTCATGGCGGTCGCCATGATCGGCGGCCCGCTGGTCGGCGGCAGCATCACCGACAACTGGGGCTGGCGCTGGAGCTTCTACATCAACCTGCCGCTGGGCGTGGTCGCGCTCTTCGTGATCTCGGCGGTGCTGCACCTGCCGAAGAAGCGGGTCAAGGCCCGCATCGACTACCTCGGCGCGGCGCTGCTCACCGTCAGCATCACCTCACTGGTGCTGCTGACCACGTGGGGCGGCAACCAGTACGCCTGGGGCTCGGCTCAGATCCTCGGCCTGCTGGCCCTCGGCCTGGTGACGCTCGCCGCGTTCATCTACGCCGAGACCCGCGCCGCGGAGCCCGTGCTGCCGCTGCACATCTTCCGCAGCCGCAACTTCGCGCTGATCTCCGTGATCGGCTTCCTGGTCGGCTTCGTGATGTTCGGCGCGATGACCTTCCTGCCGCTGTTCCAGCAGACCGTGCAGCACGCCTCCGCCACCAACTCCGGCCTGCTGCTCCTGCCGATGCTGCTGTCGATGATGGTGGTCTCGCTCATCGCGGGCCGGGTCACCACGCAGACCGGCAAGTACAAGATCTTCCCGATCATCGGCGGTGCCCTCATCGCGGTCGGCCTCTACCTGCTGTCGACGATGGACACCGGCACCAGCCGCTTCGTCTCGGGCGTGTGGATGGCCGTACTCGGCGCGGGCATGGGCTTCCTGATGCAGATCACGATGCTCATCGCGCAGAACAGCGTCGAGATGAAGGACATCGGCGTCGGGTCCTCGTCCTCCACGCTGTTCCGCACCATCGGCGGCTCGTTCGGTGTCGCGCTGTTCGGCGCGATCTTCGCGCACCAGGTGCAGGACTCCATGAGCGCCAGCCTCGGCAGCGCCGGTGAATCCGCCGCGTCCGGCCCGGCCCAGATGGACATGGCGAGCCTGGCCAAGCTCCCGGAGCAGGTGCAGCAGGCCTACTTCCACGCGGTCGCCAACGGCACGCACCACGTCTTCCTGTGGGGTGCGGCACTCAGCCTGATCGGCTTCGCCGCGGCATTCTTCGTCAAGGAGATCCCGCTGCGCGGCGCACCGTCCGCGGCGCCCGCGGAGGAGAAGGACGGGCAGCAGGAGGCCATGGCGGCCGTCGAGGCCTTCTGAGCGCCGCCCCCGCCCGTCCCCGCTCCACCCCGCTGTGATGTGACCCGTGCTCGCACGGGGGTCGGTGTCCGACCCCCGTGCGAGCATCGTCGTATGGCGGTGAACCTCCGGCTCCTGCGGCAGCTGCGGCTGGCCAAGGACGCGATGGACCGCGACTGGGCCCAGCCGCTGGACCTGGACGCGGTTGCCGCGCACGCCGGTTACTCCCGGTACCACTTCGTGCGCTCCTTCAAAGCGGTGTACGGGGAGACGCCCGGGCAGTACCTGAGCCGGCGCCGCATCGAGCGCGCGCAGGAGATGCTGCGCACGGCGGACCTGGCGGTCACCGAGATCTGCACGCTCGTCGGCTTCTCCAGCCTGGGCACCTTCTCCACCCGCTTCAAGCAGCACACCGGGCTCACCCCGACCGAGTACCGCGGCAGGCACCTCGGCCGCGGCGCCGCGCTGATACCCGGGTGCTACGCGCTGTTCTGGGCCGGCGGATTCCGCAATTCCGGAGAAGCGCCGTGACCTGGCCCCGGCCTAGCGTGGAGGGGCAGGCAAGCGACCCCCTCAGGAGCAGGTCATGACCACTGGGATCACCGGTATTTCCATCGTCACCGTCTGGGTGCAGGACCAGGAACGCGCCAAGGAGTTCTACACCGAGAAGCTCGGCTTCGAGGTGCGCACGGACATGAGCATGGGGGCGATGCGCTGGCTGACCGTGGGCCCCAAGGAGCAGCCCGACGTCGAGATCACGCTCATGGTGCCCGGTCCCCCCGCGCTCGACCCCGAATCCGCCGAGCAGCTCGGGTCGCTGGTCGCCAAGGGCGTACTCGGCGCGGGCGTGCTCCGCACGGACGACATCCACGCCACCTACCGCGACCTCAAGGGCAAGGGGGTCACCTTCCTCCAGGAACCGCAGGAGCGCCCCTACGGCACGGAGGCGATCATGCGGGACGACTCCGGCAACTGGTTCAGCCTCACCCAGCGGCGCGACGAGCTGGACCTCACGAAGGAGTGGGACGGCGGCACGCGGGAACAGATCGACGGCTGAGCCGCCGGTCCGGTCAGTCGCGGGGGAGGAGGAGCCGGGCGACGGCGCCGCCGCCGGTGCTGCCGGGGGCGTTGCGGAAGGTGAGGCGGGCGCCGAGGACGCGGGTCTGGCCGGCGGCGATGGTGAGGCCGAGGCCGTGGCCGCTGCCGGCGCGGTCGCTGCTGCCGGTGCGGAAGCGGCTGGGGCCCTCGCGGAGCAGGTCCTCGGGGAAGCCGGGGCCGTGGTCGCGGACCTCCAGACAGGGGCCGTCCACCGTGACCTCGACGGGCGGCCGGCCGTGCCGGGCGGCGTTGGCGAGCAGGTTGGCCAGCACGCGTTCCAGGCGCCGGGGGTCGGTGCGCACGACGGCGTCCTCGCGCACGTCGACGGTGGCCGCGGGGACCACCGCGGCGACCCGGCGGCGCACGAAGTCGCCGAGCGCCACGTCCTGCAGATCGGCCTGCTCGGCGGCGCCGTCGAGCCGGGCGACCTCGAGCACGTCCTCCACGAGGGTGCGCAGCGCCTGCGCCCGGTCCCGCACCAGTTCCGAGGGGCGGCCCGGCGGCAGCAGTTCGGCCGCGGTGACCAGGCCGGTCACCGGGGTGCGCAGTTCGTGGGCGATGTCGGCGGTGACCCGGCGCTCGGCCTCCAGGCGTCCGGCCAGGGCGTCAGCCATGGCGTCCACCGCGCGCGCGAGTTCGTCCGTCTCGTCGCGGACCCGGCCGCCGATCGCGTCCCGCACCCGTACCCGGGTCTCCCCGTCGGCCACCCGGCCCGCCGCCTCGGCGGCCTTCCGCAACCGCCGGGACAGCTGCCCGCCGATGAGGACGCCGAGCGCGGTGCCGCCGACCACGACCGCGGTCGAGCCGATGACGAGCGCCTGGTCCAGGTCCTCCAGGACGGAGAAGCGGTCGGCGGACGTGGTCTTCAGGGAGAGGATCTTGCCGTCCGGGAGCGGGGTCTCCGCCCAGACCACGGGCGCGCCCCCGCCGTCGGCGACATAGGTGGCCAGCTTGCCCTCGCGGGCCAGCCGGCGCAGCGCGGACGGCAGGGCGGGGTCGTCGAGGCTGGCGCCGAACGCGAGCCGGCCGGTGGACTCGTAGATCCGCTGTGTGAACTGCACCTTCTCGATCTGCACATCCCGGGCGTTGTCGATCATGCTGGCCCGTGCCGCGTTGTGCACGACCAGGCTCAGGACGACGGCGATCAGGGCCGACACCGCGGCGATGGCCGCGCACACCTTCCAGCGCAGACCGATCGTCGGCAGTGAGCGGGGCCCGCCGCCCCGGCGCGTGGTCACCGGGCTCAGCCCCGCAGCTTGTAGCCGAAGCCGCGCACCGTCTCGATCCGGTCCTGGCCGACCTTGGCGCGCAGCCGCTGCACATGGACGTCCACGACGCGCGTGTCGCCGCCCCACGCGTAGTCCCAGACCCGCTCCAGCAACTTGTCCCGGGACAGCACGGTGCCCGGCGCCGCGGAGAACTCCAGCAGCAGCCGCATCTCCGTCGGGGTCAGGGCCAGCCGCTCGCCGCCGCGCCGCACCTCCATGCCCTCCGGGTCCACCTCCAGGTCGCCGAAGGCCAGCACCCCGGTCCCGGCCGGCTCGTCCTCCGCCGCGGCCAGCCGGAAGCGGCGCAGCACGGCCCGCATCCGGGCGGTGAGCACGGCCCCGTCGAAGGGCTTGGTCACGTAGTCGTCGGCGCCCGCCTCCAGGCCGAGCACCACGTCGATCGCGTCGGCCCGCGCCGACAGCATGATCACCGGCACCGTCGACTCGTCCCGGATGCGCCGGCACAGGCTCACCCCGTCCAGCCCCGGCACCATGACGTCCAGCAGCGCCAGGTCGGGCCGGCGGGCGCGGAACGCGTCCAGCCCGGACAGGCCGTCGGGCACCGCGGTGACGTCGAAGCCGTCCCGCTCCAGCGCCAGGGTGGTGGCCTCGCGGATGACGTCGTCGTCCTCGACGAACAGGACGTGCGTCTCAGCCATGGGAGGTGTCCTCGTTGCCGGTCTCGTAGTCGCGGTGGCTGAAGGAGATCTCCTCGAAGCGCGCCCCGTTCCACCGGTAGGTGGTGATGTCCTCGCCGGAGGGGTTCGAGACGGCGTCCTGCGGCTCGTAGACCTGGTGTGTGACCTTGAGTGTGCCGTCACTGATCCCGGCGTAGACGGGGGGCTGCTCGTCGGCGAAGACGTTCACGTACCTCCCGTGCTCGCGGCGGTAGACGTACGCGCCGATGCCCACCCCGTCGCCGCAGGTCGAGACGGTGACGACGAGGTCGGCCGCGCCGCTGCCCGTCAGGTCCCCGTAGCGGTCGTCGACGGGGTACACGGCCTCCGTGCTCCGGGCAGTGGGCACCGGTGGCGCCTGCGCCGCGGGCGCGCTCCCGGCGGCGCCGTCGCGGGCGGCCGATCCGGGGACCGGCGAGGCGGCCACGCAGGCCACCAGCCGGGCGCGGATGTCCTCGGCGACCTTCGGGTCGCTCTTGACCAGGCGCACCGCGTTCGCGACGGGCGTGCGGGCCGGGCTCGGGGAGGCGCCGCGCGCGGGGACGGGCGCCTGCGCCGAGGGGGCGGCGCCCGTGGACAAGGGGCCCGGCACCGGGAGCGCCGAGGAGAGCGCGGTGCCCTCCTCCCGTACCCCGCCGGCGTCACGGCAGCTGGTCACGGCGACGAGCGCCGACCCGCACACCGCGAACGCGGCGACGGCGGCGCCGACCGGGGCTACGCTGCGGCGCACACACCCTCCGTCCTGACGTCTTCCGGCCCTTCCGACCTTCCGTACCCGTTGCTCTGCCGTTCGAGCTCGGCGCGCAGTCGCGCCAGCGCCCGGTGCAGTGTGCTTTTCACGGTACCCACCGACATGCCCAGAACGTGCGCCGTCTCCTCCGTGCTCAGCTGCCGGTAGTGGCGCAGCAGCACCACCTGGCGCTGCTTCGGCGCCAGGCACTCCAGCGCCTCCAGCAGCATGGCCCGGTCCGCGCGCTGCTCCGCGCCGTCGTCGACGACGCCCTCGGGCAGCTCGGGGGTCGGCACCTCCTCCAGGCGCCGGGCCCGCCACCACTCGGTGCGGGTGTTGATCATCACCCGGCGCATGTAGGCGTCGGCGAGGTTCTTGTCGGCGATGTCGTCCCACCGCGGATAGGTGCGGGCGAGCGCGGTCTGGACGAGGTCCTGCGCGTCGATCGGGTCCGGGACGAGGCGGCGGGCGCTGCGCAGCAGGGCGTCCTGGCGGCTCCGCACGTACTCCTCGAAGTCCATCACCTGGGCTGACCCCTGAGCGTTCGCCCCCATGGCGTCTCTCCGTTCCGCGCGTTCCATCACGACGCGGCCGACGCTACGGAGGGCATGTCCGGCTTTGGCCACCGCAGCCGCACAGCGGGCCCACAGCAACCCATCGGTTGTGTAACGACCGGACTTTTTGGGTACCGCAAGGGGCTCGGGGCGGCCGGGCCAGGGGCGGCCCGCCCTCGGTGCCGGGCTCAGCCCGGCAGCCGGTACACCCCGCCCGCCAAGGGCTCCACCAGGCCGTCGGCGACCAGCCCGTCCAGGGCGCGGGCGCGCTGCACCGGCTCGTGCCACACCGCGTCCAGGGCCGCCTGCGGCACCGGGGCGGTCGCGTCGCGCAACACCGCCAGCAGCTTGCCGCGCACCTGCCGGTCGGTCCCCGCGTACGTCTGGCCGCGGCGCGGCGGGCCCTCGTGCGCGGGAGAGCCGGCCAGCCGCCACGCGCACTGCGCGGCGATCGGGCAGCGCACGCACTCCGGGCCGCGCGCGGTGCAGATCAGCGCGCCCAGTTCCATCGTGGCGGCGGCCCAGCGGGCGGCGGTCGCCTCGTCGGCGGGGAGCAGTCGCTGGGCGACCTTGCGCTCCGCGGCGGTCGTGGCGTTCGGCGGGTACTCCACGCCGGTCACCGCGCGCGCGAACACCCGCCGCACATTGGTGTCCAGCACCGCGTGTCGCTGTCCGTACGCGAACGAGGCGACGGCCGCGGCCGTGTACTCGCCGATGCCCGGGAGGGCCAGCAACTCGCCGTGGTCCGTGGGGACTTCACCATCGTGGAGGTGTGCGATCGCGGTGGCGGCGGCGTGCAGTCGCAGCGCCCGGCGCGGATAGCCGAGCCGGCCCCAGGCGCGGACCGCCTCGCCGGAGGGCTCGGCGGCGAGCGCGGCCGGGTCGGGCCAGCGCTCCAGCCACTGCTCGTACACCGGCAGCACCCGGGAGACCGGCGTCTGCTGCAGCATGAACTCGCTCACCATGACGCCCCAGGCGCCCGCCTCGGGGCGGCGCCACGGAAGGTCCCGGGCGTTGTCGTCGAACCAGTCGATCACGGGGGAGTGAAGATCATGGTGCTCGCTCATAGCGCCACCGATCCTACGGCCCCGGAACCCGCCCGGCAGGCAGGGGAGATCTGCTGATCAATCACACAAGTTGCCTGCGTGCCGCGCGTGCCTTGGTCCGATTCAAGGGAAAGCGCATAAGGTTTGCGCGTGGGCTCTGTGCGCAATCCCGTGGGACCTCTCCCGTCCTCCATCTACTGGCGACGACGGGCTGTTGTGCTGCTCCTCCTCCTGGTGATCACCGCGTTGGTGGTGTGGGCCGTCAACTTCCGTGACGGGGGCGGCGGGAACAGGGCGGGCGGTCCCGGCGGTCACACCCCCGTGCCCTCCATCACGCCCGGTCCGTCCGCCAGCGGCCCGCTCAACAGCTCCCGTCCCGGCGGTTCGGTCGGCGGCGGCTCCTCCGACGGCGCCGGTGACTCCGGTGCCACGGACGGAAGTTCGGCCGGTGGCGACACGGGCGGCAGTGGCGCGGACGGTGGCGACACCGGCGGCAGTGGCGCGGACGGCGGCTCGGCGAACGGCGGTACGGACTCCGCGTCCGGCGGCGGTGTCTCCGGAAGCGGCGGCAGCGGCAGCGGTGGCGGTGCGCAGCTGCCCGCCGGATCCAGCCTCCCCGACTGCACGTCGTCCTCGGTCACGCTCAGCCTGCGCAGCGAGCGGAACTCCTACGAGCCCGGCGAGAAGCCCACGTTCACGCTGACCGCCGCCAACTCCTCCGGTGTCAGCTGCAAGCTGGACTTCGGGGCGACCGCGGCCGTCTTCACCGTCTCAGACGTGGACGACAACCACCGCTGGGCCAGCGACGACTGCCCCAAGAGCCGCTCCGGCTACCTGCTGCAGGTGCCGGCGAACAGCTCGACCACCTACGAGCTGACATGGGACCGCACGACCAGCGCACCGCAGTGCGCGACCCCCAAGGGCCAGGCCGCGCCGCTGGGCACCTACCTGGTCGAGGCGAGGCTGCCGGGCTTCCAGGCCAAGCAGACGTCCTTCGTCCTGAAGGACGCCTGACCGGTACGGACGTCAGGCCGGCGCACCGGCCCGGGACACCCCGGGCGGCGGGCGCCGGCCCGCCCCCGGACACCGTCCTCAGACGTAGCGCTCCAGGATCGAGGACTCCGCCAGGCGGGACAGGCCCTCGCGGACCGAGCGGGCGCGGGCCTCGCCGACGCCGTCGACGGTCTGCAGATCGTCCACGCTGGCCGCGAGCAGCTTCTGCAATCCGCCGAAGTGCTCCACCAGGCGCTCCACGATCGTGTTCGGCAGCCGCGGCACCTTGGCCAGCAGCCGGTAGCCGCGCGGCGAGACCGCGGAGTCCAGTGCCTCGGGGGAGCCGGCATAGCCCAGCGCCCTTGCCACGGTGGGCAGTTCGAGCAGTTCGCCCTGGGGGAGCGAGTCCAGCTCGGAGAGGGCCTCGGTGACCGTGCGGCTGCGCTTGGCGGTCGGCTCGGGCACGTAGTCGCGCACCACGAGCTCGCGCTCGGGCTCGACGCCCGCGATCAGCTCGTCCAGCTGGAGCGAGAGCAGCCGGCCGTCGGTGCCCAGCTCGACCACGTACTCCGCGATCTCGGTGGCGATGCGGCGCACCATCTCCAGGCGCTGCGCGACCGCGGTGACATCGCGGACCGTGACCAGGTCCTCGATCTCCAGGGCGGACAGCGTGCCCGCGACCTCGTCCAGCCGCAGCTTGTAGCGCTCCAGGGTGGCCAGCGCCTGGTTGGCGCGGGAGAGGATCGCCGCGGAGTCCTCCAGGACCCGGCGGTGACCGCCGACGTACAGCGCGATCAGCCGCATCGACTGGCTGACGGAGACGACCGGGAAGCCGGTCTGGATGGAGACCCGCTGCGCGGTGCGGTGGCGGGTGCCGGTCTCCTCGGTGGGGATCGCGGCGTCCGGGACGAGCTGGACGCCGGCCCGCAGGATCTTGCTGATGTCCTTGTCGAGGATGAGGGCGCCGTCGAGCTTGCACAGCTCGCGCAGGCGCGTCGCGGAGAACTCGACGTCCAGGACGAAACCGCCGGTGCACAGCGACTCGACGAGCTTGTCCATGCCCAGGACGATCAGGCCGCCGGTGTTGCCGCGCAGGACCCGTTCCAGGCCGTCGCGCAGGCTCGTGCCGGGAGCCACGGCGCTCAGGGAGGCGCGCATCAGGCTGTCAGTACCGGAGCCCTCGCGACCCCAGGCTTTGCCGGGAGCTGCCGCCCGGTCATTGGCTGCCACTGCTCTCCTCCGGTCGTACGGATGCCCGGATGGGCGAGACCAGGGCAAAGTTTACCGTCGGAAGGCTCACGGACGGGGGGCCCTCTTGGGCAGGACGCGCAAGGCGTCCCCTATGTCCGTCACTTCCGTCACCTTCATCCCCGCCGGGATCCTGCCCGGGTCCGGCGGGACGAGGGCGTGAGTGAAGCCCAGCCGGGCCGCCTCGGCGAGCCGCCGCTGCACGCCGGTGACCCGTCTGACCTCGCCCGCGAGGCCCACCTCGCCCACGGCGACCAGGTTCTTCGGCAACGGGGTGTCGATCGCGGCGCTGGCCAGTGCCAGGGCCACGGCGAGGTCCGCGGCGGGCTCGCCGAGTTTCACGCCGCCGACCGTGGCGGTGTAGATGTCCTGCTTGCCGATCGACCGGATGCGGCCACGCTGCTCCAGCACCGCCAGCATCATCGACACGCGCGAGGTCTCCAGACCCGAGGTCGTGCGGCGCGGCGAGGGGATCTGGGTGTCCACGGTCAGCGCCTGCACCTCGGCGACCAGCGGGCGCTTGCCCTCCAGCGTGACCGTCAGGCAGGTGCCGGGCACCGGCTCGTCGCGCCGGGTCAGGAACAGGCCCGAGGGGTCGGCCAGGCCGGTGATGCCCTCGTCGTGCAGTTCGAAGCAGCCGACCTCGTCGGTGGCGCCGAAGCGGTTCTTGATGCCCCGGATCAGCCGCAGACGGGCGTGGCGGTCGCCCTCGAAGGACAGCACCACGTCCACCAGGTGCTCCAGCAGCCGGGGCCCGGCGATCGCGCCGTCCTTGGTGACGTGCCCGACGAGCAGCGTCGACATGCCGCGTTCCTTCGACGCCCGGATCAGCGCGCCGGCGACCTCGCGGACCTGGGCCATGCCGCCGGGGGCGCCGTCGATCTCCGGCGAGGCCACGGTCTGCACCGAGTCCAGGACCAGCAGCGCGGGCTTGACGTCGTCCAGGTGGCCCAGCACCGCCGACAGGTCGGTCTCGGCGGCGAGGTAGAGGTGGTCGGACAGGGCGCCGATGCGGTCGGCCCGCAGCCGCACCTGCGACGCGGACTCCTCACCGGTCACATAGAGGGTGCGCGCCTGGGGCCCGGCCGCCTTCGCCGCGACGTCCAGCAGCAGCGTGGACTTGCCGACGCCCGGCTCCCCCGCGAGCAGCACCACCGCGCCGGGGACCAGCCCGCCGCCCAGTACCCGGTCCAGCTCCGGCACGCCCGTGCCGCGCGCGGTCGCCTGGCGGCCGTCCACCTCCCCGATCGGCTTCGCCGGCGTCGTCACCCGGCCGGCCGCGGTCGTGCGCACCGGCGAGGCTCCGCCGTACTCCTCGATCGTGCCCCACGCCTGGCACTCGCCACAGCGGCCGAGCCACTTGACGGTCGTCCAACCGCATTCCGTGCAGCGGTAGGACGGTCGGTCCTTTGATGCGGGGCGAGTCCGGGCAGCCATGCCGTGCACGGTATCGGGAACCACTGACATCGGAGGCAGGGCTGACGGCGCAGACAAGCGAGACAGCACCGCCACCCCGCCCGCGCCGATGTCCCGACCCCGCTCCGGAACACTCGCGCACACGGCCGAGAGGTCGCCCCAGGGGGTGAGCGGCGTGTGCTCTTTCGGGGGGGATCACCACCCAATTGGGTTAAAGCCCGCCGTGACACCTGAGGGCGTACGGACCGTGGGCCTACCGTCACGGAGTGATGAGCAGCAGGCCTGAGACACCCTCGCAGACAACCGGCGCGCACCGCCGACACCGCGCGCCGGTCCAGCGCGGCCGCGCCGCGGCGGGCGGCGGGACCGGCCCGGAGGCGGGACGGCGCCGGACCCGGCCGCACGGCACGCTGCCCTCGCAGCCGCCCGCGCACTACGAGCCCTACCTGGACGGGCTGTTCACCTACTGCCTGTCGGTGCTGTGCGAGCACGACGCCGCGGCCGTGGCGCTCGGTGACGTGCTGGCGGTCGCCGAGCGGCAGCGCGCCCGGCTGCGCGACCCCGAGCTGCGCCGCCCGTGGCTGTACGCGCTGGCCCGCTGGGCCTGCCTGCGTACGCTGGCCGACGGCCGCCCGGTGTCGGTGAAGGCCTCGGCCGAGGTGGCCGCCCGGCGCCGCGGCGAGCTGTCCGCCCTGGCCTGGCCCGAGGCGGCCGGTACGACGCCGGAGCAGCGCGAGGCGCTGGAGCTGGCGGTACGCCATCAGCTGGCCCCGCACGAGGTCGCGCTGGTCGTCGGTCTGGAGCCGGACGCCACCCGGGCGCTGCTCGCGCAGGCCGCCTGCGAGGTGGAGCGGACCCGGGCCGCCCTGGCCGTCGTCGAACTGGGCAACTGCCCGGCCGTCGCCCGGCTCGCGGGGGACGCCCGGGTGCTGCTCGGCACGGCCCTGCGCCGCGAACTCGTCCACCACGTGGACGTCTGCTCGCACTGCCGGCTGACCGCCGAGCGCGCGGTCGCCCCCGGCCCGTGGCCGGGCCTGGCCACCACCGCCGCGACCGCCGTGCTGGCGACCATCGAGGCCCCGCGCTCGGCCGCGTACGCCGCCATGCTGCACGCCATGCGCGGCGGCACCGGGCGCACCCGGCAGGGCACCCCGCGCTTCGACCGGCGCGGCTTCCCCATGGACCTGAAGGAACGCACCGCGCGCCGCGCCCGGATGCGGCACCGCGCGGTGACCTCGACCGTCGTCGCGGCCGTGGTGGCGGCGCCGGTGCTGGCGCTCTGGGCGGCGTACCACGGGGCGCCGCTGGCTCCGGGCCAGAAGGGGGAAGGTTCCTTCACCGCGGCCGACGGCGACGGACTGGACGGCTTCCCGTACGAGAAGGCCGGTGTCGCGGGCAGTGCGGGCAGTGCGGACCGCGGCCGTTCCCAGCGCGGCGGTCCTGGACGGCTGTCGGTGTCGGTGTCGGTCGCCTCGGCCTCCCCCGCGGCGCCGGAGGCCTCCCCGTCGGCCGGCGGGAAGGATTCGGCTTCGCCGTCGAGCAGCGCCACGAAGGGCGGCGACGGGGGCGAGCGCGGCGACCACGGCGACCGTCCCGGCCGCCGTCAGGGACGGCTGGTGATCGCCGCCCACACCGAGGGCGACGTGACCGTCATCACGCTCAAGGCGGAGGGCGACCGGGCCGTGCGCTGGTCCGCCGCGCGGTCGGCGCCCTGGCTGCGGCTCAGCCGGCGGCACGGCATGCTGCGGCCGGGGGACTCCACGACGATCATGGTGTCGGTGGACCGCGACCGGGAGCCGGCGGGGGCGTGGACCGCGCGGATCCTCTTCGACCCCTCGGGCGGTGTCGTCACCATCCACGGTTCCGGGACGCCGTCACAGCCCCCGTCGTCCCCCGAGCCCTCGCCCACGCCCTCGGCGCCGGATCCCTCACCGTCCGGCCCGCCCAGCGGCGAGCCGTCCGGATCACCGTCGTCCTAGCCCTGCGTCTGGATCCGGCCCGCATCCTCGCCCGCGCCGTCCTCGCCGTCCTCGCCCGCGCTGTGCCCCGGGGCCGGGTCGGCCGGGTGCGGCGCCATCGGCAGCAGCGAGGCGAGGCGCTGCTCGCACAATTCGACGAGCCGCGCGTACGCCCGCGTCCCCATCAACTCGGTCAGTTCCGCACGGTACGAGACATAGACCGGGTCGCCCGCGCCGTGCGCCGAGCGTGCGCCGGTGCACCACCAGTGCAGGTCGTGGCCGCCGGGGCCCCAGCCGCGACGGTCGTACTCGCCGATGGAGATCTGCAGCACGCGCGTGTCGTCGGGCCGGTCGATCCAGTCGTAGGTCCGGCGGATCGGCAGTTGCCAGCAGACGTCCGGCTTGGTCTCCAGCGGTTCGCGGCCCTCCTTGAGCGCCAGCAGGTGCAGCGCGCAGCCCGCGCCGGCCGCGAAGCCGGGGCGGTTGAGGAACACGCAGGCGCCCTTGTGGCGCCGGGTCTGCCGGTCGCCGTCCTCGTTGACCTCGGCCCAGCCGCCCTTCTCGCCCTCCTGCGCGGCCACGTCGTGGAACTGCCACAGCTCGGGGGTGAGCCGGTCCACATGCCCGGCCACCCGCTTCTCGTCGTCGTCGTCCGAGAAGTGCGCGCCCAGGGTGCAGCATCCGTCACTCGCGCGGCCCGCCTCGATACCTTCGCAGCCGCGTCCGAAGATGCAGTTCCAGCGCGAGGTGAGCCAGGTCAGGTCACAGCGGAAGATCTGTTCGTCGTCGGCCGGATCGGGGAACTCCACCCATGCGCGGGGGAAGTCGAGGCCGACTTCGTCCTCGATGACCGGGTGTTCCTGCCGCTTCGTCGCCTTTTTCGCCTTCGCCACGATGTCAGGGTAAGCATGTGGAGCTTCTTCAGTGGTCACCCGCGCGGCAGCGCGCACCCCGCATGTCCCGGGAAAGTACCCGGAGCAGTAGGTTTCCGGGCATGAGACTCGGTGTCCTCGACGTGGGTTCCAATACCGTCCACCTGCTGGTCATGGACGCGCATCCTGGCGCGCGTCCGCTGCCCGCGTACTCCCACAAGGCGGAGCTGCGGCTGGCGGAGCTGCTGGACGAGCGGGGCGCCATCTGCGAGGACGGGGTCCGGCGGCTGGTCTCCCAGGTCGCCGAGGCCCTGGTGGTGGCCGAGGACAAGGGCGTGGAGGAGGTCCTGCCGTTCGCGACCTCCGCGGTGCGCGAGGCGGCCAACGGCGACGAGGTGCTGGCCCGGGTGGCCCGGGAGACCGGCGTCGACCTCACCGTGCTCTCCGGTGAGGACGAGGCGCGGCTGACCTTCCTGGCCGCCCGCCGCTGGTTCGGCTGGTCCGCCGGACGACTGCTGATGCTCGACATCGGCGGCGGTTCCCTGGAGGTCGCGTACGGCATGGACGAGGAGCCGGGCGCCGCCGTCTCCCTGCCGCTGGGCGCGGGCCGCCTCACCAGTGGATGGCTCCCGGGCGACCCGCCGGCCGGTGACGACGTCCGCTCGCTGCGCAAGCACGTACGGGCCGAGATCGCCCGCAGCGTCGCGGAGTTCAGCCGGCTCGGCACGCCCGACCACGTGGTCGGCACCTCCAAGACCTTCAAGCAGCTCGCCCGCATCGCGGGCGCCGCGCGGTCCGCCGAGGGCCTGTACATCCAGCGCACATTGAGCCGAAAGTCGCTCGCCGAGTGGGTCCCCCGGCTCGCGGCGATGACCGAGGGCGCCCGCAAGCAGCTGCCCGGCGTCTCGGAGGGACGCGCCCGGCAGCTGTTCGCCGGCGCACTCGTCGCGGACGCGGCGATGGACCTGTACGGCGTGACGGAACTGGAGATCTGCCCCTGGGCGCTGCGCGAGGGCGTGATCCTGCGGCGGCTGGACCTCATGGTCAGCGAGCGGGTCTGACCCGCGGCGACCCCGCGCAGCGGTGCCGCGCCGGTCCTGATGGGAGGCCGTCACACGCGGGTGTGCCGGGCACCGGCATGGCGTGGACCCGGCGGCCCGCGGCGTGTCGATCGCGTCACGTCGGCCCGGTGTGATGTGCCGTTCGGCGGACCGGCCGCCGTACGCTGTTCCCCGTGGCAGCCCCTGACCCTGTGGACCTGAACGAACACACCGTGCGCGTACCCGACGCGAAGGTCGCGCTGTCCACGGCGTCCGTGTACCCCGAGTCGACGGCGACGGCCTTCGAGATCGCGGCCCGGCTCGGATACGACGGCGTCGAGGTCATGGTGTGGACCGACCCGGTCAGCCAGGACGTCGAGGCACTGCGCCGGTTGTCGGACTACCACGGCATCCCCGTGCTCGCGGTGCACGCGCCCTGCCTGCTGATCACGCAGCGCGTCTGGTCGACCGACCCGTGGGTGAAGCTCCAGCGGGCCCGCGCGGCGGCGGAGAAGCTCGGCGCGTCGACGGTCGTCGTCCACCCGCCCTTCCGGTGGCAGCGCGCGTACGCCCGGGACTTCGTCTCCGGCATCTGGCGGATGGCGAATGAGACGGACGTGCGGTTCGCCGTGGAGAACATGTACCCCTGGCGCTACCGCGACCGCGAGATGCTCGCCTACGCCCCCGACTGGGACCCCACCCACGAGGACTACCGGCACTTCACCATCGACCTGTCGCACACGGCCACGGCCCGCACCGAGACGCTGGAGATGCTCGCCCGCATGGGCGACCGGCTCGGCCACGTCCACCTCGCCGACGGCAGCGGCTCCGGCAAGGACGAGCACCTGGTGCCCGGACGCGGCACGCAGCCGTGCGCCGAGCTGCTGGAACGGCTCGCGACCGGCGGCTTCGACGGACACGTGGTGATCGAGGTGAACACCCGGCGCGCCATGTCCGCCGCCGAACGGGAGGCCGACCTCGCGGAGGCACTGGCCTTCACCCGGCTGCACCTGGCCGCTGCGGCGCAGGTGGGCTGATGCCGGAGGGCCCGGAGGACCCGGAGGCTCCGGAGTACCCGGGAAACGCGGCCACCGGCAGGCGCGGCCGCGGTCGTCCCGCCGGAGCGCGGTCGGGCACGGCCGAGACCCGGGACCGCATCCTGGCCGCCGCGCGCGCGGAGTTCTCCGCCCGGGGCTACGACAAGACCTCGATCCGCTCGATCGCCCGGTCGGCCGGCGTCGACGCGGCGCTGGTGCACCACTACTTCGGGGCCAAGGAGCAGGTCTTCGCGGCGTCCATCGAGATGACCTTCGAGCCCGCGTTCGGCGTCCCCGACGTCCTGGCGGCCGGCCCGGAGGGTGTGGGCGAGCGGCTCGCCCGCTTCTTCGTGGGCATCTGGGAGAACCCGGTCACCCGGGCCCCCATGCTGGCCGTGCTGCGCTCGGCGGTCACCAACGAGACCGCCGCGGGCGTGCTGCGCGGCATCGTCCTGCGGCGGATGCTGGAGCGCGTGGCGGCGGAGCTGAAGGTCCCCGACCCACGGCTGCGGGCCGAACTCGCCGCCTCGCAGATGCTCGGCATCGCGATGATGCGCTACATCGTGCGCATCGAGCCCCTGGCGTCGGCGGACATCGAGGAGGTCGTCCGGCTCGTCGCGCCGACGCTCCAGCGCTACCTGGCCGACCCCGACCCCGGCGCGGCCGTCACGGGGTGAGGTCCGCGGCACGGTGTGCGGGCGGTGTTCGGGCTGTGCGCGCTGTACGGGCTGTACGCGGGCTTCCATTCCTTGGAACTCGCGTCCGCAATACGGACATGCCGTCCCCGGCGGCGGCCCGGGGCGTACGCTCGAAGGCTCCAGGATGGAAACGTAGGGAGTGGTCCCCGTGCCCGAGCTGAGGTCCCGCACAGTCACCCACGGCCGCAACATGGCGGGCGCACGCGCCCTCATGCGGGCCTCGGGCGTAGCGAGCGAGGACATCGGCAAGCCGATCATCGCCGTGGCCAACAGCTTCACGGAGTTCGTGCCCGGGCACACGCACCTGCAGCCGGTCGGCCGCATCGTGAGCGAGGCGATCAAGGCCGCGGGCGCCGTGCCGCGCGAGTTCAACACCATCGCCGTCGACGACGGCATCGCCATGGGCCACGGCGGCATGCTCTACTCGCTGCCCTCGCGCGACCTGATCGCCGACTCCGTCGAGTACATGGTCGAGGCGCACTGCGCCGACGCGCTGATCTGCATCTCCAACTGCGACAAGATCACCCCGGGCATGCTGATGGCCGCCCTGCGGCTCAACATCCCCACCGTGTTCGTCTCCGGCGGCCCCATGGAGGCCGGCCGGGCGACCCTCGTCGACGGCACCGTGCGCACCCTCGACCTCATCGACGCGATCGCCGACGCCGTCAACGACAAGATCTCCGACGAGGACATCCTCCGCATCGAGGAGAACGCCTGCCCCACCTGCGGCTCGTGTTCCGGCATGTTCACCGCCAACTCGATGAACTGCCTCACCGAGGCGATCGGCCTGTCCCTGCCCGGCAACGGCTCGGTCCTCGCCACCCACACCGCCCGCAAGGGGCTGTACGAGGACGCCGGCCGCACCGTGGTCGACATCACCCGGCGCTACTACGAGCAGGACGACGAGTCCGTGCTGCCGCGCTCGATCGCCACCTTCGAGGCCTTCGAGAACGCCATGGCCCTCGACATCGCCATGGGCGGCTCCACCAACACGATCCTCCACCTGCTCGCCGCCGCCCAGGAGGCGGGCGTCCCCTTCGGCCTGACCGACATCGACGCCGTCTCGCGCCGCGTGCCGTGCCTGGCCAAGGTCGCCCCCAACGTCGCGAAGAACCGCACGTACTACATGGAGGACGTGCACCGCGCCGGCGGCATCCCCGCCCTGCTCGGCGAACTCCACCGGGCCGGCCTGCTCAACGAGGACGTCCACTCCGTGCACTCCCCGTCGCTCGCCGACTGGCTCAAGACCTGGGACGTCCGCGGCGGCTCCCCCTCCGCCGAGGCCGAGGAACTCTGGCACGCCGCCCCCGGCTGCGTCCGCTCCGCCGAGGCCTTCTCCCAGTCCGAGCGCTGGGAGGCCCTGGACACCGACGCCGCCGAGGGCTGCATCCGCTCCGCCGAGCACGCGTACTCCAAGGACGGCGGCCTCGCCGTGCTCCACGGCAACCTCGCCGTCGACGGCTGCGTGGTGAAGACCGCCGGCGTCGACGAGTCCATCTGGACCTTCGAGGGCCCGGCCGTGGTCTGCGAGTCCCAGGAGGAGGCCGTCGACAAGATCCTCCGCAAGGAGATCAAGGAGGGCGACGTCGTCGTCATCCGCTACGAGGGCCCGAAGGGCGGCCCCGGCATGCAGGAAATGCTCTACCCCACCTCCTTCCTCAAGGGCCGCGGCCTCGGCAAGAGCTGCGCCCTCATCACCGACGGCCGCTTCTCCGGCGGCACTTCGGGACTCTCGATCGGCCACGCCTCCCCCGAGGCGGCCTCCGGCGGCACGATCGCCCTCGTCGAGGACGGCGACCGCATCCGCATCGACATCCCCGGCCGCACGATCGATCTCCTGGTCACGGACGAGGACCTGGCCGCCCGCCGCGCCGCCCTCGGCGGCGTCTACGCCCCCGCGGGACGCGAGCGCAAGGTCTCCCTGGCACTGAGGGCCTACGCGGCCATGGCCACCAGCGCCGACAAGGGCGCCGTCCGCGACGTCAGCAAGCTCGACGGCTGACCGCCACCGACGCCCTCGACCCCTCCCGCCCTCACCAGCGGGAGGGGTCCTTCGCGTCCACGGCGAACACGGTGCCGTCGGGCGCGGTCGCGAACACCTTGCCGTCGGCGACGACGGGGGAGGGGAGCGCGCTGGGGACGAGGCCGGTGTCCGCCAAGGGGCGCGGCTTGGTCTGGCCGAGGAATTCGCCCCGCTGCGCGTCCACCGCCAGCAATCGGCCGTCGGCGGCGGCGAAGTACAGCCGGCCGCCCGCGACGACAGGCGGTGAGGACTCGCTCACCGAGGTCTCCACGCGCCACAGCTGCGCGTTGTCGCTGCCGCGGCTCGTGTCGAGGGCCGTCAGGGCACCGCCGGACCCTATGAGGTACACGCGCGTGCCGCTGACGACTGCCTGTGTGCCGGAGAGGGGGAGGCGCAGTGGCGTGCGTGCCGCCGACCAGTCGGTGGTGTCGATGCGCACGACGGCGTCGGTCCGCGTGAGGCCGTCGGTCGAGGTCAGGAAAAGCGAGTCGCCCGACAGACCGACAGGCGCCAGTGCTCCGTCGAACCGCCGGTGCTCCCGGACTTTCCCGTTGGCCAGGTTCAGCGCGCTGACCAGCGTGTGCCTGCCGTCGTCCGAGACATCGACGGCATAGGCGGTGCTGGAATCGCGGAGGGCGGCGAACACGGGCCAGGTGCTGCCGGACAGGGCGGTGTGCCAGCGCTGTGCGCCCGTCACGCCGTCGACGGCAGTGACGTCGCCGCCCATCCTGAGCAGCAGTACCGTGTCGCCGGCGCCGTAGTACGCCCCGTCGTACGCGGAGATGTCCCGTTTCCAGATCAGCTTGCCGGTGGCGGGGTCCAGGCCGGTCAGTTGCTTGCCGTCATGAGTCACGACGCGCAGCACACCGCCCGAAAGGACCGGCGGCTGCGGCCTGGCGAGGTGACCCGTGTCGGGGCTGGGAACCGACCACCGCAACCGCCCGCTGCTCGCGTCGAGCCGCGCGGCCGCGATTCCCGGCCGGGCGCAGAAGAGGGCGTCGTCCTCGTGCACACAGGCGGCCGCACCCCCGTGGTTCCCCTCCGTGGGCAGAGTGCTCTGCCAAGGGGCGAAGGTTGGGGCGGACGGGCTGCTCCGCTGCGCGACGGGGTGGTGTCCGCCCACGGCCCCTGGGTTGCCGCTCATTGCCTGGGTCGTGAGGGCCGCGGCGGACCCCAGGACGGCCAGTGCCGCAGTCACTGCAACGACCAGGCGTTTCCTGGACGGGCGGGGAGCATCGGCATGATCTTCGCCAGACTTCACCGCGGGTGCGGCGGAGCCCTCGCCGCGCATGTGCCTCCGCAGGTGCGGAGTCAGTTCGCCGGTGAAGTCCCCGAGGTCGAAGGCGCTGAACGTCTGGGTGTCGTACGAGGCCGAGACTTCTCTCAGCTCGGCCATGAGGGCGTCAGGGGTGGGCCGGTCCTTGGGATTCTTGGCGAGGCAGCGCTCGATGAGCGGCCGGAGGTCGGCCGGTATGCCCTCCAACTGCGGCTCGTCGTGCACCACTTGGTACGCCACGATGTACGGGCTGTCCGAGTTGAACGGGCTCCGCCCCGTCGCGGCGTGCACGAGGACGCTGGCCATGGCGAAGACGTCGGCGGCCGGCCCGACCGACCGCGGTTGGCGGAACTGCTCGGGAGCCATGAAGGGCGGAGTGCCGATGAGCTTGCCGGTCTCCGTGCGGAGGTCGCTGTCGGACGGCCGCGAGATGCCGAAGTCGATCACTTTCGGACCGTCGGCGGCCAGCAGCACGTTGCTCGGCTTGAGGTCGCGGTGCACGACGTCGACCCGGTGAATGTCCCGCAACGCCTCGGCGAGGCCCGCCATCAGATACCGCACCTGGGCCGGGGCCACCGAACCGTTCCGCTTCACGAACTGGGCGAGCGTCGGCCCGGGGATGTAGAGCGTCGCCATCCAGGGCCGCTCGGCGTCGGGGTCCGCGTCCACGACGGGCGCCGTGAAGGCCCCGCTCACCCGGCGCGCGGCGCCGACCTCCTGCCGGAAACGCGCCCTGAACTCGGGGTCCGCCGCCAGCTCCTCGTGCACGACCTTGACGGCCAGACGCATGCCGGAGGTGGAGCGCGACAGGTGCACCACGCCCATGCCGCCTGAGCCGAGCCGGCCCTCCAGCCGGTACTGCCCCGCGTATTCCGGACGTTCCGCTTCCGGACCCGTGCCGGGTCTGCCCGATGCCGGCATGACCCACCCCCGAGTAATCGTCCGCGGCCGCAACCTACGGAGCCTAACCGATCGTCCTTACGGCGAAGACTCGGATTGCTAGCCTGCACTTGACTGAGCGTGAACCTCACGGGGGAGGGCCAATGGCCGAGAACAGTCTTGACGAGCCCGCAAAAGTGCTGCCCAAGGCGATGACAGCCGGTGCGGCCGCCGCCGATCTCGTGTACTACCCCGTCGCTCCGGGCTGCCGCCTCAACGTCCGGACGGGCCCCGGGACGAGTTTCCAGATCGTCAGGATCCTTCCGTACGACGTGAAGGTGCCCGTCATCTGCCAGACGCCCGGCACGACGGTCAGCGGCTACTACGGCACGAGCAACATCTGGGACCGGATCGCCCCGGGTGAGTACGTGTCCGACGCGTACGTGCACACCGGTAGCGACGGCTACATCGCGGGGCGCTGCGGATGACGCCGGCGCCCCCAGTCCACAGACAGCGGAGGAAGAGTTGAGCTTACGCAGCGAGCGGCGCAGTGTGCTGGCCGCGGGTGCGGCCGGACTGGCCGGGGCCGTGTTCCTGGTACTGGGTGGCGCGGCCGAGGCATCGGCCGCGACGAATCTGGTCTACTACGACGTCGCACCGGGCACGCGGGTCAATGTCCGCAACGGCCCGGGCACCAGCTACCAGATCGTGAGGACGCTGCCCACCGACGCCAAGGTGCCCATCTTCTGCCAGACCCCGGGCACGACGGTCAGCGGCTACTACGGCACGAGCAACATCTGGGACCGCATCGGCCCCGACCAGTACGTGTCCGACACCTACGTGCACACCGGCAGCGACGGCTACGTCACGTCGCACTGCTGACACCGCGCCGCTGCGGTCCCCCGGCGCACGGTCGGGGGACCGCGCCGTGGGGAAGACAACCGGCATGACCTCACAGCCGACACACCGCCGCGTGTACGCCCAGTCGTTCAACGCCGTCGCCGCGCAGTACGCCGCCGCGCGCCCGGGATATCCGGGCGAGATGTTCGACGCCGTCGAGGAGATGGCGGGCCGTGCCCTCGCGGGCGCGGTCGTGCTGGACGTCGGGGCCGGGACGGGGATCGCGACCGCGCTGCTGCGGGCGCGCGGGGCGCACGTCACGGCAGTGGAGCCCGGCGCGGGGATGGCGGCGCAACTGCGGGCGGGGCAGCCCGGGGTGCCGCTCGTGCGCGGGGACGGGAACACGCTGCCGTTCGCCGCCGGCGTCGCCGACTTCGTGACGTACGCGCAGGCGTGGCACTGGACGGACCCGGCGCGCTCGGCGCCGGAGGCGGCGCGCGTACTGCGGCCGGGCGGCGCGTTCGCGCTGTGGTGGAACCTGCCGGACACCGACGTGCCGTGGATCGTGGAACAGGAGGCCCGGCTCGCCGCCCGCGTGCCCGGCCACCACGAGTTCGGCCTGGCCGGCGACGCCGAGAGCGTGCTGCGCTCGCTCGGCCCCGGCCTCGGGCTGAGACCGGGCTCCCGCGTGCTGCGCTGGACCCGCACCGTCCCCGTGGACACGCACCTGGCGATGCTCGGCAGCCGGTCGTACTTCGCTGTGCTGGACCCGGACGCCGCCGCCCGGATCCTGGCGGAGGAGCGGCGCGAGCTGCTGGCGCTCTTCCCGGACGGCCTGGTCGTCGAGCCGTACCGGGTCGCGCTGACCGTCGCCGTGAAGGACGGTACGGACTAGCCGGCCCGGCGGGACGCCGCAACCGATCCGACGACGCCGACCACGCCCGCGACGAGCGCCCCGCGCCACAACCCGTCCCAGAGGCTGCCGAAGAAGCCCTCGGAGGTGAGGATCTGGCGCAGCACGAGGTCGGTGACGAGCAGCATGCCGCCCGGTACGAGCGCGACGCGCCAAGGGTGCTCGGCCGCCCAGCGGCGGATGCGGCGGTCGGAACGCGGGCCGCGCCCCGTCACCGCGCCGGCGCCGCCGACGAGGAAGAAGAGCATCAGCGCGACGGAGCAGGCCCCGGCGACCACGCCGAACCCGAAGTCGCCGCCGACGGCGGACACGGCCAGGGAGACTCCGCCGCCGATGGCGCCGACCGCGGCGGCGGGCCGCCAGGGGCCGAGGGTGGCCGAGGCCACCGCCAACTGTCGCTTCTCACCGCGGGTCACGTCCGGTGAGGGACGGGATGGATCGGTAGAACGGCTCATACCGCCACGGTCGCCCCGGGCGTGGCCGGAAGCCATAGGGGATGTCCCTGAGACGGCCCGGAGCCCGGTGTCAGGGCCGGGCCCCCGCGCGGGGGCCCGGCCGACGGCGACCCGTGGAGACCTGCGGTGGCCCGCGGCGACCCGGGATCCGGGCCGCCACGGAACCCCGCCCGGGCGCCTCACCCGCTCACGCCGGCGCCCGCTGCACCCGCACCGGAGTCACCCCCTTCTCGTTGTGCCGCTCGGCCCAGCCGGCCAGCGCCATCCCGCAGGCGTGGTCCAGATGCCGCAGCCGCCGCAGGTCGAGCTCCATGGCGCGGTTCCGCGGCAGCGCCTCCAACTGGTCCAGCAGCTTGGGCAGTCGCAGGAAGGTGGCGTTGCCCAGGACGCGCACGACGATCGGGCCGCCGCCCCGGTCGTCGATCTCGACGTGGGTGTGGGAGGTCTCCCACGCCGCCTTGACCACGGCCGTCAGCAGCCCGAGCAGCACGCCCTCGAACATGTTGGTGGCGACGATCGCGATCGCCGTGACCACCAGGACGACCGCCTCGCCCCGGTGCTCCCGCCACAGCGGCACCAGCGCCCGGAACGGGACGAGCTTGCAGCCCGCGTGCACCAGCACGCCCGCCAGGGCCGCGACCGGGATCACGCCGAGCGCGGCCGGCAGCAGCGCGGCGAAGAGCAGTAGCCACACCCCGTGCAGCACCCGGGACGCCTTGGTCCGGGCGCCCGCCTGGACGTTGGCGGCGCTGCGCACGATCACGGCGGTCATCGGCAGGGCCCCGAGCACCCCGCAGAGGGCGTTGCCGGCACCCTGCGCGATCAGCTCCCTGTCGTAGTCGGTGCGCGGCCCGTCGTGCAGCCGGTCCACCGCGGCGGCGCTGAACAGGCTCTCGGCTGAGGCGATCAAAGTGAAGGCCAGCACCGTGCCGATCATCGACACGCTCGCCAGCTGTGCGAACTGCCCAGCGCCCGGCGGCTGTACGGCGTCGAGCAGCCCCCGGACCTCGACGCGGGCGACGGGCAGCCGCAGCAGCACCGCAGCCGCCGTGGCGAGCGCGACCGCGGCCAGCGGCCCGGGCAGTACGCGCGCGGCGCGCGGGATCCTGGGCCACAGCACCAGGACGGCGATCGTGCCGGCCCCGAGGGCGAGGGCGGAGAGCGCCGCGCCGGAGCCGGCCACGTAACGGACGAGCCCGGCCACCCCGGCGATCTTGGCCGGTCCGGAGGCGGGGGCCTTGACGTCCGCGAGCGCGTACACCTGCCCCGCGATCAGCACCAGCCCGATCCCGGCGAGCATGCCCTGGACGACGGCGACGGAGATCGCCCGGAACCAGCGGCCCAGCCGCAGCGCCCCCATGAGCATCTGCAGCACGCCCGCTACGAGCACGAGCACGCCGAGCGCCGGCAGCCCGAACTCCCTTACGGCCTCGAAGACCAGCACGGTGAGCCCGGCCGCCGGACCGGACACCTGCAGACTGCTGCCCGGCAGCAGTCCCGTGAACAGTCCGCCCACGATGCCGGTGACGAGGCCGAGTTCGGCCGGGACCCCGGAGGCCACGGCCACTCCCACGCACAGCGGCAGGGCGACGAGGAAGACGACGAGCGAGGCCGTGAGGTCGGCACGCAGTGTGGCGGGCAGGGTGGGGATTCGTCCCATCCGGCGGCTCACCGGCGGAGGAGCGCGTCGGCGGACGGGATGGGCGTGAGCCCCAGGACGCTGTGGGCGGGGCGGGGAGCCGCCAAGGGGACGGCGCGGAAGTCGCGGGCAGGGTGGATGAAGGTCTTCATTTCGGGTGGCCTCCATTGCGCCCCGGCGCCCGGGGACGGGCGGGGGCGTGCGGGGTCGAGCCGTGTGGGGGGGGTCGGGTGTCCGCGGCGGTGCCCGGACGGCTGCGCACGGCAGCGGCCCTCCGTACGTCGTCGGCGCGAGCGGACGTCAGACGGTGCCGGGCGGCGTCGCGGCGCCGCCTGTCAGCAGCGGAACGCCGCCAGAGCGACGGGGAGTTCGCCGGATCTGGTCAGCGGGACGGCCTGGCGGGCCGTACGCGGCGCCGTGACGGTGGCGGACGTCTTCCCGTCCGCTGTCACGGCGGGATCGTCGACCGCGGTGCCGGTGCGCGGGGCCGGTGACGGGACGCCGGGCGCCCCGGGCAGCACCAGGCCGATGCCGTTGCCCTCCTGGCGGTGGATCAGGCAGTGCCGGTTCTCGGCCTGCGCCTCGGCGGCACTCGCGGCAGAGCTCTTGACCGCCATGGCGGCGGGCTCCGCGGCGGCGCAATTGATGGCGAGGAACAGGGAGAGCACCAGGCCGGCGCAGACGCCGATGACGCGCACAACTCCCCCGCCCCAGCTCACAGTTGCCCCCGTTCCGAGGTGTCGCGGCTTCCAGTCTGCCCGGTCGGCCCCTCCATTTTGCAAGCCCTCCACGTTAACGCAGGGTAAATGATCCGTCACTCGAATGGATGTACCTGCCGCTTCTTGACGGGACGTCCACCGCGAGAGCAGTATTCACCACATGATGAATAAAGTTGAGGACCCGGCGGCGCCGGCCCCGGCGCCGGACCCGGGTCCCGCCGTCCACGCCGCCGGCCTGACCGTCCTGCGCGGCGGCCGTACCGTCCTGGACGGCCTGGACTTCACCGTCCCCCGCGGTGAGATCACCGGACTGCTCGGCCCCAGCGGCTGCGGCAAGTCGACCCTCATGCGCGCCGTCGTCGGCACCCAGGCCCGCGTCACCGGCACCCTCGACGTGCTCGGCCGCCCCGCCGGCCACCGCGACCTGCGCCCCCGGATCGGCTACGTGACCCAGGCGCCCTCCGTCTACCTCGACCTGACGATTCGTCAGAATCTCGACTACTTCGCCGCGGTCCTCGGCGGCGACGCCCGCGACCACGTCGACCGCGCCATCGCCGACGTCGACCTCACCTCGCACGCGGGCGCCCTCGCGGGCAACCTCTCCGGCGGCCAGCTCAATCGCGTCTCCCTGGCCGTCGCCCTGCTCGGCTCGCCCGAACTCCTCGTCCTGGACGAGCCCACCGTCGGCCTGGACCCCGTCCTCCGCCGCGACCTGTGGGAGCTCTTCCACCGCCTCGCCGCCGAGCGCGGCGCCACCCTGATCGTCTCCAGCCACGTCATGGACGAGGCCGAGCGCTGCCACCGCCTGCTCCTCATGCGCGAGGGCCGCATCCTCGCCCAGGGCAGCCCCGACTCGCTGCGCTCCCGTACCGGCGCCGGCACCGTCGAGGAGGCCTTCCTCCGCCTCGTCGACGAGGCGTCCGGCCGGACGGCCCCGCACCCCGCGACCCCCAACGAGGCCGAGGAGGCCGTCCGATGAGCGCGCACCGCACCCTCGCCACCGCCCGCCGCGTGCTGCTCCAGCTGCGCCACGACCCGCGGACCATCGCCCTCATGGTCGTCGTCCCCTGTGTGCTGCTCACACTGCTGTCCTGGGTGTACGACGCCAGTCCGCGCACCTTCGACACCGTCGGCGCCTCGCTGCTCGGCATCTTCCCGCTCATCACCATGTTCCTGGTGACGTCCATCGCCACCCTCCGCGAACGCACCTCCGGCACCCTGGAGCGCCTTTTGTCGATGCCGCTCGGCAAGGGCGACCTCCTCGCCGGGTACGCGCTCGCCTTCGGCGCCATCGCGGTCGTCCAGGCGGGCCTGGCCACCGGCCTCGCCGTCCTCACCCTCGGCCTGGACGTCACCGGGTCAGCCTGGCTGCTCCTGGTGGTCGCCCTCGCCGACGCCTGCCTCGGCACCGCCCTCGGCCTCTTCGTCAGCGCCTTCGCCGCGAGCGAGTTCCAGGCCGTGCAGTTCATGCCCGCCGTACTGCTGCCGCAGCTCCTGCTGTGCGGACTGCTCATGCCGCGCGGGCAGATGCAGCCCGTGCTGGAGGCCGTCTCCAATGTGCTGCCCATGTCGTACGCCGTCGACGGCATGCAGCAGGTCCTCACCCACACCGACATCACCGGCGACTTCGTCCGCGACCTCGCCGTCGTCGCGGGCAGCGCCGCCATCGCCCTGGCGCTGGGCGCCGCCACCCTGCGCCGCCGCACCGCCTGACCCCGCTCGACCCACCCGACCGCACCGTGGACAGCGACCCCGCGGCCGCCGTCCCCGGTGCGAAGATGGGCCCATGACCCAGAAAGTCGCCGTGCTCGGCACGGGGAAGATCGGCGAGGCCCTGCTCTCCGGGATGCTCCGCGCCGGCTGGAAGCCGGAAAACCTCCTGGTCACCGCCCGCCGTCCGGCCCGCGCCGAGGAACTGCGCGCCCGCTACGGCGTCGAGGCCGTCTCCAACGACGAGGCCGCCAAGACCGCGGACACCCTCATCCTCGCCGTCAAGCCGCAGGACATGTCCGCCCTCCTGGACGAGCTCGCCCCGCACGTCGCCGCCGACCGGCTGATCATCAGTGCCGCGGCCGGCGTGCCGACCTCCTTCTTCGAGGAGCGCCTCGCCACCGGCATCGCCGTCGTCCGCGTCATGCCCAACACCCCCGTCCTCGTCGACGAGGGCATGTCGGTCATCTCCGCGGGCAGCCACGCCGGCGAGGAGCACCTCGTCCGCACCGAGGGGATCTTCCAGCCGGTCGGCAAGACCCTGCGCATCCCCGAGTACCAGCAGGACGCCGCCACCGCGCTGTCCGGCTCCGGCCCCGCGTACTTCTACTTCCTGGTGGAGGCCATGACCGACGCGGGCATCCTCCTCGGCCTGCCCCGCGCCCAGGCGCACGATCTCATCGTGCAGTCCGCGATCGGCGCCGCCGTCATGCTCCGCGACAGCGGCGAGCACCCGGTCAAGCTGCGCGAGGCCGTCACCTCCCCGGCCGGCACCACCATCAACGCCATCCGCGAGCTGGAGAAGCACGGGGTGCGCCACGCCCTGATCGCCGCCCTGGAAGCCGCCCGCGACCGCAGCCGCGAGCTCGCCTCCGGCAACGGCTGACGTCCGGAGGGGACGGCCGCGCCCGGCACCCGGGGCGGCAGTCCCCTCCACCGCTCACGCGGGAGGCAGCAGCCCGATCGCCCGGTAGGCCGAGTCCACCGTCGGCCGCGCCAGCGCCCGCGCGCGTTCGGCCCCCGTCCGGAGCACCCCGTCCACGTACCCCGGATCGGCCGCCAGCTCCGCGTGCCGCTCCCGCAACGGCCGCAGCTCCTCCACCACCGCCTCCGCCGTGTCCTTCTTCAGCGCCCCGTAGGAGTCGTACTCCGCGGCCAGCTCCTGCGGCGTCCTTCCCGAACACGCCGACAGGATCTCCAGCAGATTCGCCACGCCCGGCCGCTCCTCACGGTCGTACGCCACGTCCTCGCCGCTGTCCGTCACCGCCCGCATCACTGTTCTGCGGACCGCCTCCGGCTCGTCCAGCAGATAGACGATCCCGGGGCCGGTGTCGTCGGACTTCCCCATCTTCGCGGCCGGGTCCTGCAGGTTCATCACCCGCGCCGCCACCGGCGGCAGCACCGCGCTGGGCACCGTGAACACCGGCCCGTACCGCTGGTTGAAGCGCTCCGCCAGGTCCCGCGTCAGCTCCACGTGCTGCGCCTGGTCGTCGCCGACCGGCACCTCGTCCGTCCGGTACGCCAGGATGTCCGCCGCCATGAGCACCGGATACGTCAGCAGCGACAGCCGTACGCTGCCGCCGCGCCGCTGCTCCTGGGCGGCCTTCTCCTTGTACTGGATCATCCGCCGCATCTCCCCGTCCGTGGCGACGCACTCCAGGAGGTAGGCCAGACGGGCGTGCTCGTCCACATGGCTCTGCACGAACAGCGTGCACACCGCGGGGTCCAGCCCGGCGGCCAGCAGCAGCGTCGCGGCCTGCCGGCTGAGCCGGCACACCCGGGCGGGGTCGTGGTCCACCGTGAGCGCGTGCAGATCCACCACACAGAAGAGGGACTCGGCCCGGTGCTGGTCGACCGCGGCCCACTGCCGCACCGCCCCCAGGTAGTTGCCCAGGGTCAGATGCCCGGTCGGCTTGATACCGCTGAAGACCCGCGTCATCTCTGTTTCCTCCTGCAGCTCGTCCGGCTCGCCGGACCCGCCGCTCCGGCGGCCCCCCGGGGGAACCCAAACAGCCCCCGCCCCGGCCGCCCAGGGGTGAAAAACGAAACAAGGGAGGCGCCAAA
>NZ_JBHXSO010000047.1:0-584 GCF_042714775.1 Streptomyces sp. NPDC058691 | reverse complement strand
GTTAATTTTTTTTTCCCTCTGGTGGCTGGGGGGGGCCGCCGCCCCGGCCGGGCGGGGGGCCGGCGGGGGAAACACAGACGGCCGCCGGAGCGGCGGCCGTTGGGTGCATGCGCTGACTGGTCGGCCGCCTCAGGCGGCCCACCACAGGTTCGTGTGCGCATGCGTGGTCATGTCACGACGGTAGCCCGCAAACGAGTTGAGGGCCACAGGTTTGAAGCACGTGTGGGCGTGGTGTAGTGTTCTCTAGCTGCCTCGGACGGGTCACCTTCCAACGGCAGCCACTCAAGCCGCCTGGCGGCGATCCACTACTGCACGATCTCCCTGCGGGGTCGATTTCGGCGTGCCGAAATTCGATCGGAATGGCTCGATTATGAGTCACGGAGGGAATCCGCTAAAGTAGTGGACACGCCGGAAGGCGCGAAACAAAAACCCCGCTCCAGCAGGGGGCCGGAAACGAAGAGCGGAAACGCGAAACGGATCTGGTAAGGTTGGAGACAACGAAGGGAAAGCCCGGAGGGGCCGGTGAAACGGTCTCGAAGGAAGCTTCCGTTCCTTGAGAACTCAACAGCGTGCCAAAAGTCAAC
>NZ_JBHXSO010000046.1:0-71318 GCF_042714775.1 Streptomyces sp. NPDC058691 | reverse complement strand
GGGCACGGCATGCCTGCCGTGCCCGGGCCGCTCCGCGACGCGTGGCTGTCCGCTCCCCCGTAGCGGACAGCGCCGTTCCGGTACCTCAGTGACCGGCGTTCTGACCACCGTCGACGTACAGGATGTTGCCGGTCACGAACGGGGCGTTCTCGAGGTAGATCACCGCGTCCACGACGTCGTCCACCTCGCCCAGCCGGCCCACCGGGTGCAGGCCGGCAAGGGTGTCGTGGTGCTCCACGGCGTGCATCAGGGTCTTGATGGTGCCGAGCGACACCGCGTTGCTGCGGATGCCGCGGGTGGCGTACTCGATGGCCAGGGACTTGGTCGCGGACTGCAGACCGCCCTTGGTGAGGGAAGCGAGCACGGAGGGCACGTTCGAGTTGGCGGCGTCGGCCAGCGCGCTGGTGATCTGCACGACGTGGCCGCCAGCCTGCTCCAGCATCCGCTCGATGGCCAGTTGGGAGATCCGGAAGAAGCCGTCCAGGTTGACGCCGAGGACCGCGGCGTAGTCCTCCTCGGTGTACTCCGTGAAGGGCTTGGCGATGAAGATCCCGGCGTTGTTGACCAGGGTGTCGATGCGGCCGAACCGCTCCATGCCCGCGGCGATCACGCGCTCGGCGGTGGCGCGGTCCGCGATGTCGCCCTGGACGGCGAGGATCTCCGGGTCCTGCGACACGGAGATGTTCCGCGAGGTGGCGACGACGGCGTACCCGAGCTTGCGGTAGCCGGCGACGAGGCCGGCCCCGATCCCCTGCGATGCGCCCGTGATGACCGCGACCTTCTGGCCCTCGTTGCTCATGATGATCCTCTACGTCAGTGGGAAATATGTGTCAACCGGTACAAACCAACCGGTAATTCACAAAGTAGACGACCGGTCGACAATAGTCAAAGAGGCCGCACCGCCGGACTGCCGCCATCCCCGCAGCACGACGGAGGCCGCTCCGGGGCACCCCGCAGACCGCTCCACGCGCCGGCCATGAAAGGGAGGACGGTCACGGCCGGCGCGGAAGTGGCGGTAGGGAGCGACGGGCGATGCGGGGAGGAACGGAACGCGCGATCAGCCCGCGGCGGCGTTCCGGCCGGGGTCGTTGGGGTGCGACTGGACGGCGGTGACCACCGGCGTCATCCAGGGCGCGAGCGGCAGTGTGCCGAGGACGTTCTCGCGGAGGTCGGCCTCGTCGTCCGCACGCCACAGCCCGATGCTGCGCAGTTCGCCGACCGGGCGCCACAGTCTCACCAGGTGGCCGGTCGCGGCGAGTTCCGCGGCCCGGACGGCTTCGGCCGCGCGCCGCCGGTCCACCTCGGCCGGGTCGGTCCCCTCAGGGACGGTGGTGGTCAGCTCGACCAGGAACTCCTGCATGGGCATGGCTCCGCCTCTCACGGGTGTCGTTACGGATCGGGTCGCAGGGTCAGTGCCCGGTCATGACCTGGGAGACGTGGTACTGGCGAATTCGCCAGTCACCGCCCTCGCGCTGCAGGACCAGCGACAGGTGGACGGGGGCCGCCCAGCCCGTCGGGTCCCGGAACGTGACGTCGGCGAAACCGCCGGCCATCAGCTCACCGATCCCGTACGTATGGACCCTTCCCACGTGGGCGGTGCGGTCCTCCGGCACGGCCGCGTAGTACCCGCGGACGGCCTCGCGCCCGGCGAGGACCTCGGGCCCGAACCCCTGAAAGAGGGCGTCGGGCGTGAACAGGCCGGCCATGACGTCGGCCTGGTGGGTGTCGAAGGCGGCCTTCCAGCGGCTCAGTACGTCATGCATGGGGTGGGTCTCGGTTTCGGCACTCATGGTGCGGCTCTCCTCCTCGGGGACGACGGAACGACGACCGGGCACTCGCGGGCGGCTGGACACGGCCTGGACCAGGACCGGAAGCCGGCCCGCCCAGCGCGTCAGGCTCAGCTGGACTCGCTAGTCGACCGGTCTAGTAAACCGTAGTCGAGCGGTCGTATACTGGCAACCATGGGACGGACCAGTGACGCCAGAGAGAAGATCCTCACAGCGGCGCAATCGCTCATCGAGCTGCGCGGCTACTCGGCCCTCGGCGTGGCCGAGATCTGCAAGACCGCCGGTGTGCCCAAGGGGAGCTTCTACTACTTCTTCGAGTCCAAAGAGGCACTGGCCCTCGCCGTGATCGACGAGCACTGGGCGATCCAGCGCCGCGACTGGACCCGCGTCCTGACCGACGGCGCGCCGCCGCTGGAGCGGCTGCGGCAGCTCTTCGAGGAGACGGAAGCGGAGCAGCGGGAAGGGCAGCAGAGCTGCGGGACGGTCTCGGGCTGCATGTTCGGGAACCTCACCCTGGAGATGAGCAACCAGACCGAGGCGATCCGCGGGCGCCTTCAGGAGATCTTCGACGCCCAGGTCGCGATGGTCGAAGCGGTCGTCATCGAAGCCCGCGAGCGCGGCGAGGTCGGCGTCACCGACACGCACGAGGCCGCCCGATCCGTGGTCGCGCAGCTGGAGGGCCAGGTGCTGTTCGCCAAGCTGTACAACAACACGTCCTCCCTCGGCATGCTCTGGACCAACTGCCTGGCACTCCTCGGCGCCCAGCCGCCGCAGGTGCCCGTCGGGGCCTGACGACGGCCGCCGCGCGAAGGCCCCGCACCGCCACCCCGACCTGCCGGCCCCGGGACGACGCCGGCCCCCGCAGGAGGAATGGAACATGACGGACTCCCCCCTGGCCGCCCTCGGTGCGGGCCTGCCGGTCCTCGCCGCGCCGATGGCCGGCGGTCCGACCACGCCCGCACTGGTCGTCGCGGCGGCCCGCGCGGGCGGTCTCGGTTTCCTCCCCGGCGGCTACCGCACCGCGGAGGCGCTTGCCGAACAGATCGCCGAGGTCCGCCCGACGGGCGTGGGCTTCGGGGTCAACCTCTTCGCACCGAATCCCGTCCCGGTCGACCCGGAGGCCTTCGGCCGATACGCCCGGGCGGTCGCCCCCGACGCCCTGGCCCACGGCGTCGACGTGCTCGCGGCCGGGGTCGTCGAGGACGACGACCAGTGGGCGGAGAAGATCGAGCTGCTGCTGTCCGGCCCCGTGCCGGTCGTCAGCTTCACGTTCGGTGTGCCGGACGCACCGGTGGTCGCCGCGCTGCGCGCCGCCGGAACCCTGGTCGTCCAGACGGTCACGTCGCCAGCGGAGGCCCGCCTGGCCGCCGAGGCGGGCGTGGACGCGCTGGCCGTGCAAGCCTCGGCCGCGGGAGGTCACTCCGGCACACTGACCCCCCGGCACACCCCGGAGCCGGTCCCGTTGCCCGATCTGGTCGCCCAGGTGCGGCACGCCGTGCCCCTGCCGCTCGTCGCCGCGGGCGGTGTGGCGACCCCGGAGGCGGTGGCCGAGGCACTGCGGGCCGGAGCGGAGGCGGTCATGGTCGGCACCGCCCTGCTGCTGGCCGACGAGGCGGGCACCTCGCGCCCCCACAGGGCCGCGCTCAGCGACCCCGCCCGGGAAGGGACCGTGGTGACGCGGGCCTTCACGGGCCGCCCCGCCCGCGCGTTGCGCAACGGCTTCACCGACCGGCACACCGACGCCGCCCCACTGGGCTATCCCGCGCTGCACCACCTGACGAGCCCGATGCGCAAGGCCGCCACCGCCGCGGACGACGCCGAGCTGATCAACCTGTGGGCCGGCACCGGCTACCGCGAGGCCACGGCCGAGCCGGCCGGGCAGATCCTGCGACGGCTCGCCTCAGGGCTCTGAGCGGCACGGCAGACACCGCCGCGGGCCTCCGAGCCCGCTGACGGTTCATCAATAGGCGTTCCCCCGACTGTCCTTGACCGAGAATCCCGCACACCTGATCCGCCTCACTCCGCCGCTCTACCGTCACCGCCTTGACTGGTGACGGCACCCGTGGAAGGGTTACGCCGAGGCAGGGGCGCGGCATGCGCGCGAACTCCCGCGGCCCTCGGACGTGAAGGAAGGTTCCACATGATCGACAGGCGCACTTTCGGCAAGGTCTTCGGCACGGGAGCGGCGGCGGCATCACTGACCGGCCTGCCAGGGCTCCCCACGGCGGCCGCCTCCGCCGCGACGCCCGGACGGCCGGAAGCCGCGCCCCGCACCCAGCCCGGCACCCGCACATCCTTCGGCCCGCTGAAGCAGGTCGACGCCGGCGTCCTGAACATCGGCTACGCCGAGGCCGGTCCGGCCGACGGCCCCGCGGTCGTCCTCCTGCACGGCTGGCCGTACGACATCCACAGCTACGTCGACGTCGCGCCCCTGCTCGCGGCAGAGGGCTATCGCGTGATCGTCCCGCATCTGCGCGGCCACGGCACGACCCGCTTCCGCTCCGGCCGCACCTTCCGGAACGCCGAACAGGCCGCCATCGCGCAGGACATCATCGCCCTCATGGACGCGCTGAGGATCGGCAAGGCGATCCTCGCCGGTTACGACTGGGGCTCGCGCACAGCGGACATCATCGCGGCGCTCCGGCCCGATCGCTGCAAGGCACTGGTCTCCGTCACCGGCTACCTGATCACCAACCGCGAGGCCAACAAGGCGCCGCTGCCCCCGAAGGCGGAGTGGGCGTGGTGGTACCAGTACTACTTCGCCACCGAGCGCGGCCGGCTCGGCCTCGAGGAGAACCGGCACGACCTGGCGCGGCAGATCTGGCAGTTCAACTCCCCCACGTGGGAGTTCGACGACGCCACGTTCGACCGCACCGCGACGTCCTTCGAGAACCCGGACTACGTCGGCATCGTGATCCACAACTACCGCTGGCGCCTGGGCCTCGCGAGGGGCGAGAGCCGGTACGAACTCATCGAGCGGCGGCTCGCCGCCGGCCCCGTCATCACGGTGCCCACGATCACCCTCGACGGGGAGCAGGACCCCTTCACCCCGGCCGGTGACGGCGCCTCCTACCGGGGCAGGTTCGCGGGCAAGTACGCCCACCGCACCTTGAAGGGGATCGGCCACAACGTGCCGCAGGAGGCACCGGAGGCCTTCGCCCAGGCCGTCGTCGACGTCGACGGCTTCTGACCCGGGGCGGGTCCCGCCCACCCACTCCGGAACGACGAAGGCGGCCCGGGACATGTCGTCCCGGGCCGCCTTCGCGCTGTGTCAGTCCTCGTCGGCGAGGATCAGATAGAGCTTCTTCCGGGCCTCGTTGACCACGGCGAGCGCCTTTTCGCGCTGTTCGGGCGTACCGGTCGCCCAGACCTGCCGGAAGGCGTCGACCAGCCCGCCGCCCGCCTTGCGGATCTCGTTCATGGCATCCCAGTCGATGCCGCGCCCGGCTTCCTCCCAAGGGGCGTCCGGCCCCTCCGCGGCTTCGGCGCGGCCGGCCTCGGTGAGCGTGAAGAGCTTCTTGCCGCCCTCCGACTCACTGCTGATCAGGCCCTCGTCCTCCAGCAACTGCAGCGTCGGGTACACCGAGCCGGGGCTCGGCTTCCACGCGCCGCCGCTGCGCTCGGCGATCTCCCGGATCATCTCGTAGCCGTGCATGGGCCGGTCGGCGAGCAGGGCGAGGATCGACGCGCGGACATCCCCGCGCCGCGCCCTCCCCCGGGGCCCGCCCCGTCCGCCCCGCCCCCCGTGCCACGGTCCGGGACCCCAGGGCCCCGGACCGCCGAAAGGCGGCCCGAACGGGCCGAACGCGGCCCGCCGCCCCTCCGTGTCGTGGTCACCGCGGCCGTGATGGCCGGGCCCGAAATGTCCATGTCCATGGGAACGCATAGTTACGCTCCTTCCATCGTTGAACGGTCGCGATGCCTCAACGATATATCGGAACCTGTCGCCTGCCAAGGCCCAAGGACTGCCGCTGTCCCGTGTCCCGTCTCAGTTGAAGTGGTCCGCGTCTCAGTCAAACTGGTCCGATTCGCTCTACGTCTCAGTTGATCTGGTACGCCTGTACGTTCGATGGCATCTCTTCACTCGATCGGATGAAGGTCTCTTCGTCTGGCCACAGCAACCAAACGCGGCCTCCACGCTCGCACTAACAGGCGGACAGCGGGGAGGTGTTCATGAGCGAACCTGCGAAGGCCCCAGCCCTTACGGGTGACCTCTCCGACATCGACGTGACGTTCGTGGATCGCGAGGGTGGCGCCCGGTCAGGTTCGTTGGCAGCTCTTTGGGGCGAGCCGTTCGAACTGGCCCGTCCGGTTAGGGAGTTCGTGGCGTTCAAGGGGCAGAAGAACTTCACGGGCGAGTACTGGGCGGCCACGTCCCGCTTCCTGGTGGGCTATGAGTCCTGGGTCGAGCGGGACGCGGCGATGGCACTCGACTTCGAGCCGTCGGTCGTAGCCCTGGCGTCGCAGCCGTTTCGGCTGGCGTGGAGGGGGGACGGGTGGGAGCGTGCGCACACGCCGGACTACTTCGCGCGGCTTGCTGACGGCAGCGGGCTGGTCGTCGACGTCCGCCCGCAGGCATTGGTGGATGAGGAGTCGGCGGCCATCTTCGCGTCCACAAAGCTGATCTGCGAGGCAGTGGGCTGGCAGTTCCGGCTGGTTGGGGAACTGGGTGAGCCGTTCCGGGCGAACCTGCGGTGGCTGGCGCGCTACCGGCATCCGCGCTGTCACCGGGCTGAGATAGCGAATGCCCTGCGGGAGGTGTTCGCGGCCCCACGGTCGCTGTTCTCCGGCGCCGAGCTGGTCGGGGACCGTATCACGGTGCTTCCGGTGCTCTACCACCTGTTGTGGCAGCAAGCGCTCACGGCGGACCTGCTGTCAGCCCCGCTCGGCGCGGGCACGGAGGTCCGAGTATCGGTGAAGGGGCGACAGTGAGGTCGGCGCGTCCAGGGCGGCTCCGTTTGGGTGACCGCGTACGGTTCGAGGACCGCACCTACACGGTGGTGGGACTGACCGGGATGCGGGTCCGTCTGGCCGACACGCACGGCGGCGGCATGCTGATAGACCAGGTGCACCTGCAGGCGGCGGCAGACTTCGCGGTACTGGAGACGGGCGCCCGAGTCCCGTTGGGCTCGTCCACCCTGGTGGGACATCTGCCGCTGGAGGTGGCCGAGAGGGCTCTTTGGTGGCAGCGGCATCTCGTCGAGGTGCTGACCGGAGTGATGCCGAACGCGCCCGCGGGCGTCCGGCCCAAACCCAAGTATGACCCCTCCCGCCGGTCGCTGGCTGAGCGCGAGCGGGCGAAGGCCGCCGAGCTGGCCGCGCTAGGCGAGAAGGTGACGGCCAGGAGGGTCAAGCGCATGCGGCAGCGCTACGAGGCCGGTGGTGTCGAGGCGCTGGCGGACCACCGCCTGGTCCCGCACGCAACGGTCACGGGGCGGGCAGATCCGCGGGTCGTGGCGGCCGTGCGCCAGGCCGTCGCCGAAAGCACGCGCGCCTCGACGCGCACTGTCGAACACGCTCGATGGAGGACCGAGCAGATCCTGGCCGCTGAACATGGTGAAGGCGTGGTGACGATGCCCTCACGGGCCACGTTCTACCGACTGTTCGGTAAGTTGTCGAGCGGAGTTGACGTCACCGGGTCGGCCCGCACTCGCCGGTCACTGGCCGACCGGCCCGAGGGCCCGTTCCACTACGAGCAGGTCGCGGCGCCGGGCGCGCTGATGCAGATCGACTCGACTCCGCTGGACGTCCTGGTGCGGCTGGACGAGGGGCTACCGGGACGGGTTGAGCTCTGCGGCCTGGTCGACATCGCCACCCGGAGCGTGGTAGCCGCAGTGATCAGGCCGACGACAAAGTCGGTGGACGCGTCGCTGCTGCTGGCCCGGGCGCTAACGCCGGAGCCGATGCGGCCCGGGTGGACCGAAGCACTCCGAATGTCCCGGTCGGTGCTGCCGCACCGCAGGCTGCTGTCCCTGGACGAACGATTGGAGCACGCCGCAGCCCGGCCAGTGATCATCCCGGAAACCATCGTCTGCGACCGCGGCATGGCATTCATCTCGGACAACTTCCGGGCCGCCTGCCGGGCCCTGGAGATCAGCTTGCAGCCCTGCCACCCTCGCTCGCCGACGGAGAAGCCCCACATCGAGCGGACCCTGGAGTCGGTGGCCACGCTGTTCTGCCAGTTCCTGCCCGGCTACCTGGGCCGCACAGCCGAGCACCGGGGCAGCCGCGTCGAGGACGAGCCGCTGTGGTCGATGCTGGAGATCCAGGAACTGCTGGACGAGTGGATCATCGCCCGGTGGCAGACTCGCCGCCACGACGGGCTGCGGGACTTGGGCGCCCCGGGCCGCACCTTCTCACCGAACGAGAAGTACGCCGCGCTCGTCGAGAGCGCTGGCTACGTCCCCCTGGCTCTGTCCGGCGACGACTACGTCGAACTGCTGCCCGCGACCTGGCGGGCCATCAACGCCTACGGCGTCAAGATCAGCCACAGGATCTACGACTGCGCCGAACTCGGTCCCATCCGGCGCCAGCCTTCCGGAGTCGCCCGCAAGCGGGACCTGTGGGAGGTCCACCGTGACCCCTACGACGCCGGGTGGATCTGGGTCCGCAACCACTGGGAGAGCGGCTGGATCCCCGTCCCCTGGAGGCACCTCGGCAGTGTTCCGCAGCCCTTCGGGGACCTGGCCTGGGACCACGCCGCCGCCGACCTACGTCGCGGCGGCCAGCCCGACCCCACCGAAGAGGAGATCGCCCAGGCGGTTGCTGCACTGCTGGCCCGGGCCGCGCAAGGCCCGGACCGCAAGGGCGAGAAACGGACGCCCCGGCCGTCTCGCCGGGACCGCCGGGTCGCTGGACGGACGCGGGCCGCCGCCCAGAGCCGTCAGCCAGGGCCACCCAGACCCGAGCCGACCGCCGTGGCCGCGCAGGAACTGGAGCCGGGCGGCAAGGATGAGTCCGGCCCGCAGGACGAGTCGGTCGCGAAAGTAATCCCGCTCGGAGTCTTCGACCCCTTCAAGGAGGCTGACACCCGATGGTGACCGCGCACGACCCCGCGCTTAGGACGGACAACAATTCACGGCCCGGCTGGCGCCGGGCCGCGGACGGGGAGGACCTGCACCACCACCTCACCACCCTGGAAGGCTGGCGGGGGTTCGCCCAGCAGGACTCGGCCCCGCCCAACCTTCTGCCCTCCTCCGCCCTGGCCGGTCTCAGCTCGGACGAGCGTACGGACTACGACGAAGTTCGGCTCGACTACCACACCCGCCTGACCGTCGCCGCGACATCCACGCTGCGCCAGGTCGTCCTCACCGGCAGGCGGCTGACCCTGCTGAATCGGCATGCGATCAGCGGCCGCCGCGGGCTGATCCTGTCCGGTCCAGCCGGCACCGGGAAGACGACCGCGCTCACCCAGTTCGGCAAGACCATCGAAGCCATCGACCGGCGCCGGCACCCCGGCATTGGTGGAAGGATCCCGGTTGTCTACGTCACCGTCCCGCCCGCCGCGACCTCGCGCATGCTCGCGGTCGAGTTCGCCCGCTTCCTCGGTCTGCCAGTCACCTCCCGCGCAAACATCACCGATGTCATCGAGGCCGTCTGCGGCGTCCTGATCGACGCGCGGGTCACCGTCGTCTGCGTCGACGAGTTGCACAATCTCTCTCTGACGACCCGCAACGGCGCGGAAGTCTCCGACACTCTCAAGTACTTCTCCGAACGCATCCCTGCCACGTTCGTGTACGCCGGCATCGACCTGGAGGCGAACGGCCTATTCGCTGGCACCCGGGGCAGGCAGATCGCCGGGCGCTTCGGGGTCATCGAGACGGTCCCCTTCCCCTGCACCGACCAGTGGACCGGCCTGGTTGGCGCCCTCGAACAGGCCCTGCGGCTACACAAACACCGGCCCGGGACTCTGGAGAGCTTGGCCCACTACCTGCACGACCGCACCGGCGGCATGATCGGGTCGCTGTCCCACCTCATCCGCGGCGCCGCCATCGACGCCATCCTCGACGGCTCAGAGATGATCACGCGGAAGTCCTTGCAGAGTGTGAAGCTGGACCGCGCGGCTCAGTCCCGTAAGCCGAAGCCTGCCTCGTAACCATAAGCGAGAGCAATATGCGCAGCGAGAGAATCTATCCGCTACCCGTCCAGGTCCGTCCCCGAGCCAACGAAGGAATCCGATCCTTCATTGCCCGCCTAGCTCGCGCCAATCACCTGAAGCCATCATTCCTACTCGCATTTCTCCGAGAACAACCAAATCACCGAGGAGCACCCAGCTGGTTACGCTTGGCGGCGATTACCAAACGAGACCGAGATGCCCTACGTCTCACTCTGGAGACAGGGAAATGTCTAGAATGCGATGCGCCAATGCCTCCCTCGGATACATTCGGCCGCAGAGCATTGCGATGCTCACAAGCATGTCGCCAAAAAGCCCATCGCAACCGCCGCCCCCTCAGCAAACCGCGAGAGGGATCTTGTCGAACCTGCGGAAAAATCATGCAAATTCGAATAGGGCAACGGCGTCCACTCTGTTCGTCGACTTGCCGTCGGCTCGCCTACCTGGACCAACAACTAAGGCACACCCGGTAGCCCAATAATCACAAGCCGGAACACGGTCGGACATCCACGTCCAACGTGAACACCCTATTTTCCAACTCACACCCGCAACGATGACGAATCGAAGTCCAATTCTAACTATCCGTTAATCAACCCTCGATGCCACGCTCGACAGTACGGGGAAATCCACCCAAACAGCCCCCAGGTGCCACACTCCGAACATCTCTCGATAGGGAACTAGGGAGCTGGAACCCTCAAGTGAAATTATCACCTCCGCTCAACCGACTCCCTCTGCAAGTAGGCCCTCAACGCAACGAGACCGTCGACTCCTACACCCAACGCTTGACCGAGGCCAACCACCTAAAATGGGAGCACCTGCGTGTCATTGTGAAGTCGCAAGGGCGAGAGAGATTTCGACTCGACCTAGAACGTCTCGCTACCCTGGCCGGCCGCAATGCATCATAATTGAGCCAGGTCCTGTGCGCCGGCCTTGCAGTAAGCCCCTCGCTCTGGCTGCGAACCCGACGCCGGGATGGCGTCAAAACCAAATGCCGCACATGCGGGGCCAGTTTTTTGACCAAGAGCCACAAGGCACTTACATGTTCGATCTCCCTCACCCAGCTCGGCCGGGCGGCCACGAGCTGCAGGACCGCCGCCGGCACCCCGGTCAGGACGGCCGCATACCGGTCATCTACATCACCGTCCCACCGGCCGCGACGCCACGCATGATCGCCGCCGAGATCGCCCGCTTCCTGGGCCTGCCGGTACTGGGCCGCGCGAACATCACCGACCTCACTGAGGCCGTGGTCGGTGTCTGTACCCGGGTCCGCACCGGACTGGTCCTGGTCGACGAGATCCACAACATCTCCGGAACCACCCGCACCGGAGCCGACGCATCCGACACGCTCAGGTACTTCTCCGAGCGTGTCCCGGCGACCTTCGCCTATGCGGGCATCGACGTCGAGGACAGCAGTCTGCTGTCTGCCACCCGCGGCGACCAGATCGCCGCACGCTTCACCCCCGTGGCCACCCACCCGTTCCCCTACAACGCGGAATGGAAGGCGCTGGTTGCCCAGATGGAGACGAATCTGCTGCTGCGCCAGCACAAGCCCGACACCCTCACCCGCATGGACCGCTTCCTCCACACCCGTACCGACGGAATGATCGGAACCCTCTCCCACCTGATCCGCGGAGCTGCCGTCGACGCCATTCTCACCGGCGCCGAGAAGATCACCAAAGACGGACTGCTGGCCGTCAACCTGGACATCGCCTCCCGCCGTAAGCGCGCTGTCCGTCCACCGACGCCGGGCGGAGGCCAGTGACTGATACGCCGATCTGGAGCGGTGAGGCGATCACCAAGCTCCCCTTCCAGGTCCGCCCGATCGCTGGCGAAGGCGGCCACTCGTTTATCGCCCGCCTGGCCCGCGCCAACCATCTTCAGCCGCGCTATCTGCGGAAATACCTGCTCGACCCACCCGGACACCGCGGAACTCCGTCCTGGACCCGTCTCGCTGCCGTCACCTGCCGTGACCCCGAACTACTGCGGCAGACACTCGAGGCGGCCAAGTGCAAGGAGTGCGGCGATGCAATGCCGGTCTCCACGGTGTTTGGCCGCCCGGCCATGTACTGCTCGTCTCGCTGCCGCACGCGGGTTTCCAGGACGCGCTTCACCACAGCCCCCTGCCGCATCTGCCAAGAGCCCATGCAGATCCGAGTTGGTCAGCGCCACCGGCTCTGCTCCTCCTTCTGCCGCAGAACGGCCTATCTCATGCGCCGGCGCGGCGACGCCGACGTCGAGACCAAGCAACCAACCGACCGCGCCTGTGAATGGTGCGAGAGTCCGCTGCCACCGGATGCCCACTCATTACGCCGCACCTGCTCTGCCTCCTGCGGCCAGCAGGTTCGCCGCTGGAACCGACGCGCGGAAAAGAGCGAACCACCCCTTAACCCGCCAGCCTGCGGGTTCTGCGGAAACACGATCCAGAGAAGCAGGAGCCTCGCCGGGCCACCCCGCCGCTGGTGCTCACGCGCATGCATGATGCGAGCAAGCCGGGGTCTCGACCCCGCCACCTTCTTGGAACCGCTGACATGCCAACACTGTCAGACGCAGTTTCCCCGGGGTCCATCCAACCGATCCCGACGATGGTGCTCACCCCGCTGCCACCAGCGGGCCCAACGCGCGGTCCGCGAGGGGTAACCGGGCCGCATGTGCTCCCCACGTCGACAGTTCTCTTCCTGGATTAGTGAACGTTCGTGACCGCGGTGACTCTGCACGCGCGCTACTCCGCTCTGCACGGACTGGTGGCGGCGCGCGCCGACGCTGTCGGACTGACGGTGTCGGGGTACGAGCTCATCTGGCTCTGGCAAGTTTTTCGTAGCCGGAGGTCATCCCGCGGGACGGCCGCTGGCTGGTTCGCGTATCGGCGGCGAAGGCGGGCCATCAGTACGACTTGGTGGCGGAGAAGTAAGACGCCAGCACGCCTCCCGTAATGCGCTTCTTAAGCTTCACGTCGGTAATCCGGCTCTCGGTTACCCCCGAGTTGTGCGGGGAGGTGATCCCTTGGGCCACAGCGTGCTGGTCCTGGTGTAGGGCTGCGGCAATACCGGCGAGGGGCGCCAGCCCGCTGCTGCTGAGCTGGTCGAGACAGCCCTGGAGCGGTCCTGCATCGCGGGTGTCGACCATGGTGGCGAACTGGCGAATCAACTCGTGGGTGCGGTGCAGATCCGGACCGTGCCCGAGGAGCCGCCGGATGCTCTACGCGATCTCTGGACCGTGCCGGTCAGGAGTGGAGATGATCCACTGTGCGGCTTCGCTTGGGGAGGGCGGTAGTTCGCGTGGCTCGTCCAGTGACAGGCCATACCGCAGGGGCGCCGCGGCCATCTTCAAACGTGGATAGGGGTCCAGGTAGCCCTTGCCGAGAAGTTCTTGGTACAGGACCTTGGCGTAGTACTCGCCTTCGTCCCAGGATTGCTGCAGGTAGTCGAGGTATGGGTCCAAGGTGGAGGAGCGGAGGGGAGCCCGACGTAACACCTCCTGCCAGCTGCGGGCCGGGGCATACTTGCGCACCGTTCGGCAGTCCAGCTCCAGTTTGCGGGCCACAGAGCTGTAGGGGCGGCTGGCGTCCGTTTGTGTGTGCATGGCCTCAAACGGCCGTCGTGCGTGCCAGCCGGCCGGCCGGAGTGTCCGTCGCTTCGGGATTTGCTGTCGCTCCTGCTGGAGGCGCTGACGCAGCAGGGCCAGGGCGAGAAGGGTCGCTGGCGGGCAGCTGCGGAGGGTAGATCTAGTGAGCCGGTGGCCGGTCTGCGACCGGCAGCTTCCCGCCCCTACGAACAGCACCACCGTCCGGAGTCGTGGAACCCGCGGGACAGCTGGGCCCACCGCCTGCCCACAACCAGCCCGAACTCCGAAACGGCCCGCCAGAAGAACCGACGGACCGTCACGAAAGTTTGAGCTTAACCCCAGGTTCTTGCCCGAGAGATACGACGCATCAGCGCAGCAGTCAGAGAGACCGCGCCATTGCGGGGCGCCGCGCGCTGGGGCTCGGACTTCTCGACCAGATGGACGAACCGGTCAGCCTGCCGCCAATGCGCGTGGAACACCGCCAGGAGCCCAGCCACCACATCCGGCGAGGAGATGGCGAGAGAGCTCACATTGGGCTCGCCGCCCACTTGCACGAAAGCAGCCGAGCGGTCCACCACGGCCATCTGCGTCTGGCCGTGATCGATCAGGCGTACATCGGCCTCCGATACACCGAGCTGCCGCCGCCCCACCGCGGCGACATGGCATGCCAGCAACTCGTCCCATGTGATCCCCCGCAGGATCAGCCCACGCTCCCGCCGAGCACCATCGGCTCCGGAGGACGGTGCGGTCCTGCGTTGCCGCCCAGGGCGGAGCATCCCCACGATCGCAATCTCCCGCTGTGCCTGTGCGTAGGCGGTGGTCAGCCACTCGTCGGCGGCTTTGTCATCGCCCAGGTACTCGAACATTCCCTCTAGTACCGCGTGCGCAGCCAGATTTGCGACGGCATCGCAGAAACCCACCGCGCGGACCTGCCTCGCAGGTGCCTCGGCCAGCCCCATCTCAGTCAGCTGGGACAGGGCATGGCCAACCTTTTCCTGTGCCAACTCCAGGCGAAAACCCCGCTGGGCGAGACTGTCCTCAGGGTGCTCAACCAGCGACGAGTAGACGGTCTCGGTCTCGGGACTCATGCGCACGGTGCCGACTCCTGTTCGTTTGTGGCCAGGCTCAACGCCTGCATCCAAGGTGACGAACAGGACCGTTAGCGGCCGCAGGCTCAACGCAATCCCTGGCACGAGACTCCTGCGTTATATGTCGCCGCACTCGAACTGCGGCACCGCCAACGCGCGAGGGCCGAGGACCGCATCCATGCTGCCCACGCCATCGGCCTGCGCAACCTGCCCCTGCAGAACACCGCGCAGAACCAGATCTGGCTGGAGATCGTCCAGCTTCGCCCTCGACCTCCTCGCATGGATGCCCATGCTCGCCCTGACCGGCGAATCTCGCAGGTGGGAACCCCGCCGCCTCCGGCTCCGCCGCCGCCCAGATCGTCACCACCGCCCACCGCCGGCATCTGCGGTTCGCACGCCACTGGCCCTGGGGCACGACCAGGGCCCGGCCGTCTCGACCGGGGCCCCGCAATGTGCTGTCCTGCTACCGGATACCGAGGCAGTGCCCGCCCACCGGGCCGTGCCTCAGCCGATCGTCACGGTAACACCGTTGCCGATCACGATCAGCGCTCCCGCGATGACGCCCACCGTCACCAGGATGCTGATCAGACGGGCCGTCCGGCGCTCCTCCTTGATGGCGTACCGGACGGTCCGCCACCACTCCTTCCCCAGCATCATGCTCCTCACCTCCCACGTCTCGAAGCTGAGTTGAGCATCGAATGGGGGGGAGGCCGCTGGTCGTTGTCGTACGCTATTGCGCACAAACAATGCTGGTGCACCGCGGTGAATGATGATCTTGAGCCGTGAAAAGTGATCTTGAGGCGTGGTGCCCGGCGAAGGTGGGCGCGACGCAGCAGCTAGGGGGGGCGAGTTGCCTGGTTCGGCAAGCAGGGCAATTACGATTCGGGGGGACATATCGGACGGACCTCACCGCGATTTGCTGGTTTGGCTAGCTGAGCTGCGAGATGTCGCGCACCTGCCGACGCTGGCTAAGATCAAGGCCAAGTCGATCGAACGAGGCTCACCAGTCAGCGAAGCGACCATCCGCCGCATCCTGTCCGGAGAGACCTACAACTCAGGGTCGGCTGGGGCCGTTGCCTATGCCTTGGCTGAGCTGGATACGCGCCCCGTGTCCAGCAGGCCGTCGCACAACTGGGACGCGTTCGACGTGCTGCTCCGCTCGAAGCTCAAGGCCGTTGCTGACGCCGCTGATGCTGATGAGGGCCAGGAGGCTATCCGAGTCGAGGCGGCGGAGGCCATGGAAGCGAACCACGGATCCCTTGCTGCGCGGACTGTCGAGGCTGTCCGCGCGGGAAAATTCGTTGGTGCATCATCGGCTGACCCGGACGAGGTAGCCGATCTCGCCAGAACTGCTGCCACAGCCGCTTCTGCCGCTCTGGCTGCCGCTGCCACCCAGCAGGTCAATGACAACGGAACTCAACTGGCCAATGCGCTGGAACCCAAAGACGACACCGAGAAGTACACCCCGCAGCTTCCGCCACCGGGGCACTATCTGGGTGAGGATTTGCCCCCCGCCATGCGGCAATTGATCGCTCCGCGGCCCGTCCACGCGCCCCCGGAGCTGACGTGGCAAAATCGCGGGCTATGGATTTGCGCCGACGACAGTCGCCCGGATCTGGACACGGTCTCACATCTTGCTGAACACGTCCTGGGTGGCCCTGCGGACAGCAACAGAAGTTTTCCGTCGACTGAGGCACTTCCCTGGCGTTCGGTCGACGGGTTCCGCGACTTGTTCATTTTCGCTGCCGGCAAGGATTTTCGTTCGCGCTACTTTTCGCCGGACGGACTGGATATTTTTGCGATGCAAGGGTTTCTGACGGCGTTGCCGAGATGGGAAAGAGCCACTTTTCTATTTGAATTGGATGGCCGGCGGACGGGCCGATACCTTGCGACCTTTGAAAAGGTTGTGGGTCGCTTCTTGGCGGTCGCCCCGAAAGTAGCTGACGCCTACGATGTGACCGTAGCTGGTCTTCCGCGCAGACCTGGGTCCGCGCTGGAGAGGGTGTGTATCCTCACCGCAGCCAATCTTGCCGAGCAGAAAGGCGCGTTGAGTGGGCCGCGCGCCTTCTACAACGCCTGCGTTGAGGCGCGGCGTCACATCGGGTTGGAACAACTGGCTGTAAGGATCGCCCACCTGCCGGGGTAAGCATACCCGAGAAGATCATGGCGCATGCTTTCCGGAAGTTCAGGCCGCCTTCTCCAGCGCAGCCAGGCGCTTCTCCTGCGCCGCAACAAGCTTTTCTAGGTCTGTCAGTCGGAATGCGAGCGGCGGGGTGCTCGGGGGCGGCGCGGGCCTGGTCGGGCTGGGTGTCCAGTTGGCCTGGTGCTTGAGCCGTTCGGCGATGCGGGCGCGCATGGAGGCCATTGAAGCCGCGGGGGTCGTTCTTCTGGTCGTTCCATTCAAGGTGGCCGATGACGGACTTGGCGGTCCAACCGTGGGCGCGGCACAGGGCGGACCGGGGGACGGCGAAGGCCCCGGCCGTCTCGACCGGGGCCCCGCGATGTGCTGTGCTCTTACTGGATACCAAGGTCGTGCCCGCCCACCGGACCGTGTCTCAGCCGATCGTCGTGGTGACGCCGTTGCTGACCACCATCAGCACTCCTGCGATGGTGCCCACCACCAACAGGATGCTGATCAGACGGGCCGTCCGGCGCTCAGCCCCGATGGCGTACCGGACTGTCCGCCACCACTCCCTGCCCAGCTTCATGCTCCTCACCTCCCGTGTTTCGAAGCTGAGTTGAAGCATGGCAAAGGCTGGGGATGGGCGTGACGGGCCGATATGCTGTGCACCAGCGCATTCCACCGTGTTACAGCACGTTCCAAGGAGCAAGGGGTGACAAACGGCGTCTCCTGGGCCCGAGGCACACCGGACGGTGATCACCCTTACCTGGTGTGGCTCGACAGGCTATTCGTGGAGGCCGGAGCGCCTTCCTCGCGGAAGCTGGCCGAAGTGCTCGAATGTAGCCATGCCACGGTCATCAGACTGCTGAAGGCGCGACCGGCGAACCGGGCGATGGCGCTGCGTCTTGCAGTTCACCTTGCCAAAAGCTCGCTAGTTCACGAGCGCTCCGACGAAGAAATGAGCGCATTCCGGGATGAAGCGCACAAGATGATCGCACTGGCAATGGCGCCCGCGCCGTCGCAGTCGCAGTCGCCAGCTGAAGTGCTTCAGGCGGCGAGTGATCAGGCTGAGGCGCAGTCCCAGAGTGACGATGTGCAGGCGGAAGAGGTCATGACCGTCTTCCGTGCCCACCCGGGCCGTGCAACCTTCATTGTGAGCTACGCGAAAAGCCCACGGGACGGCATCGAGACGGTGCCGGAGTTTCGTACCGCCCTGCGAGAGCTGTGGAAGCTGGCCGAGCTGCCGTATGCGAGGCTGGCTCACCAGGCGGGTCCTAGTCGCACCGCCGTGGAGCGCGCCCTGTACGTGAACCAGCCGGGCCTTCCGCTGCTGCCGACGGTACTGGCCATCGTGCGCGCCTGCGGTGCTCGTGAGCACGACGTCGAAAGGTGGCAGGCGGCCTGGGACAAGGTTCAGGCCCGGCTTGAGTAGCCTGTATCAGGCAGCCTTCTTCTCCAGCGCGACGATGCGCTTGGCGTAGTCGGCGACCTGCTACTCCAGCGTGGCGACGCGTGCCTCCAGGGATGGCGTGCTGGGGGCCGGCGGGGGCGGAGTAGGCGTCCAGTTCGCCTGGTGCTTGAGCCGCTCGGCGACGCGGGCGCGTATGGATGCCATGGTGAAGCCCTTGGGGTCGGACTTCTGGTCGTTCCACTCCAGGTGGCCGATGACCGACTTGGCGGTCCAGCCGTGGGCCCGGCACAGCGCGGTGCAGGCGCGGGTGATGGCGTCGAGCTGCTTTTCGGGCCAGGGTTCCTTGCCGGAGCCGGAGTTGATGCATTCGAAACCATAGAAGTGGCTGTTGCCGTCGGCTGCGCCGGGGTCGCCTTCGCCTTTCTTGGTGGCGGGCGGGTTGGTGGCGTAGGACTCGGCTATGTCGGCGTTGAGCACGTCGTTGTCTCCGTCGCCGGCGTGGTTGGCGCGGCCGTAACCGACGAGGTAGACCTTGCCGTCACGGCCGATGACGCCGTGGCAGAGCGGGCCGGGCAGGGCGCTGGAGCTGGTGACGCAGTAGGAGACCATGCCAGCGTCGGTGGTGTAGGGGCCGGTGTGGTGGACGATGACGCCGTCGAGGGGGTCGAAGGAGCCCTTTGGGTTGCGATTGTTGGTCTTCCAGCTTTTCTGGTGCTCCGACAGCGGCCGCAAGGACCCCGACTCTGCCGCCTGGTACCAGGGCGCCGCGGGCCTTCAGAGCATCGGCGTGGCCGGGCACCGCATCACCGTGATGTCTGGTGTCCGTCAAAGCGAATCAAGCCCTCGAAGGCGACGACGGTGCGGGTAAGGTCCAGCTGTGCCAGCAGAGGACGGAAGCGGGTGGTGTCGGTCGTCTTCGCGCTGACCTGGGAGCATCGAGGAGTTCGCCGAGTGGGGCCAGCGTGCCTCGAACGCTCTCCTGGCAGTGATCGGGATCCGGCGCTACCTGCTCTAGTCCGCCTTCACCGGCAGGTCCAGCGTGGGCCGAGGCCCTCCTCGCCATGTTCACCCCTGCCTGCATCCGCGCTCCGCGACAAGATCGGACCTGACCTGTCGAGGCTCTGCCGTAGTGAGCTGACCCCACCTCTCGCTGTCAGTCCCACCCTTTAGGATTCTTTGCCAGGGTTCAGCCCGCCATCCTGATCGCGTCGACAGGAATACGGCAGGCGTACGCGCACCAGCAGACACAGACGGGGAGCGGCATGCGGGAAGGCCGGTGGACGACGGTCACCGAGTCCGATTACGAGCACGAGCGCCGCGGTCTTGAAGCGATCCGTCGGCGTCTGCCGGACGAGGAGCCGTGGCGCGCCTGGTCGAACTTCACGTTCACCGCGGCCAGCGGTCACGTACGCGAGATCGATCTTCTGGTGACGGCACCGGCCGGGGTGTTCCTCATCGAGCTGAAGGACTGGCACGGCTCGGTGCACGGCGGCGGCAACGACTGGGTGCAGACCACGCCCGGCGGGACCATGCGCCGGGAAGGTAATCCCCTGCACCTAGCGAACCGTAAGGCCAAGGAGCTGTCGGGGCTGGTCAACGGCGGTTCCCGCGGTCCCGGGGCACGCACGAGGATCTGGGTTGGTGAGGCGGTCTGTTTCACCGACGACAGGCTGCGGGTGAACCTTCCGGCCGCTGACATGAACGGCGTGTTCACGGTCAAGCAGCTGGTGGAGATGCTGACCGAGCCACCGTCCGACGCCCGGCATCGGATCACTGCCGAGACCTCCCGCCAGGTCGACGCCGCCCTGAAGAGACTGGGCATCGCACCGATCCGCCGACAGTACGAGGTCGGCGGCTATCTCCTTGACGCCAAAGCCTTCGACTCCGGGCCCACCTGGGCCGACTACCAGGGCCGTCACTCCCAGCTGCACGATCTGGCGCGGGTGCGGGTCTTCCTCAGCGAGCGTGGCGCATCCGACGACGAGCGCCGCTCGGTGGAGCGGGCCGCCGCCCGTGAAGCCATGGTGCTCAGCCGGTTCCGGCACCCGGGAGCTGTGCAGCTGAAGACATATCTGCCGTCGGGGCACCCTGCCGGACCGGCGATCCTCTTCGACTACCACCCCGAGACGCTGCGCCTGGATGACTACCTGGTTGAGCACGGGCAGCGACTGGTTCTGGAGGGGCGCCTCGCCCTGGTGCGCCAGCTCGCCGAGACGGTGCGCTCCGCGCACTCCCGACGGGTTCACCACCGCACGCTGTCGGCGCACGCGGTGCATGTCGTGCCGCGCGACCGCGGCCCGCGCGGGCGGGAGCTCGGCGAGGAGCAGCGCTGGCTGCAGCCGTGGCTGCAGATCGCGGACTGGCAGATCGCCAGCGGCCACAGCACCAGCCGCGGCCGGCCCCTGACCCTGGCTCCTACTAATGTGTCCGGGTTCCACGTCTCGGAGCAGGCTGATCCGTATCTGGCGCCGGAGCTGAGAATTCCGAAGGCCGATCCGGTGCGCCTCGATGTATACGGGCTCGGTGTCCTCACGTATCTGCTGGTCACCGGGCAGGCGCCAGGTGCAAGCCAGAGTGAGGTCATGGCCCGTTTGGAAGCCGGTGAGAGCCTGCGTCCAAGCGCCTTGGCTGACGGACTCAACCCGGACATCGATGACTTGGTGGAGGCGTCCACCGCGTACGAACCGGGCCGACGTCTGTCCACAGTCGATGACTTCCTGGAAATGCTGGAGTACGTCGAGCAGGCATTCACCGAAAAGGACTCCGCCGACGGGAACGTGGCTGCAGGTGCGGCCGGGGGCGGCAGCCCGGCATCGGAGACGGTCGAGGGTCAGGGCGAGCCGGAGAAGGACCCGCTGGAGGCGGTGGCCGGTGATGCACTGGCCGGGCGTTGGGAGGTTGTGCGTCGGCTTGGCACGGGTTCGACCTCGCGGGCTTTCCTGGTGCGGGATCTCGCGGGTGAGCCGCGACGCAGCGGCACCCTGCCGGTGGCAGTGCTGAAGGTCGCGTTGAGCGAGGCCAAACACGGGGTTCTGGACCGGGAAGCCGTGGTCCTGGGTCGAATCCACCGGGATTCCAGCATCATCGCACTGTACGAGCGGCAGCCGATCACTCTCGCGGGTCGTCGGGTACTCGCTCTCGAATACGTGGGCGACAGCCGAGAGCTGAAGGAGCAGGACCGCGGCGACGGGAAGGGACCGAGGCGGCGTGAGGACACCGTGGCCCGCCAACTGCGGGACAACGGCCGCCTGGGCATGGACCAGTTGGAGGCGTACGGGAAGTACTTGTTCGGTGCGGTGGAGCACTTGGAGGCGGAAGGAATCTGGCATAGGGACCTGAAGCCGGACAACATCGCGATCCGGATCCGTCCCAACGGCACTCGACAGCTGGTGCTGATCGACTTCTCGCTCGCCGGATACCCGGCGAAGGAGATTGATGCGGGGACCGAGGGCTACCTCGACCCGTTCTTGGGGATCATCACGCGCGGCTCGTACGACGGGCACGCCGAGCGGTACGCGCTGGCGGTCACGTTGCACGAGATGGCGTCGAACGAGCTGCCCCGATGGGGCGACGGCGGGATTACGGCCCGCCAGACCGACTCGAAGGAGTGGCCGTACCCGCAGTTCGCGGCCGACGCCTTCGAACCAGCGGTACGTGACGGGCTGGTCGCCTTCTTCCGTAAGGCTCTGGCACGGGACGTGAAGGACCGGTTCTCGGACCTGAAGCCGATGGAGCGTGCCTGGCAGGCGCTCTTCCTCGACGCGCAGCGGACGACGGCCCCAAGCTCCGGGCACGGTTCGGCGGAGAGCGCCGTGACCGCGCGGGAAGTCGGGCCGCAGATCGGACGGGAGGACGACGATGCCTCCGCTGAGCAGGTTCGTGATCAGCAGGCGGCCAGGGCCGACCGTACGACGCCTCTGTCCGTAGCGGGCCTGACGCTCTCCGCGCAGTCCCAGCTGTTCGCCATGGGGCTGAACACCGTCGGGGACGTACTGGAGTACTCGGCGAGGAAATTCCTCACCGCGCCGGGTATGGGCTCGCGTACTCGAGAGGAGATCCAGCGCCGGCAGAAGGAGTGGAATCTCCGCCTCGGCAAGGCGGCCCCGGCACCACTGAGTGCGGAGGCCCGCAAGGCCGCTGGCCAGGAGATCACCGAGCTGGAACAGGCGGTCGCGGAATCGGTCGCCGCCGGCGGCGGAATCGTCACCGATCCGCAGTTGCTCGGCGCACTGAGCCTAGACGCGCTTGCCGCTCGTCTGGTGCCGAAGCCATCTAGCGGCAACGCCCGCTCCAACGCCAAGGAGCGCGAAGCGATCCGGCTGCTGCTGCGGCTGCCTGACGAGACGGGCAAGCTGCCCGAGGGTCTGGCGTGGGTCCGGCAGCGGGACGTCGCCGATGCCGTGGGCCTGACCGCGGGCCGTATCCCGCAGATCGTAAAGAAGGCGCGCGAGCGCTGGTACGAGGATGCCGCCCTTGGGCTATTGCGCGAGGACGTGGTGGAGCTCCTTGCCGAGCGCGGCCGGGTGACCCCGGTGATCGAGCTCGCCGACGCGATGATCGCCCGGCGCGGCACCCAGCATGTGGAGCGGCGCGACCGGCGGGCGCTCGCTCTGTCGCTACTGCGTGCGGTGGTGGAGCGAGACAGCTACGACAACGAGTCCCCGCCGCTTTTCCGCTACTTCCATGCCCGGATGCCCAAGGGCGCCGATCCGGTGCTGGGCCTGCTTGCACTGGATGTCCGGGAGGGAGTGGACGGTCCGGACACCCCGACGCTGCCTGCTCTGCAGGACTACGCGCTGAACCTGGGTGCGCGGGCCGACCGGCTCGCGGAGCTGGAGTCCCTGCCGACGGCGAGCACTGTCCTCACCGAGCTGGACGCGGTGCGACGGCCGCCGGGCAGCCTGGGTTGGGACGAGCGGCGCACCGCCGAGATCGCGGTCGCAGCCTCCACCCGAGCCGCCCTCACCCCGCGACTGGAGATCTACCCGCGCGACCTGGACTTGGTGCGCGCGCTGAGGATTACCCAGGCCGGTGTGGTCGCCGTGCAGCCGGGCGTTGAGGAGGAGCGGCAGCCGGGCTTGTCGGTGGATGCCCTGCACAAGCGGGTCGCCACCCGCTTCCCTGACCTGGGCACGGACCCGCTGGCTCCACACAAGCTGCCTACGGGCAGCGCCTTGGTACGCGACCTGAAGCAGGCCGGCTTCGAGCTGAAGCTGGCCACCCGCTACGACAAGGTGCTCCGCCTCATCCCGGACCGCCCGTCCGGGGACGCCACCGCCGGGCTGACCTCGGCGAGCTGGGGCGCGTCGGCGGCGCGCCGCTCCGCCCCTACACAGTACGACGCGGACACTGCCGTCGCCGCTGCCATCAAGGCCGAGCAGCGGCTCGCGCACTCGGCGCGGCAGGACGGCTTCCGAGTACTGACTTTGCCCCAGAGGCGCGCCGAGGACGCGGTGCGGCGGCTGGCCGTCGAGCCGTACGGGGCACGGCCGGTGTCGCTGACCGGACTCTTCGTGGACGAACTGCGCGGCTTGGTCAGCGAGTCGGCCCGTCCAACCTGGGAGACCGTCCTCAAGGCGGACGCTGCCGAACCGGGCAGCCGGGCCCACCAGCAGCTGCGCATCCGTACCGACAAGGCGTGGGGGCGCATCGAACCGCGGCTGCGAGAGACGCTGGCGGAGGGCCACGGTCCGCTGCTCCTCACCGACACCGCAGTGCTCGCCCGGTACGACGCGCTCGACCTGCTCGGCCGGCTCGCGGAGGAAGCGCGGCAGGGCGGCAACCCGCTGTGGCTGCTCGTCGCACAGTCGGACCCGGCGCGGGCGCCGCGGCTGGCAGGGCAGAGCGTGCCGTACCAGGCAGGATTCGACGAGTGGATCGTCGTGCCCGACGCCTGGGTCGCGCGCAAACACCTCGCGCCGGACGCCTGACCCGCTTCTCCCTTCTGACCTGATCCGCCCTCTCCCATTTCTCCACAGGAGCCGTTAGTGATCGACCGCAAGAGCCTCCTCGCCGACCTGCAGAAGCAGGTCAAGGCGGCAGAGACCGACCTTGAGCAGCAGGTCAATGCCGTCCCCGAGGTCGAGTCGCGGCTGTGCGGCGAGTATGAGCAGGCCCGGAAGCTGGGCCGTACGGCGGCGACCTGGAACGCCTGGCTCGGCGAGCGGATCACCCAGGTCGCGGTGGCGTGGGTACTCGGCACGGTCTTCGTCCGCTTCAGCGAGGACAACCGGCTGATCGCCGAGCCGTACATTACCTCCCCCGACGTGGCGGGGCGGGAGACCGCCCAGGCGCGATACGAGGAGTACCTGGAGAAGGACACCGACCCGACGTACCGAGGGTGGCTGGAGACGGCGTTCGCAGAGCTGGGCGCCGGGCAGGCCGGGCGGCTGCTCTTCGACCGCTACCACAACCCGCTCTACCAGATCCCGCTTTCACACGACGGGGCGGGCGCGCTGCTCGCGTTCTGGCGGGAGCAGCGCGTCGGCGAGGGAGAGCTTGGCGGGGACGGCGACTGCGGTGTCGGCGGCCCTGTTCTCGTACACGACTTCAGCGACCCGCTGAGCGAGGACGGCACCGAGGGCTGGGACACCCGGTTTCTCGGCGACCTGTACCAGGATCTGAGCGAGGCGGCCCGCAAGACGTACGCGCTGCTGCAAACCCCGGAGTTCGTTGAGGAGTTCATCCTCGACCGGACTATGACCCCGGCAGTGCGGGAGTTCAGCTTCGAAGAGCTGAAGATGATCGATCCGACATGTGGGTCGGGGCACTTCGTGCTCGGGGCGTTCCAGCGGCTGGTACGGATGTGGGCGTCGCAGCGACCCGAAATCGGCCCGTACGAACGGGTGCGGGCAGCGTTGGAGTCCGTGCATGGGGTGGACCTCAACCCGTTCGCGGTTGCGGTGGCCCGCTTCCGGCTGCTGGTCGCGGCGATGGCTTCGAGCGGCATGCGGACGTTCGCAGAGGCGCGGCAGTACGAGTGGCCGATCCAGCTCGCGGTAGGTGACTCGCTGCTGCCGACGGAGCACCGGCAGGAGGGAATCTTCGGCGACGAGCAGCTGAGCCTTGGCGACAATGCGAAATCGGGCGACGCCGAAGACCCGTACTACGCGCTGAGCACGGAGGACGTGTTCGAGTACCCGCAGATCCTGAACCAGGGCCGCTACCACGTGGTCGTGGGGAATCCTCCGTACATCACAGTCAAGGACAAAACACTTAACGAGCTGTATCGCCAGCTGTACGACGCGTGCGCGGGTACGTACGCGCTGTCGGTCCCGTTCGCGCAGCGCTTTTTCGAGCTTGCGGTTCGGGGCGAGGAGAAGTCCGGGCTCGGCTACGGCATGGTCGGCCAGATCACGGCGAACTCGTTCATGAAGAGGGAGTTCGGGACGAAGCTGATCGAGAGCTTCTTCCGGGACCAGGTCGAACTGACAGAAGTCATCGATACGTCGGGGGCGTACATCCCGGGGCATGGGACGCCGACGGTTATCCTCGTCGGCCGCCCGCTGGATTACACGGGCGCTCGCCGGGCCACCATCCGCACGGTCCGGAGCGTTCAGGGGGAGCCAGCGGCTCCGGAGAAGGCGGAGGATGGACTCGTCTGGCGGGCTATCACTCAACAGACCGACTTCCCGGACTCCGAGAGCGACTGGATCAGCGTTAGCGACACGCAGCGTGACGACCTGTCAAAGCATCCATGGAGTCTGACAGGAGGTGCTGCACCAGACATCCTGAAGATCGTCGACAGCACGGGAAAGCGGCTGCGAACTGCGTCACAAGAACTCGGCCTGTCTATCGTTACTGGCGAGGACAACGCCTTTGGCTCGGTGAACACTGCTGCCGCCCGCCAACGAGGTGCCAGGCCCACCGCTGTCGCCAATGGCGATGAGGTACGGGATTGGGGACTCGCCGGCGCGACCTGGCTCACCAGCCCGTACGACCAGGATATGAAGCTCCTCGAAGGTGCAGAGATCGAGGACTTGCTGCGCTTCATGTGGCCACTGCGTCACGTACTGGAACTTCGCAAGCGCTTCAGTATCACGATGCTAGACAGGAGAATTCCTTGGATTTCATGGCGTGAGGTTTACGGCTCACGCGTCAAGGCGCAAAAGTTGATCGTTTACGCAAAAGTTGCGACGCATAATCACTTCTACCTCCAGACCGGCCGGCTCCCCGTGAAGGACTCGGCGCAGGTAATCAAGCTCCGTGAGGACGCCACAGCGGAAGAGCATCTGGCGCTGCTTGGGTTGCTCAACAGCTCCACGGCTGGGTTCTGGCTCAAGATGGTGAGCCACGATAAGGGTAGCCAGTCAGGCACCGGTGGGTTCATGCATGACGAGTGGGAACGCTTTTATGAGTTCACCGGCACCAAGCTCCAGGAATTCCCTCTCCCCGCCGAATACCCCACCGCCCTCGCCACCGAGCTCGACGCCCTCGCGCAGCAGCTCTCGGCCACAACGCCCGCCGCCCTCTCGGCCAAGACCGCCCCCACCGCCGCCGCGCTCCGCAAAGCCCAGGACCGCTACAACGCCACCCGCGGCCGCATGATCGCGCTGCAGGAGGAGCTGGACTGGCAGGTGTACTCCCTCTACGACCTGCACCCCGAGAGCCTGCGTCTGCCCGACGTGACCGACCCCCCCGAACTCTGCCTCGGCGAGCGGGCCTTCGAGATCGTGCTCGCGCGCCGGGTGGCAGCTGGCGAGGTCAATGAGGTGTGGTTCAAACGGCACGGCTCCAACCCGATCACCGAGATCCCCTCCCACTGGCCCGCCGAGTACCAGGCACTTGTGCAGAAACGCATCGACGTCATTGAGTCGAACCGCGCTATCGGCATGGTGGAGCGCTCCGAGTACAAGCGGCGCTGGGCCACCGAGGGTTGGGACGCGATGCGGCAGAGGGCGTTGAAGTCCTGGCTGCTCGACCGGGTCGAGGACCGCGCGTACTGGTTTGACGCCAACGGCAACCCCACCGTCACCACCCTTGCCCGCCTCGCCGAGAACCTCTCCGCCGACGAGGACTTCACGTCCGTCGCCGAGCTGTACGCGCCCCGGCAGGACCTCGCGAGGACCGTGCGAGAGCTGCTGTCTGAGGAGCACGTGCCGTTCGTGTCCGCGCTGCGGTACAAGCCAGCCGGAATGAAGAAGCGTGCCGACTGGGAGCAGGTGTGGAAGTTGCAGCGGGAGGAGGACGCCGCGCCCGACGAGCCCGCCAAGAGAAAGGTCCGTGAGAGGACGCCCGTGCCGCCTAAGTACACTTCGGCGGACTTCCTGAAGCCGAGCTACTGGCGTGCGCGCGGCAAGCTGGATGTGCCCAAGGAGCGGTTCGTGTCGTACGGCACGGTCAACGCGCAGTTGCCGGAGCTGTACGGGTGGGCTGGCTGGGACCACCTGGAGCAGGCCCTCGCGCTCGCCTCGTACATTCAGCAAGCCGGTCTCGGTGACGACGAGCTCGTGCCGTACCTGGCCGGACTGCTTGAGCTGCAACCGTGGCTGGAGCAGTGGTACGGCGAGTACGACCCGGAATTCGGGGCGTCGCCGGCCGCCGAGATCCTGGCGTTCCGGCAGCAGAAGCAGGGCGAGCTCGGGCTGACCGACGACGCGCTGCGGGCCTGGCGCCCGGCCGTCGCCACCCGAGGGGGCGCGAGTAAGGCGGCCGCGCCCAAGAAGCGAACGGGCGCGAAGGCAGCCGTCCAGATGTCCGCCCCGGACAACGTCACCGATGGCACCCCCGGCGCAGAGTCCGACTGAGCAGGGCGAGGAGCTAAAGACACCATGGCATTCATGAGCAGGAACAACTCTCGCCCCGAGGACCGGCCGCTGTTGCGGGAGTTGATTGATATCCCGGAGTCGGTGTCCACCTCCGACTTCGTGCTGAAGCTGAACGAGGCGGTCACCCCTGAGGGGGCCGAGGCGGCGCTGAAGGACTACGTTGTCACCGACCGGCTGCTCGGCAACTTCGATGAGGCCCTCGACCTGATCAAGTCTGCGCTTGACAGCCGCTCCTCGAAGGCGGCTTACCTGCATGGCTCGTTCGGTTCCGGTAAGTCCCACTTCATGGCGGTGCTCTACGCGCTGCTGTCGGGGAACCAGGCAGCCCGGGCGCGCGGCGACCTCGACCCAGTACGGGCCCGGCACTCCTGGCTGGACGCGGACGGACGCAAGTTCCTGCTGGTGCCGTACCACATGCTGGGCTCCAAGTCCCTGGAGCAGCGTGTGCTCGGCAAGTACGTGGAGCACGTACGCAAACTGCACCCCGACTGCCCGCTGCCGCAGGTCTATCGGACCGACGGGCTCTTCGAGGACTTCGCAGAGCAGCGCCGGCGCAACGGTGATGATCGGGTGATCGAGCAGCTTGCTGACGCCGGCGACGGCCAGATGGACGAGTGGGGCGACTCCTTCGCCTGGACCACCGAGCTGCTGGACCAGGCGGTGAACGCGCCGGAGGAGCACGAGAACACCAAGGATCTCGACCTGGAGAACCCCTCCACGCCGCGGGAACTGCGGGCCCGTCTCGTGCAGGATCTGACCCAGACCCTGTTCCCGTCGTTCTCACGCAACGCCTCCGAGGACGCCGACGGGTTCGTTTCCCTGGACAAGGGGCTCGGGATCATCGCCGCGCACGCCAAGTCCCTCGGCTACGACGGGCTCGTCCTCTTCATGGATGAGCTGATCCTGTGGCTGGCCTCCCGCATCCACGACCAGAGGTTCGTCTCACGCGAAGCCGACAAGATCACGAACTTTGTGGAGGGCGGCGACGAGCGGCGAGCTATCCCAGTGGTGTCGTTCATCGCCCGCCAGCGCGACCTGCGTGAGCTGGTCGGCGAGGAGATGTCGGGGGCCGCCGAGGCCGCTGTGCAGGACAGTCTGAAGCTCAGCGGCGGGCGATTCGACAAGGTCGTCCTGGAGGACCGTAACCTCCCCCAGATCGCGCAGGCCCGCCTTCTCCAGCCCGCCACCCCCGAGGCCGAGTCGAAGGTGGAGGCGGCGTTCGTCGAGGCCAAGAAACTCGGCCCGGACGTGTGGGACACCCTGCTCGGCCACGACAAGTCCACCACCGGAGCGGACGAGGACGCGTTCCGGCGGACGTACCCGTTCCCGCCGGCGTTCATGGACACCCTGGTGCACATCTCCGCCGCGCTGCAGCGCTCCCGCACCGGCCTGAAGTTGATGAGCCAGCTGCTTGTCGACCACCGCGACGACTGGCGGCTCGGGCAGCTGGTGCCGCTCGGCGACCTGTATCCGGCGATCGCGGGCGGCGGCGACAAGGCGTTCAGCGGGGAGACCAATGTCCACTTCGAGGCCGCCGACAAGCTGTATCGTGACAAGCTCCGCCCGTACCTGCTGAAGACCAACCAGGTCACCGAGGACCAGGTCGAGGCGTACCGACGCCGTCCTGACGCCCTCGGCGACCCTCAGCTCGCAGCCCGCTGCCGCGACTTCACCGGCGACAGTCGACTCCTGCAGACACTGCTGCTCTCCGCGCTCGCGCCCAGTGTGCCCGCGCTCGCCGACCTCACCCTGGCGCGGTTGCACGCCCTCAACCATGGTTCCATCACCACCCGCATCGCGGGCACCGAGGTCGGCCGGCTCGCGCAGAAGGCGAAGGAGTGGGCGGCGACCTTCCCGGAGATCAAGGTCATCGGTACCGGGCCGGGTGCGGTGGTCCGCCTGGAGCTCACGGGCGTCGACCTGGACGCTGTCCTCGCCAATGCTCAGGTCCACAACAACCTGGGCAACCGGCGTGCCAAGATGCGCAGCCTGCTCAAGGGCGCGCTCGGAGTCGGTGACGGGCCTGGCGGTTTCGACGCGTACGACGTGCTCGACCTGGTGTGGAAGGGCACCGAGCGACAGGTCGAGGTGGTTTTCGGCAACGTAGCCGACGTCGATTCGCTGTCTGAGGCGACCTTGCGGCCCAGTCAGGAGGACGCCTGGCGGCTCGTCGTCGATTTCTCTTACGACGAGGGTGAGTTCGGTCCGATGGACGACCTGCAGCGGCTGCGTGCCCTGCGGGAGAAGCCGGGCGGCGACTCGCGCACTCTGGCCTGGCTGCCCACCCACCTGACCGATGCCTCCCGCAGTGACTTCGAGCGTCTCGTCGTCATCGATAAGGCGCTCGCCGACGAGGCCCGCTTCGACTCCGATTTCGCACGCAGCCTCAACGCCGACGACAAGGCGCGCGCCAAGAGCATGCTGCAGTCGCAGCGGGACATCCTCACCGAGCGCGTCACCCAGGGGCTGCGGCAGGCGTACGGGCTCGCGCAGAAGCAGGAAGGGGTTGTCGATCTGGGCTTCGACACCCACCTGGTCGCTCAGCAGGACGTGCCTGAGCTTCGGCTTCCGCTCGGCGCGCCGCTGGATGTCGCAGCCCGCGAGCTGGCTGGAAAGCTGCTCGCCCACCAGTACCCCGCTCACCCCGACCTGGACTCCGACGGCACGGGCAAGCCCGTGAAGCAGGCCGAGATCAGGACCGTCTTCGAGTACGTACGCAAGGCTGCCGAGGACCGCGATGGACAGGTCGAGGTCGACGGCAAGGACCGCAAGACCATGGCGCGGATCGCGGGTGGCCTCGGCCTGGGCACCATGCGGGAGGCGTACTACCGGCAGTCCACCGCCTGGCCCGACCACTTCACCAGCCAGGCCCGCCGGGACGGCACCGCCGAACCGACCCTGGTCAAGCTCTCCGACTGGAGTGACCTTCCTGACTCGCGCGGACTGCCCGAGCCGCTGCGCCGGCTGCTCGCTGCCGCCTACGCGGAGACGACCGACCGGGTGTGGGTGCGCGGCGGAGTGCCCGTCGAACCCGCGCCCGCACCGCACGAGCTGAAGCGGGACTACGCCCTGCGCGAGCAGCCCCTGCCCAGTGAGGAAGACTGGATCGAGGCGCGCAAGCGGTACGAGAGCATCCTCGGGGACCGAGCGCCGCAACTGCGTCGCGGGCGGATCGTCAACCAGTTCGCCGGACAGATCAAGCAGGCCGCCGCAGCACTCGCCCAGGACGCCGGGCGGCTCGTCGGGGAACTGGAGAAGCACCGTTCCTTCCTGCGCCTCGACGACGACTCCCCCCGCCTCGTCCTCGCCAGGCGGGCGCAGGAGCTGGTGAAGTCGGTGACGGAGACCGGCATCGAGGCCAAGACCGTTGTTGACCGGCTCGCACGCTTCGACCTCGGCGACTTCACCTCACACCGCTACGCCATGTCCCTCAAGAGCGCCAGGAAGGTGGCCGCCGCGCTGCAGAACACCAGCTGGGACCAGTTGGGCCTGGCCGACACCCTCGGTGTGGACGGCGCAGCCGTCCTGGAGCGGGTGCGGGATGCCGCCGCTGGCGATCCGGGTGACTACCCCGACCTGCCTGGAGTGCTGACTGCCGGCGGCCGGGAAGTGCTGTCCCTGCTGAGGTCCCGGCAGGGTGCGGCCGAGCGTCCGCAATCGACCGCCACCCCGATGCCGAGTTCCGACGGCGTGGACCTGAACGGCGGCTCCGCCCACCCGCAGCTGCTGCCGAAGCCGGTGGCGCAGCCGGGGCCCCGTACGCCGTCGCGGGCCGTGGCCCGCTCCGGCGGCGGGCGAACCACCGCTGCACGGGCCGCCGCTGAGCTGCAGGCGGAGATCGCGGCGCTCGCGGCCGAGAACCCCAACGCCACGGTCGAGGTCGTCTGGAAGGTCGTTGACTGATGTCCGACACACTCACCACAGCGGCCGCGACCACCGGTCCCGCCCGGCTGCCCGCAGGAACCGTCCGCCAGTACCTGGCGGCCCGCAGCCGGCTCGGCGACGGCACGGTCCGCGTCCTGCTGCTGCGGGCAGATCCCGCCTGGGACGGGCCCGCCGTGCAGCAGACGGCGGGCGGGCTGCGGGCGCGGGTGGCCGTCGCGCCCTCGGTGCTCGCCGTACACGAGCAGATCCTGGGCCACCTCGACGCGGCAACTCAGCCCGACCCCAAGGTCCTGGTCGTCCTTACCGACCGCGAAGACACCGATCTTGACCCCGGGCTGCTCGCCCGCGTCTACGGAGGAAGGATCCGGTCGGTCGACAACTGGGAGGTTGTGCAGGAGGCGTTCGACGCGCGCGGCCTCGACGGGCGGCTGCGCGGCGAGACCTGGGCGGCCGAAGCGCTCCTCGATGCGGCGGCGACCCGCGGCTGGCCTTCGCTGGGCAAGGGAGTGCTCTCCCGCGACGAGGCACTCACCCGGCTGGCCAGGCGTCGGCTCAGGCTCGGCCGCCACGACGCTGACGGGCTTGGGGGGCCAGCCGGACATGCCGACGGAGACCGCATCGACCCCGTTGCGCTGTTCCGATGGACTCTCGCCCCTGGCGGGCCCGACCTTCTGCGCGACCTGCGCGGACCAGAACGGGCCGGCCTAGCCCGCTTCCTTGCCGAACCCGAACAGGGCGGATCCACCGGCAAGATCATCACCGCCTTGGTGGACGCCGAGCACGGAGCGGACGCAGCCGCGTACGCGGTCGTCTGCGCCGCCCTATGGGGGCACGCAGAGGCCGACCACGACCTGTATCGGGTGCGGGGGCGCGCCGAGCGGTGGCTCGGCGAACTGCCGCCCGCTCAGGGCGACGACCTCGACAGACTTCTGGCCTCCTTCGGACACAGCGGCGAGGCGTACGTCCGCGGCCTCGTCGACCGGGTCGAGCACCGGCTCGCCGACCCGGTCCTTACCCGGGCCGCACAGCTCGTCGCTCAGTTTGGTGCACAGGCCGCTGCTGCTGCCAGCCCGCTGCTTTCGGCCGGGCTCGATGCCCGCTTCACCGCGGCGGGCCGCGCCCTCGCCGACGGCGACACCGAGACGGTCACAGCCGCCGTCACCGCGCTAGCCGACCACGCCCTGGCCGCCGATGGCGCCACCAGGGCCCGTATCGAGCGGGTGCGCATGGCGGCGCGGCTGCGGCAGTGGCTCGTCGGCCCGTTTGAGGCCGATGTCGCCTCGGTAGCCGACGGCACCGCCCGCCAGATCCGCGAACTTGGCTGGGTGGACCGGGCCCTGGAGCACCTGGAAGCGGGCGGCGACTCGGACGAGCAACTCGCCGACGCGTACAGCCGGATCGGCGCCCAGGCGCGGGACAAGCGCCGCCAGATTGACCGCGCGTTCTCCGAGCGGCTCGCGGTGTGGACCGCGGACGGCACCGCCCCCGGCGCCATGCTCACCGTGGAGAGCTTCTTGAACCGTGTCGTCGCACCCGTCGTGGCCTGCCCTGGCCGACGGGTCCTGCTCCTCCTCGTCGACGGGATGAGCGCGGCGATAGCAGCCGAAGTCGGCGAAGAACTGCGCGGCCAGTGGGCGGAGTTCGACCCGCTGCCCGAGGCGACCGGAGCGCCCGTCCGGCGTGCCGTGGCCGCCGCGCTGCCCACTCTCACCGCCGTGTCCCGCACCTCGTTGTTCGCGGGCACCCTGATGAAGGGCGACCAGAGCGACGAGAAACGGCTCTTCCCCCAGCACCCCTGCTGGAACGGAGCCCCGGCGGCCGTCTTCCACAAGGACGACCTGCGCGGCCCCGACACCGGCTCGCCCTTCTCAACCGCCCTCACCGAAGCCCTCGCCGACGAACGCATCCATGTCGCGGTCGTCCTCAACACCGTCGACGACCGCCTCGCTAAGGAGCAGAAACTCGGCGACGGCGCATGGCAGACCAAGGAGATCGCCGGCCTGGACCCGCTGCTGCGGGCCGCTCGCGCGAACGGCATGACCGTGCTCCTCACCTCCGACCACGGCCATGTGATTGAGCGGCGCGGCAACAAGATCGACGCGGCTGGCAGCACCATAGGGTCGGCCCGTCACCGCACCCCCGGCGGACCCGTCACACCGGCCGAGATCGAGCTGTCCGGACCACGGGTTGTCTGGCCGGAGCCCGGATCGCGGATCGTCGCGCTGCGAGACCACGACACGCGGTACACCGCGCTCAAGGCGGGCTACCACGGCGGGGCGACCCTCGCCGAGTTCACCATCCCGCTGCTCGCCCTGCTGCCCTTCGGTGCCGAGCCGCCGACCAGATGGCGAGAACTGGGCGACCCGACACCCTCCTGGTGGTTGGAGGACGCCGAGGGCGGTGCTGCAGTCGAGGCCGGCGCCAAGAACGAAGCTGACGCTGGTGCCGTGCCCGATGCCTCCGTGCAGAGCCCGCGCCGCAAGCATGACAGGAAGGCCGCCCCGCCCGTGCCCGAGGGCGCTATCAGTTTGTTCGGCGAGGACGAGGTGGCGCCCCCCGCACCGCAGGAACCCGTCGACTCCGCGGCCGAGCCTGAGATCACAATCTCCTCCGACCAGTCCGAAGACCCTGCTGTCGCCCTGGTCGGGCGCCTCATGGCCACCGAGCTGTATCAGGCACAGCTAGACCTGCTCGCTCGTAAGCCACGCGACAAGACCGTCCTCCCGAAGGCGCTGGCCGCGCTCATCGAGGCCGGCACCCTGCCGATGACCGCTCTTGCCGAACGGGCGGGCCAGCCCGCCACCCGTGCCCCCGGCTTCGCTGCGACCCTGGCTCAGGTTCTCAACTACGACGGGGCTCAGATCCTGGAGATCCTCCCCGACAACCGCACCCTGCGCCTGCATCGCGCCCAGCTGATCGAGCAGTTCGGGCTGTGAACCGGCGTACTGCGGCTGCGACGGGCGGGCCGGCTTCCCGACCCGCCCGGTCCGCGTGTCCGCGGCCGGGCGTCCGCACCGGTGTCCGGCCAGGTGAGCGGTCGAATGGGAGACTGTTCGGGTGAACGCGTTTGGATCTTCAGCGGCCGGGGCCGCCACCCCGGTCGGGGCCGTTCGACGGCGCGCCGTAGTGGACGCGCTGCGGCGCGGCGCCGTCCCCGAGAGCGGCCTCGACCTGCTCGCCACCGGCCTAGGCCGCTTCGAGCGGGCAGTTGACGAGGAACTGGACACCGTCGCCGCCGGCGGCTCGGTGTTCAAGGCCGTGCGCGGCGAGTACGGATCCGGCAAGACCTTCTTCACCCGCTGGCTCGGAGAACGCGCCAAACGACGCACCTTCGCCGTAGCCGAAGTACAGGTGTCGGAGACCGAGACCCCCCTGCACAAGCTGGAGACCGTCTACCGGCGACTCACCGAACGCCTGACCACCGCGAGCTTCCCGCCCAGCGCCCTGCGGCCGGTCGTCGACGCCTGGTTCTACGCGCTGGAGGAAGACGCACTCGCCGACGGCGCGAGCGAGAACGAGCTGCCGCAGGCCGTGGAGAAGCTGCTCACCGGCCGCCTTGCCGAGGTGTCCCGGCACGCCCCCGCCTTCGCCACCGCCCTGCGCGGATACAAGCAATCCCTGGACGCCGGAGACGAGGGCACCGCCGCGGCGGTCATGGCCTGGCTCGGCGGCCAGCCACACGTCGCCGCAGCCGCCCGACGTAGCGCAGGAGTCCGTGGCGACCTGGACCACTTCGGCGCCTTCGGCTTCCTGCAGGGCCTGCTCACCGTGCTCCGGGACGCTGGACACGCCGGACTCATCCTCGTCCTGGACGAGGTAGAGACCCTGCAACGGGTCCGCTCCGATGCCCGCGACAAGGCACTCAACGCGCTGCGGCAGCTCATCGACGAGGTCCATTCCGGCCGCTTCCCCGGCCTGTACCTCGTCATCACCGGCACGCCCGCCTTCTACGACGGACAGCAGGGTGTACAACGACTCGCACCGCTCGCCCAGCGCCTCGCCACCGACTTCACCACCGACCCCCGCTTCGACAACCCTCGGGCCATCCAAATCCGGCTTCCCGGATTCACCATGGAATCACTGACCGGCCTGGGTGCCACCATCCGTGACCTGTACGTCGAAGGCTCCCAGTCTCCCGACCGGATCACGCACCTCGCCGACGACGCCTATCTGGCGGACCTGGCACGGGCTGTGGGCGGCGCCCTCGGTGGAAAGGTCGGAGTAGCACCGCGGCTGTACCTGAAGAAGCTGGTCGGAGACGTACTCGATCGGATCGACCAGTTCTCCGACTTCGACCCGCGCACGCACTACAAGCTCACGGTGGGAAGCGGCGACCTCACCGCCAGTGAACGGAACTTCGCCGCTCCCTCGCTGGTGGCCTCGGCTGACGATCTCGAACTCGAGCTCTGAAAGCCTAATTCCCGAAGTCCCGAACTCTGACGGACCAGTGCAGGAGTCACAGAAGTGCAGGATCAGCCGCGCGGCACCGACCCGGTGGAACGCCTCGACCCGGTCGTCCTGCACCACATCGTCAACACGCTCGGATGGCCCGATCTGCGCCCCCTGCAGAAGGCTGCCGTGCATCCGCTGATGGACGGCGCGGACGCGATCCTGCTCGCCCCGACGGCAGGCGGGAAGACGGAGGCTGCTACCTTCCCCCTGCTATCCGCCATGCGGGAGAAGCGCTGGACCGGCACCTCCGTGCTCTACCTGGCCCCGCTCAAGGCGCTCCTGAACAACCTGGTGCACCGGGTCGACGGCTACGCCCAGTGGCTGGGGCGCCGAGCCGCGCTCTGGCACGGCGACACGCCTGAGTCCGTACGCCGCCGCATCCGCACCGATTCCCCTGACTTCCTGCTCACGACACCCGAGTCTCTCGAAGCGATACTCATCAGCGTCAAGACCGACCACACGCACATGCTGGGCCGTGTGCGCGCCGTGGTCGTCGACGAGGTGCACGCTTTCGCCGGGGACGACCGAGGCTGGCACCTGCTCGCCGTACTCGAACGCCTGGAGCGACTGGCCGGCCAACGCATCCAGCGCATCGGCCTCTCCGCCACGGTCGGCAACCCCGACACCCTGCTCACCTGGCTCCAGGGCGCAAACCCCGCCGACCGCCGCGGCCGGGTCGTCGCCCCCGGCATCACCCTGCCCGCCACCACCGGCAGCACTACAGCCGGCTCCGGAGACCTCCCGCGCCCCGCAGGAGAAGTAGAGCTCGACTACGTCGGATCCCTCGCCAACGCCGCCAGGGTGATCTCCGCCCTGCACCTGGGCGAAAAGCGGCTCGTGTTTTGCGACTCCCGCAAGCAGGTAGAAGAACTCGGTGCGGCTCTACGAGCCCGCGACGTCACCGTGTTCCTCTCGCACGCCTCCCTCTCCACCGACGAACGCGCACGCTCCGAGCAAGCATTCGCCGAAGCCCGCGACTGCGTCATCGTCTCCACCTCCACCCTCGAACTCGGAATCGATGTCGGCGATCTTGACCGCGTCATCCAGATCGACTCACCCAGCACAGTGGCCTCCTTCCTTCAGCGCATCGGCCGCACCGGACGGCGCACTGGAACCACCCGCAACTGCCTGTTCCTCACCACCCGCCCCGACGCGCTGCTCCAAGCCGCTGGCCTGCTCACCCTGTGGGCCCGCGGCTGGGTCGAACCGGTGACCCCGCCGCCGTCGCCCCGCCACTTGATCGCACAGCAACTCCTCGCCGTCACCCTGCAGGAACACCGCATCGGCGACCGCCTGTGGCCCGAACAATGGAACGGCCTCGCCCCCTTCGACCGCTCCGCCGCCCCCCTCCTGTCGCACCTGGTCGACGGCGGCTTCCTCGACAGCGACGGCGGCATGCTGTTCATCGGCCCCGAGGCCGAGAAACACTTCGGCCGACAGCACTTCATGGAACTGACCGCCTCCTTCACCGCACCCCCCGAGTTCACCGTGCTCGCTGGACGCACCGAGATTGGCACCATCGACCCCACCGTCCTCACCGAAGAACGCCAAGTCCCGCGCCGCCTGCTGCTGGCCGGCCGTAGCTGGCAGGTCACCTTCATCGACTGGGCCCGACGCCGCGCCTTCGTCGAACCCGTCGAGGACGGCGGCGTCGCCAAATGGCAGGGCAGCGAAGCCCGCGGCCTGTCGTACACACTCACTCGCGCCATGCGCGACGTGCTCCTGGGCACCGACCCGGATGTCCGCCTCACCCGACGCGCCACCGCCGCCCTCGCCGAACTGCGCACCGACCGCGCACCCTACGAAGTGCACCCCGCGGGCACCCTGCTGGTCCGCGACGCCGACGCCACCCGCTGGTGGACCTGGGCTGGCTATCGCGCCAACGCCACCCTCGCAGCCTCCCTCGGCAACCTCGCTGACCCCGTACAACGCCCCACCGACAGCCACGTCCGGCTCCGCCAAGACCTCTCCCCCATGGACTGGAAGACCGCCCGCGCTGAACTGCCCGACTCCCTCACCCTGCCCGCCGTCGACCCACGAGCCGTCCGCGGCCTGAAGTTCTCGGCGGCACTCCCCGTCCGCATCGCAACCACCACCCTCGCCGAACGCCTCGCCGACTTCGACGGCGCCCTCGCCACGGCTCGTGAGCCCGTGCGGGTCGAATGGGGTGCCTGACCACGCACATGCCCGCCGCGCCTCAACGGCAACCACAGCCCCGCCCCGCGACGAAGGGCCTGATTTGCTGTCACTCTGCATCTCTAGCCTCGATGCTTCGCGCGCCCAGCAGACTTGAGGTCTTAATGTTGTAAGTGACCTTTGGCCGTGAGCTCGTTGTCGCCTGCCGCTGGAGATCCGGTCCGGGTAGCTGCCAGGAGGCCCGATAGCAGACTGGCGGCGTCGGGGGGTGCCTGTTGAGTCGGCACGGAGCGTGGTGCCGGTGTTGCCATCGGTCTGTTTCTCCGTGCCGCTCGCCGAACGCGGCGTACCCGTCTCCGAGTACCGGGCTCTCCATGGACTCTGCCGTCCAGGCGTGGTTGAGGCAGGTCCAGGGGTTGGGGATCGTGTTGCCTCTGTAGCGGTAGCGGGTGACCGTCACCGCCTGAAGGTCGAACAGTTCGATCCCGTCTGCCGAGAGCTCTTGCCACCGTCCGTTGCGGTCGGTGAAGCATCGGCGGACGTCCTTCCACTTCCAGCGGTGCAGTGCCCCGACAACGCATCTTCGGCTACTCGTCGGTGGCTTCGTCACCCTGTTCTTCGGGCGGCGCCGAGCGCCGGTACTGGGGGTGGTCCAGGTCGAGCTGTTTGGCCGCGTGCAAGGGGACGGGGTAGCGGGAGCGGTCGGACCAGGCGATGGTCTGGTGACACAAACGTGCGGTCGCTCGTGCGAGCAACGTCCGGTCGACCCCATCGGCCACACCAACTGGGTAGATCTCGGTCGCTGTGACGGCCCACCACGGAGCCTTGAGCTCATTCGTCTCCCGCTCCCCCTCCTCCCCGCCCTTGCCCGGGTCGGCATCCCAGCGAGTGATGGCCTTGCCCAGGTCTCCGCCCTTGGCCTGATAGTTGCGCGGGATGTTGAACAGGATCCAGAAAGGATTCCCGAAGTCCACGTCGGCGCGGTGTAGTTTGGCCGATGCGAACAGGATGGACTCTTTCTCGGTGTCCGGATCGCTCTCGCGAGGGACGGGAACGTACTGGGGCACCTCGTCCGCGGCGACGTTCATCCGGATGACCGCGCTCGGCTTCTTGCGAGGTGCGTTCTTGCCTTTGCCGTACCCCGGCAGCCAGGTGCGCGGATCGGTGATGTCCTGTTCCTGGTAGCTCTGGTTCTCGTTGTGCAGGCCCGTCCACATCCGTCGGCAGGCGTGTCCGTCGACCATGACGACATAGCCCATGCCGGGTTCCAGCTCGTCGCGTACGAGGCTGGAGAGGGCGTCTTCGACGTGTGCTGCTGCTTCCGCCCAGCGTTCCTTGTCCGTCTCACCCTTGCCGTCGACGTGGAGCGCGTAGTCACTGGCGTGGAAAGCAGCGATTGCCTCCCGGTAGGGCGCCCAGGCTCCGATTTGGGGCGTCCACACTTGCATCGTCCAGGCGTCGCCCTCCTCCTCCGGCGGGAACAGGGCGGTGGCAACGATGATGCGTTTGGTGTGCTTGCCGTCGGCGGTCTTGGCCTGCCGGCGGGCGTGGATCCCGCAGTAGACGAATTTCCCCGCCTCGTGGCCCTTCCTGTCCTTCGCGATGGCCCGCGCGAGGCGCTGGTCGATAATCCCGAGTGAGCGGTACAGGTCGAGGAGCGCCATGTAAGCGGCGTGGTCTTTCCCCGGCTTCGGAGGACTGATTTCTGTTGCGGGGTTTCCGAAGGATCCCGGTTTCATTCCCGTGGTGAACTGGCAGACGAAGTCCTTCTTGGCCAGGAAGCGGCGGACTTGGAATTTCCCGTCATAACGCTCCTTGCGCAGCAGGAATGTGTTCCGCTTCTCTCCGTCCTTCTTCTTCAGGGCCGGGATCTCGGTCTCGCACCAGGCGCCGACCATGATCTGCGACTCGCTGTCGGCGAAGTCCTCTTCGAGGGATTTGAACTCCACGGTCCGGTTGATGTCGTCGCCGTGTGACAGGAAGCGCTCAGCCTGACGGAATACCACGCTGATGCCGGGAGCGAGGAAGACCTCCTCGCCCGGCGAGGGATCGCCGATGGGCGGGCCGTCCGGGAAAGCCAGGGACAGGGCGTTGATCATGCGAAGGCGGGTGTTCCAGCGGTACCACAGGCATACGATCCGCAGGTGCTCGAAGCCCTGGGCCTTCACGGAGGCGGTGATCTCTTCGGGCGGGGGAAAGCCGATGCTGTGGAGGAGCTCGCCGGCCTCGATACGGCTTGCACGCTCCTGCGGGGCCATCTTCTGTTTGTCCGTGGGGCGCGGCTCGAAGGTCATCGGTTCCGCCGTGAAGTCCACCCAGGTGGCCTTCTCGCCCAGCACCTTGGAGACGTGTTCGGCCAGGAGCCGCAGGTGGAGGGTGCCAGGTCCCGTGCCGACAGCGAAGTTGTCGTTCTGCGGCATGAGCGGGCGGATGACGCCGGCGTCGGGGGTGATGAACGAGGGGAATTCCCCCTTCTCGGCGGCCTTTTCCAGCAGGTCCCGCTCTTCCGTGACGCGCGTCTGCAGCGCTTGCAGGACGCTGATGTCCATCTCGTCGCGTGCGAGCAGTTCCAGGGCGCGCTGGTTGACCGCTCGGACGCCGCCGCTGCGTACCAGTTCGGTGTGGAGGATCGGTAGGCCGTCGTTGCCCTGGTAGATGTTCGTGGACTTGGCGAAGACCATGTTGCTGTGGACGCGGGTGACATGGGCGTCCAGGAAGATGACGGGATGGACGACGTTGGGCTCGGTCTTCATGACCACCGAGAGCCGGGACATCGCGTACTGCGCCTTGGTGGCCGCGTTCACCGCGGTCTCGTCGTCGCGGACGTTGTACTTGCGTCCGAAGGGGTGGTCCCAGGCAATGAGCCCGCCCCTGCTGTCGGGTAGGTAGGTGACCTCCCGTTTGTTCGGGTTGGCCTTCCAGCCGATCGTGCGGTTCTTGTAGACCTGCTCGCCATCGGGGTCGAGCTTGAGGGAGCCGTCCTTCTCCGTGGCGGGGACCTTCTCGGTGATCGGGACGAGGTCGTAGATGGTGAAATTTTCTTGGGCGAGCTTCTTGGAGATCACCCAGGGCACGGCCACGTACATCCAGTCGGGACACTTCGGTTGCTTGCCCGGCATCGGCTTGAGGAACCGCGTCATCTCGAACTCTTGCTCGGGCGTGTTCGCGATGGCGTCGGCCACCGGTGGCACGTCGAGGAGGACGGCCTGGTCGGTAGTCAGCCCCTTGCTGTAGCCGACGACGCACCGGAAGACGTGGCGCAGGGTCTCGTCATCGATCTTCTCCAGTGAGACCAGGAAGTTGAGATACTTGTCGAGGTGCACGTACCCGCCGGTCTTGAACTTCAGGTAGGTCAGGGCGGTTGAGTACGGCAAGTTCTTCTTCTCGCCTGAGTGCTGGGGACTCTTCTGCTCGTCGTCCCCGTCGCCTTTGAGTTTCTCCCATTCGTCCCGCACGCTCCGCGGGAAGATGCGTACGTACACCTTCTGGCCCTGGACGAGTTCGGGGGTGCAGCGCAGGGTGAGGGTGCTCGGGAGGGTCGCGGTGCTGTCGCTCAATGCTGTGATCTCTTTCGGGAAGAAGCGCTGGGCTATGCGGAGAGGGCGAGGTCGACGCCTGCGTAGGTCAAGAAGGCGTTGACCGCTTCGCCGTACAGTTCGGCCATTTGCCGGCGTTCTTCCGGCAGCCACCGTGAGGCCATGCGTTCGATGATGCTGGCCAGGTCAGAGCTCCAAGTCTCGTCGTGGAAGGCGTAGTCCACGAAGTGCAGTTCCATGTTGGTGCCGCCGCGTCGTGCTCGGCCGGCGAGCTGAATGAGGGACACCAGCATTCCGGCGACCATCTGTTCCTGGAGGACCAGGTCCATGGTCGACAGCTGTGGGGAGGAGCGCAGAATGGTGGCCAGGTGGTCGCGTGCCGCGGTGCGAGCCGTCTGCAGAGCCTGGACGGGATCCGACGCACCGGATGCGGGCAACGAGTTGATGCCTGCGGCGTTGACACTGCCGTACATCCAGGTGGGATCGTCGATGATCAGCGGGGGCCTCACGCACAGGTAGATGGAGTGGATGGCTGAGCGGAGATTGACGACGATATTGAGTCCTCTGGCGATGTTAGCCAGGGGGGCGATCAGAATGTCGCCGAATTGGGGGAACTCCTCGACCTCTTCGACGGTGATGCGGCGGACCAGTGACGGGTCGGGGAGGTGGCGGACGTTGCTGAGGCGGTCTTCTTCCCGGACGAGGACGCACACGCGGTGGGAGAGCCCTTTCGCCTTGGCGATGCCGGTGGCGATGTGGCCGCACTGTTCGTAGCTGTTGGCGGTGAGGATCACGCGGGCACGGGTGCGGGTCGATTCCGATTTGGCCAGGCGCGTGAGTTTCCTCGACAGCTTTGTCTCGTACAGGCGTTCGCCGATTTCGCGCAGTGCTTCGGGTTTGTCGGAGGGAAACTGGCCGGCGATCGGGATGCGTTCTCCGGCCCTTCGGTGGCCGTTGCCGTAGGTGACTGCTGAGGACTCGACCAGGATGGATTCTTCCTGGGCGTCGGTCATCCACCACATCACGGGGGCGTGGACGTGTTCCTTGACCGCCTGGGGGAAGTAGGCCGTGGCGGAGAGCCCGAAGATGGGCCGCTCCACGCCGGCGGTGATCAGAGAGACGAGTCCGCCGAGTTCCGACACGTAGGTGTGCGGGTCGCCGACCATGTGCTGCGTGGAGAGCTTGGCGTCCTTCTCCGGGTTCTTCATGCCGGTGACCCGGTAGCCGTTGATCGGCCTGCCGATTGTTCCGTGCGGAAGTACGTCGGCGATGCCGCCAGAGCTCATCGAGTCGATGATGCGGTTGGCGCTGAGCAGCCCGGAGTGACGCAGGGACTGGGCGGTGTCGCGCAGAACGGCGAGCGACACGTCCAGTTCGCTCATCAGCGTGCGGATGAGGAGGTGGTCGATGGCCCGGTTGCGTGCGCGGCCGTCGCTGATCATCGGGGCGAGGGCCTCGTGGAGCCTGAGTTTGAGCGCGTCGCGCTGGTTGATGCCGCGCGGCGACACGACGGCTCCGAGGACGCTGCTCACTCGTTCCCACTCGGGGTCCAAGAGCATGGGTGCAGGAGCCGCCTCGTCGTCTTCGCCGAGGTCGGGTGCCGGTACCAGGGCGTTGAGCCGGTCGATTGCCTCGGCAGGAAGCGGCTGGCCGTCGCTGACCTGGTACTCGGGGAACAGGAGGCTGATGAGCTCTCGGTCCTTGGAGCGTGGCAGGCGCCAGCCCTCGTAGTCGTATTCGTGCCTCAGCCGCGGGACTCGGGCGTCGTCGTGGTGGTTGAGGCGGAATGCCTTGGTGCACAGGCCGGTCAGCAGGGATTCCGACATCAGCCGTACGTGGCTGACCGGTTCGATGAGCTGGTCCTCGAAGCGCAGAGGAAGGTGCTTGGCCGCGTTGTCCAGGATCTGCGGTTCTGCGGTCCACGGGCGCCGGGAGTGCAGGTCGACCGTGGTGGCGCAGCGATCGACGGCGACGGCCTGGAAGGCGTCGATCTCGTCGATGATGACGAAATCGCTGGCGCGGAGCACGAACTCGCGGACGGTGACGGACCGGACCGGGCGGCCGTCGATCTGGATGCCCAGCCGCATGGTGCCCTGGATGAAGTTGTGGTGGTTGGTGACGATCACCGTGGCGTCAGTGGCCTGGTAGGCGGGGGTGAACTTGCCGCATGTCGGGATCCAGGGGCAGGCCAGCATTTCCCCGCCGCCGCGGAGGCTCAGGCAGTTCTCCTTGCCGGGGCGATAGATGCCGGCGGAGTCGAGCCAGTGCTGCTGTGCGCATCCGTAGGCGAGGTGGTCGACGTCACGGCGGCCTCGCTTGCCCCATTCCCCGGGGGCGTCGGGGTCCTCCTTGACGAGGGCCGCGTGCTTGAGGGCCCGCTCGTGCCGTGAAGACGGCGACATCAGCGGGGCGCACGTCGCCAGGTGCTCGGTCTTGCCCGCCTCCTGGAGGATCTCGAGGTCGCGGCTGATGTCCCAGACGGAGGCGAGCGTGGCCTTCACATCGGGGACGAGGAGGGTGATGCGGTAGTCGTTGAGCGCGGCCCACGAGCCCAGGAGACGGACCAGCACGGACTTACCGGTTCCGGTGGGCGCGTGGAAGATCTGGGTGCTGCCGGCTAGGAGGTCCAGCACGCTGACGGTGTCGGTGTCGCGGGCCTTGAGCCGGTCGAGCAGACCCGTCAGCACCTTGTACAGCCAGGGGCCAGCCTCTGTGTCCTCGTACTGGGTGTCCAGGAGCCGTGCGATGTCCTTGAGATCTTGGACGTAGACCGGGACCGTGCCGACGTTGGGCCGGGTGGCGAGGGCGGGAAGCGTGTCGTGGCCGAGAGGCTGGGTGAAAGCGGGAAAACGGGGGATGGTCACGCGCCCGTGGACGATTTCGTTGCCCTCGGTGCGTTCACTCGTCTCGTACGTCTGGCCCGGCGCTGCGAACTCGTGGGGCTTGCGCCGGCTGCTCGGCCGCCGGTAGGGCGCGAGAAGGCTCTTGGCGTAGCCGAGGTAGTCCCCTCCCAGCAGGGGGTAAGCCGCAGTGGCGGTGAGAGGATCACCGGCCAGGGTGAACAGCTGGAGGGTGGTCTCCTCGTCCTCCTCGTCGGCGCTGTCCATGGCGCCCAGGAGGATCCGCGCGGCAGAGGCAAACCGCTTCTCGTCGGCGAGGTCGGGGTTGCCGAGCTTCATCACCTCGGCGACGAGCAGGCGTTCCTCACCGCCCAGCTCAGTCCATCTCTCCCATGCCTGCGGTTTGCAGCTGGCGAAGAACGCCGCGTGGCGGAAAGAGGCCAGCGGCTTGCCGTCGTCATCCTGCTGCGGGAAGTAGTGGGCGGCCAGGGCCAGCGCGGCGCGGACGAAGGCGTCCCTGACAGTCATCTGGCTCATGCCCACACCACCCCGGCGCTCTGGCAGACCATCTTGGCGAAGTCGGTCATGGTCGCGGCCTTCATTCCGTACTTGTGGCAGGTCACGGTCAGCAGGGGGATCTGGTCGGCCCGGTGGTCGGGAACGACGAGCCACTCGGCGCCGCCCTTGTCGCCCTCGTTGCGGTGCAAGCTCTCGGCCAGGACACGGCCGTGGGTGTAGTCCTTCACATCCGCGGTGAAGACGTGAGCGCTCCCGTCACGGCCCTTGACCTCGATGCGATGGTCGTAGGCATCGCTCATCGGCCAGATCCTGACGGCCTCGTCCACATCAGCCAGTGCGGCGGCCAGCCGCTCCCGCAGAACGGTGTGCAGACGCAGCTCGTGCAGACCGGGCACACAGGTGTAGCGCCACACGCCGCGCTTGAGGGCCAGATGCCCCTCAACCGGCTTGGCCTCCGGCACGGCACCGGTGGTGCCCAGCGCGAGCGCTGCCTCGTGCGGAGCCGGGGTGTCGGGGCTGTCCGGATGCAACTGCGGCGCGTCTCCGGACGTGGGCCGGAACATGAAGCTGGCGCCGGTATCGGCGTGACGGCCGTAGAGGCAGGCGACGCGGTAGTACTCCCGGCCCGCACTCATCCGCTTGCTGATCTTCATGGGCCACTTGCACACGGTGCAGGGAAACCACCAGGTGCGGTAGACGGCGTGATACGGGATCGGCTCGTAGAAGCCGATCGCGTTGAGCGGCAGGCCGCGCTTGTTCAGTTCTGCGGAAGTGCCGGCCGGGCATTCCACCAGCGTGGTGCGGTCCTTGACGTACTGGGCGTCACCGCGGCCTTTGAGGATCTCGTACATCTGATCCTGGTCGATCTCGTCCTGAAGCTGTTCCTCGGTGAACCGCATCCGGCCGATCCGCCGAAGCCGCCCCAAAATCCGGTGCAGCTGGGAGGTCTCCCACTGGAGATCGAAGGCGTTGCTGGTGACGCAGCCCTCGGCATCGACAACGGGAAAGTCGAGATCGCCGAAGCCGGACCGGTCCAGCCACGGCGGGAGCAGGCCGTCGATGGGACCGCGCAGCTTTCGGCGGAACTTGCCGAACGACAGCGGCACTCCGGGGCCGTATGCGGCGAGCAAGTCCCCGTGGTACCGCATCAGCTTTTCGGCCCGGTCTCTCGGGCTCAGGTCCCGTGCGGTGATCGTCTGAGAGGCTTTGATGAAGGTGAAGTTGATCAGGCGGAACGCCTCGAAATGGGAGAACGTAAGGCCGTCGTCATCGACATGGGTCGTCACGGCAGACGACGGTAGAGCACGGGTCTGACAATGCCCCCGGAGCGGCCTAAGGCCGCCCTAAATGATCATTGCGCTGGAGATGCCACAGCTTGGTAGATCTCCGTGTAGACGTGCAGGTAGGAGGCAATGTGCTGCTTCCCGAGAGCGGTGGTGTGCCACCGGTACTCGAGAACATGCGTATCGCCCGGTGCCATTCGGGGACATAGTTCGATGAAGCCTCTGCTGGGATGCGCCTGGGGCTTGGGCCGATAGCCGACAGCCAAGTAGAACAAGGACTTACCTGTCAGCTCGCTCTCATGGAGACCCGCCGGGCCGGCCGCGGCGACACGCAGCAGAACGCCCCAAAGCCATTCAGACAGCAGATGCGCGGGAGGCGCCGACTCCGCGGGCTCTCCCAGCCCGGCGCGGGCGCAAGCACGGCCGCGGCGCGTAATCTCCACGAGGGTCCGGTCTACCTCGCCAATCCCCGGAACCTCTACGCGGTCCTTGGTCACTTTCATCAGTCCCAGCCGCTCCAGGGAGTGGAGGGTGGCCCCAGCCCCTTGATCGTGGACACCAGCGCTCCGCAGGCGCTGCTGAAGACGCGTGTGGCCGACTACCTCGGCGGGTGCGTCGAGAGCGAACGGCAACTTCCGCCACTGCTTGGCCGGCGGAACCCTGACCTGGTTCTGCCGGCGCATCCACATCTCAGTTTCAGTCATCTGGTCATCGCGCAGAATTTCCCCCAGATAGACCTGCTGCCGTTCATTCAGCCCCTCCCAGCCCTCGACCGCTGACGCCGGCGGACCGTGCCGCTCCCGCTCGGGCAGATGCGGGGGTTCATCTGTCGGCCGCGTGCGCATCCAGGCGTCCATCACCATCCGGACCGGCACCTTGTACACGGCTGCCAGCTGCTGCACGAGTCGGCCCGTGTGTCCCGGCTTTCTCCAGTTCCAGCCGGACACCTGACGGCCCCGCTCCAGGCTGCGGACTTTGTGTGCGTCCACGAACAGATCACGGCCGACGGCAGTCGCGCGAAGACGGGTGGCTACCTCTTCTGCGGTAAGGCCAGCGGCATACCGGAGGTCAACTAGTGTCTCGGACCCGCTGGGCGTTCCCGTGAGGTCGGCGGTGGTGCAGCCCAGAGCATCGGCGAGCCGCCGCACGTTCCTGGCTTCCGGTACATACCTGCCGTCCTCCCAGTACACCACCACGCGGTACGTGACCCCCACGCGATCAGCAAGCTCCTGCGGAGTAAGCCCGGCCTGATCGCGCAGCGCCCTGATCTTGGTGTGCTCAACGGCCAGCAGATGCCTCGGCATGGCTCTAGGGAACTCCAATGAAGTCTTCATGGCAACCAGCGGCTAATCGTCAAGGTGAGGTCAGGCGAGCACTTGTGATGCCGATCTCGAATTTTGACTCTGCCCGCAGTTCCGTGAACGGACATACGGCAGGGGACGCACGTGCCGCATGTGGCAGTCTTTCCGGATGGCAGAGAGCGACCGCGAGGGCGCGGTAGAGGGCTGGATCTGGAACGAGAACGTCCAGTCCTTCTTGGCTCTCCTGGGACGTTACGCCAGCTATGACTTCGATGGCACTGACTGGCAGGTAGTCGAACTCGGCCCTGAGGCCACTGATGAGGAGCACCTGGATCGCTGGTACAGCTATCCGCTTGCCGGATCGGACCATCACCTTGAAGTGCACCTTGCCAAAGCCGTGGGTGGCGATGAGGTTTCTGTTCGCGTGGCGGGAACTTCCGACCCTGAGCTGCTGCTGAGGGCGGACACCCTGATATCGGCCTTTGCCACCAGATTCGTCCCTTGAGGTGAGCGTGAGCCGCAGAAGGAGTCGCTCGTCCTGGCTTTCGGTGAGCGTTGCCCGGGGCCGCATGATCCACGAGGTGATCTTGCGAGGGCTGGGGATGTCGGCCCGGACCGGTTCGGCGGTGCCCGCACGGAGGGCGGCGAACGCCCACTACTGCGTCAAACGTGACACCGCCTGGAGCGGCTGCCGGGTCCACCTGACCGAGACCTGCGACAGCGACCGACCCGAGGTAGCCGTCCACGTGGCGACCACGATCACCCCCGTCCGGGACGGCGAGCAGACCGAGCGGATCCACGACGACCTCGCCGAGGCCCGCCTGGCCCCGGCCGAACACATCGTGGATGCCGCCTACGTCACCCCGGCCCGGATCGCACGCGCCCATCGGGTCCACGGCCTCACCCTGCTGGGCCCGGTGGTGCCCGACCACAGCCACCAGGCCAAGAGTGGCGGCGGCTTCGACAAGTCCGCTTTCGCCGTGGCCTGGGATCACGAGCGGGCCGTCTGCCCCCAGGGGGCGGCCAGCCGGGAATGGAGGCCGCTGCGGATCAGCGACCACGACTACATCCAGGTCAAGTTCGCCAAGGCCGACGGCCTGGCCTGCCCGGTCCGCCCGCAGTGCACGACCGCCACCGACCGTCCCCGCGCACTCGCACTCCTGCCCACCCGTTAACTCCACCAGATCCAAATACGCAACCAGCTGGAGCAGCAGACCGAGGACTGGCAGCGGCGCTACGCGATCCGGCCGGCTTCGAGGCCACCCTCCCCCAGAACATCCGCGCCTGCGGCCTGCGCCGATCCCGTTACCGCGGACTGCCCAGAACACATGTCCAGCATGTCCTGACCACGCTGGCCTGCAACCTCACCCGTGTCGCCGACTGGATCGCCGAGCCCACCCGAGTTCCCTGCAATCGCATGTGCGGTCGCAACCAGCCATACGCTCCCTCACCATGACAGACCAGCACAGGGACACGGCGGTAGTCGTGGCCAGCAACGCCCAGGACCAAGTAGCCATCCCCAGCGTCAACTTCCCGCGCCACGGCGTGAGCACCTCTTCCTACCCGGAGGCCGGCGCGAGCCCGGCGAGACCTCTCTGGGATGCGCCCTACGCGAGCTGCGACGAGGAGGCCGGCATCACCGCCCAGCAGTGGCACCACCTCGGCAGGTACGCCATCACCCTGGCCTCCGCCGCACGCGTCTACCTCTACGCAGCCCAGGGCCTCACGCTCGGACCCCAATAACTCACCCCATCCGAAAAGGACTTCAAGTTCTCCTGGTGGAACCGAGACGACGCCCTGGCCGCCGACCACCGCATCCTGCTCCCCGCCGGCGCCCTCGCACTGCTCTTGACCAGCCGACGCTGACAGCGTCTACGGCTGCTCCGGCCTGCAGCGAGGGCATGCCGAGACCTCAGCCTGCCCTAGGGTGACGATCCGCTCCCTCCGGAGCCCAGGGGAGCGCAGCCACGGCAGCCTCGACGCCCTACGCGACAAGAAATACGCTGGCCAGCACCGTGAGGGCTCAGGGAAACCGAAGAGCCCGTCCTACAAACCCGCGTGCTTCAGTACCAGCGCCAGATCCGCGTCACCCAGGCCCACGCACCCTTGCGGATGCTGATTCGCCATCGCCGCCAACATCACCGGATTCTTCACCAGCGCCGCGGTTGCCTTGACATCCAGTGTCGCGTCGACCAAGTAGGGCTTGGGCGCGCCGGCCGGCGCCGCGTACGGCTCCGAGGACACCCTAGCCATCGCAGCGATTCTCCCTTCCGGTGCCGCGAAGTACATCCACAACCGGTCACCAGCCCGCATGTCCTTGAGCTTCCGGCCCAGCCACCACTGCTCCGGCCCGGTATCCTGGCCGGCCAGCTGTGCCACCCGCGCAGAAGTCGACGGCCCACCCTCCACGGTGTCCAGCTTCGGGTCCAGGACATACAGCCACTCCCGGACCGACCCGGGAATGCGGTAGATCGCGCGGCCCCCGACCCCAGGTTTCCGCTCCAGGACGTTCTCCCGGTGCAGCTCTCGTAGCAGCGCCCGCGCACCCTTCTCATCCGTCTCGAAGCCGAAGCTCTCCAACGTCTCGATCACTCGGGCCGGGTCCCACTCGCCGCCCTCGCTGGTGATGGCGTTCTCCACGATCCCCGAACGAGTTAGCGGAGAACGGTTCTTGGGACGGCCGTGCTTCTCCAGAATCCGGTACAGCTTCGACGGCGACATGTCCGCCGCCACTCCGAGATTGGCGCGGTTTGCGTCGGCATCCAGCTTGTCCGCCTGCACGAGCGCCAGCTCCCGCCACTCTGTCAAGAGATCGATCTGCCGGGTGACGCGGGCGATGTGCACCAGCATCTCCGCGTACTTCGTCCGGGCCGGCGGTAGAGCCCCTCTCTCGCCGCGCACCGCCGCCATCAACGCTCGGGCGAGCGCATCGGAAGCCTCGACGGCGTGCTCTCGATCACCGTTGTCCCCGAATGTCGCTTCGAGTCGCGTTGCCATGATGTCTCCTCGTCTCTCGATCGGAGACGAGGCTACATCGCAAGGCAGTCAAGTCCAACTACCCAGTTCAGGCACCGCTTGGTGCCCACAGAATGGACGCCTCCCGCACTTCCACAAGCCCCCCATGCGCGGACCGCAGCCACCCCGTCAGCGCCCGCACACTGCTGGCCAATCAGTGATTACAGGGCGTAAATTCCACGCTGCACACCTTGCCTCCACGACGCCGGGAGACACCATGGCTGAAGACTCCAGAACGGGTACGCCAAGCCACATCCAGCGCCACTCCCACCGCGCAGGAGAGACGCTGCCTCCCGACGAGTTGCGCGAGCACCTCATGGCCCACCACGGCTGGAGCCAGGCCATGATGACCAAGGGCCGGACCGACAACACGCCGGAGGGCGACGCCTACGTCATCCAGTGGCATCGCAACGCCCACGTGCCCATGGCAAGGCCCCGGCAGACACGGCCTGACGCCTGACACGCACTCCCCAACGACAGCCGTCCGCCTACCTCACAACGCGGTTCCGGCCAAACCTCTAGCTGCGAAATTTTCGACGTAATTCCGTCGGCGGACTCCCCTGGATGGACCCCCAGCCGCCGGTCGGCCTGATCGGGCGCATCGTTGCGGGGTCCCAGCAGTGCCCCCGCATCAGCGTTCCAGGGGCAGGGTGGCGGTTGAGTGTCGCAGGTCGTGGAAGCGGATGCGCCGGAGTCCGGCCCGATTGAGGAAGCTGCGAAAGCGGCGTGTAAGGTCCGCCGGTCGGGGTGGTGAAGACGAGGCCGCTGTCCTTCCACCCCACCCGCACCGGTAGCAGGTCACGCATCACGCGTCATGTCCGACGGATAGCGTCGAACGCGTTGCGGACGATCGGCCGCGTTGCCGTACACGTGCGCGAGGCAATCACACGACTGGGCAGGCGAGTTAGACGCAGCGGTCAATGGCACGGATGACTGCCGGCACCAGGGCCTCCTGTTGCTCATGGACTTGGACACCCACTAGCTGTGCAGGAGGCCCTGCCTTCATGCCCGGCAAGCCGGAAGTCACCCGACCGAGATGCAGCAGTCGAACCCACGCTCAACATGATCGGTACGACAACGGCTTCTGAAGGTGTCAGCTGGGTTGACCAGGATGTTTGCCGCATCACCCGCAAACTGGATCAACGTGGCCACCGATCACCGGGCTGCTGCCGCGGCCCACCGCGCCAGAACGGTGCCCTCAGCTTCACTGGATTCGTCCGTTGTAATGACGATGCCCGCTTCCTTGCGCACGCGGGACGACTCAGCCAGAGCCTCCTCGAGCATGGCACGCCGCAAGATACGAGCAGCCGTCGCGGACGCGTTACCGTGGCTCTTCAGCCACGTCCCAACCTCATCCGGCAGGCTCAACGTCATGTTGATCGTCACCCCTCCCACCGTATTGGGCGCCATAACAGGAGACAAGAGACCCACGCCGAGATGGGTTGCCGCTTTGGAGACCGGCTACGGCGCGGGATTGTCACGTAACGAATAGACGAACGATCACACCAGCGCCCTCGGACCACTTGCGCTGACGTACTGCACTGCGCCCTGGAACCATCACGGTGGATTACTTCACCCTAATTCGGAAACTCAGTCACTCCAGTCACTGTTCTCCGATGGAACCCTACTGGCCTGCAGTTTTGCATAGTGATTGAGGAGTGCAGGGCGGATTCAACAGGTCGTCGCAACACCTCGTACTCGTTCGCATGGAGGTGTTGGACGATGCGTCGTCAGCAGGCAGCGGACCGGGCGCTACGTCCGAAGCTGAGGTCTCCAGGGCATCCGAAGTATCAGCGCCATGTCGAGGGGACGTTCTGGACCGAGATCGCCAAGGGCCTGCTCGCTGAGGAGGCCGCCGCCGTCATCGGCGTGCCCCCGCGACACTCGGGCAGGAGAGCAGCCGCAGGGGTCAGTTCCTCCGTCGACCCATGACCCGCCCCGCGCTGCACGTCGCACGCCAGCCTTACGTGCGCTGGCGGGGAAACTGACCGGATCGGGTGCGTCCCGCGGTAGCCCCCTCCAGTTCTGCCAGCTCGCGGATACCGATCAGGACAGCGGTAGCAGCGGACCCGCACAGCACACCGCGCAGGCGGCGACCGCGGCGAGGTAAGCGCCTACCGTCCCCCAGGGACGCGGGCCGCGGGACGGAGCGGGGGAATGGGCCAAGCAGCGGAGGTCACACCCGGCAATTCAAAGCTGCGGACCAGACACGCCGTCCGCCAAGAAGCAAGCAGCCAGGCGTTTCCACCACTCAGGGAAGGCCCTCTGTTCGAAACACTGCAAGCAGACCAGATCAACTGAGACAGTTGCTGGCATTCACACGTCCGGGACCACTTCACCTGAGATTCCCAGCCCCTCGACGTCTCAACTGAACTGGTCGCCGCAGTTCAGGCGCCCCTCTCGGAACCAGATCGTTTGAGACGGGACATCCCGTCTCACTCAATCGAGTCGTTTCTCAACGAACCGAGTCGTTCGGGCTTCTGTCTCAGCGAACCCAGTCGCGCGGCGGAGGGCGCTGGGGGTGCTGGACGGCTGGGGTCTGCTGCAGGTTTGGGTACAGGTTCGGTCACGCGGCCTGGAGGGCCGGCGTGGAAAGTGACGCGGACCTCGTCCCCGCCGCCGCCCGGCAAGCGGCGACCAGGCACAGCGCGGGTGCGGATGCCCGGTGAACCACGAAGTACGCACGGCATTCCCCGAGCGTCTTCCGGCGAGGCTCCGGCGCCCGCGAGCGCCGCACGCCGCACGCCGCACCCGTTGCGACGACGGAGCGCGGCCCCGCGAGTGCGGCACCCGGGTACGGCATAAGCTCGTCAGATGGCGAAGTACTTCGACGTGCACCCCGAGAACCCCCAGCCGCGCAGCATCGCCCAGGTCGCCGACGCGCTGCGGTCGGGAGGACTCATCGCATACCCCACCGACTCCTGTTACGCGCTGGGCTGCCGGCTGGGCAGCAGGGACGGCATGGACCGGATCCGTTCGATCCGCCACCTCGACGACCGGCACCACTTCACGCTGATGTGCCGGGACTTCGCGCAGCTGGGCCAGTTCGTGCAGGTGGACAACGACGTGTTCCGGGCCGTGAAGGCGTCCACGCCCGGCAGCTACACCTTCATCCTCCCGGCCACCCGTGAGGTGCCGCGCAAGCTGCTGCACCCGAAGAAGAAGACCGTGGGTGTGCGCATCCCGGACCATGTGGTCACCCAGGCGCTGCTGGCCGAAATGGGCGAGCCGCTGCTGTCCAGCACACTGCTGCTGCCGGACGAGGAGGAGCCGATGACCCAGGGCTGGGAGATCAAGGATCGGCTCGATCACGTGGTGGACGCCGTGGTCGACTCCGGGGACTGCGGCACCGAGCCGACGACGGTGGTCGACTTCTCCGGCGGCGTGGCAGAGATCGTACGGCGGGGCGCGGGAGACACCTCGCGGTTCGAGTGAGGCCGCGAGGCCGGTCACGAAGGTGTGGATCTTGCGTGGCAGCGTGCGACGTACATGCAGTGCCGAGGGCACCAGCCTCCCGCCGCTGATTCCTCAGCAGGCCTCTCAGCATGACCGCCGTACTGGGGACAGCAGTCGACATCACGACCGAGGACGGCACCCCCGACGCGTAGCAGTCACTGCAGGTCAGGGCCCATCTAGGGTACGCGGGGCCTCATCACCGATTGCCCGCGCAGGTGTAGCCACCGTCGCCCCGCCCCTCGCAGCCTCAACAGCCGCGAACGCGGTGCACCGGTCAAGCTTCAGTGAGAACGGTCAGACTTCACTGAGCTGGGCAGCCGCAAATCTCGGTTGATTTGGAACCTGGCATGCGAATACTGGCTGTCGTCTCAACCAGTGGAAGGGCCCGCGAGGATGACCATGCACGATGACCAAGTGGAGGTGAGCCGCGAAACCGTTGCGATCCTGGTCCAGGAACAGTTCCCTCAGTGGAGCGGCAAGGCTATCCGACTCCTGTCGTCGACCGGGACGGTCAACGCCATCTTCCGCATCGGGAACGACCTCTCCGCGCGCTTCCCACTGCGTCTGACCGATGCTGCCGAGGCGCTGGCGGTTCTGGAACAGGAAGCCCGGGCGAGCGCGGAGCTGGCGCAGGTGTCCCGGTTCCCCGTCCCGGAACCCGTCGCCTTGGGAAAGCCCGGAGCGGGATATCCCATGCCGTGGTCGGTCCAGACATGGCTGCCGGGAACGGTTGCCTCTGATGCCGACCCGAGTGGGTCGGACGCTTTTGCCGAGGACCTTGCGGCCTTCATCGCGGCCCTCCGGGAGGCCGAGACGCTGGGGCGGCCTTTCAGCGGCGGGGGCCGTGGCGGCGTTCTCGCTCATCACGACGATTGGATGGCGAAGTGCTTCGAGGAGAGTGAGGGGCTGCTCGACGTGCCCCGGCTACGCCAGATGTGGAGCCACTTTCGGGAGTTGCCACGCACGGGTGCCGACGTGATGAGCCATGGCGACTTGATTCCCGGCAATGTCCTGGTCGCGGGAGACCGGCTCAGCGGCGTACTCGACACCGGCGGCTTCGGCCCGGCCGACCCCGCGCTGGATCTGGTCGGTGCCTGGCACCTTTTGCAGCCGGGCCCGCGGGAAGTGCTCCGGCAGACACTGGTCTGTGACGATCTGGAGTGGGAGCGCGGCAAGGCCTGGGCGTTCCAGCAGGCGATGGGTGTCGTCTGGTACTACGTCGAGAGCAATCAGGCGATGAGCAGAATGGGGCGCCGGACACTCGGCCGCATTCTGGAGTCGATGGGGTGATGTCGACGCTCATGCGACGGGCGCGGGGCCGTGAACTCCGGCAGCGCCTCCGGTGATTGCCCGTTCCGCCTGCGCGAGTCTGCGGATCGCCTCGGTGAGCTGATCCGGAGGGAGCATGTACGGCAGCCGGATGTTGCGCTCGAACGCGCCGCCGATCCCGAATCGTGGCCCGGCCGCGACCGTCACTCCGTAGTCGGGCGCGATCGCGGCCAGCCGTGAGCTGATGGGCCGGGGGAACGTCGCCCACAGCGTCACGCCGCCGGCTGGTTGCGGGGCGTGGATGTCGGGCAGGTGCTCGGTGAGTGCCTGGCGCAGTGTGTCGCGTTGCGACCTCAGTTGCCGGAGTGTGCCGGGCCGCCGGGTCTGGTCCTGGTTCAGGAGGACGGCTGTGGCGAGCTGTTCGACGACAGGGGTGCCGAGATCCGTGGCGTAACGGGTCTGCTGGACGCGTTCCAGCAGGGCGGGTGTCGCACGGATCCAGCCGATGCGCAGGCCGCCCCAGATGCTTTTGGAAACCGAGCCGATGCTGATGGCGGTCGGCATGTGGATCGCGAAGGGTTCCGGGCTCTCCCTGTCCAGGGCCAGGTCGGTCATGGTTTCGTCGATGACCGTGGGACACGCGAGTCCGAGGCTCTGGCGGACGCTCGTCGGCATGCACAGCCCGGTCGGATTGTGGAAGTCAGGAATCAGGTAGGCCAGACTCGCGATTCGGCCCGCGGCCTGGAGTTGCGCGGTATCCCAGCCGGAAGGCCCCACGGCGACGGGCAGAAGGCGAGCCCGCGCCTCGGTGAACGTACTGATCGCGTGCGGGTAGGTCGGATGGTCGATCAGGACCGTGTCGCGTGGCGACAGGAGTGTTCGCGCCAGCAGGGCAAGCGCGTGCTGGGCCCCGTTGGTGATCAGGATCTGCTCGGGCGACGTGGGCAGTCCGCGCCGTTGATACCGGTGGGCCACCGCTTCGCGCAGCTCCGTCGTGCCGTTTCGGTCGTAGCCGTGCCGCTCGAAGTGCCGTGGCAGCTGTTCGAGAGCGGCCGCGAAGGCGGCGTGGAGGATTTCGACCGGCGCGGGCGGCGCGGCGAAGGACAGGTCGATGGTCGCCGAGTTCGTGCCGGCCCGGCGCTCGGGTGGTGTGTCGTCGGGGAGCCGTACGGTCGCCCTGGCGCGCGCCCGCGTGGCGAGGTATCCGTGCTCTACCAGGGTGCGGTAGGCAGTGCCCACGGTGGTTCTGCTGGTGGAGAGGGCGACGGCCAGGTCACGCTCGCTCGGCAGGGCCGAGCCGAGGGTGAGACGTCCGTCCAGGACCAGCAGGCGCAGCCTGTCGGAGAGGCGTTGATGGGCCGGCCCAGGGCCTTCCTGCCAGGTCCCCAGCATGCGTGCCACCACGTGCGAAGAAACTTTCACCCAGCCAGCCTAACCAATCTGGCTATGGAACCCAGGTCCAGATGCCCCGCAGGCTTTGCCTCATGGCACCTCCCGCTACCACCGCACACAGCTCCGTCCCGGCTCGTCACGACCAGCCCCTCATGATCCGCTTGAACGCCTTCGCCCAACTGCGGGCGGGCCGAAAGGCGCGTCGCATCCCCCAGCTCCTGGTCGGCCTGGTGGGCTACGGGGTCGCCGTGATGGTGCTCGTCCAGGCCGGGCTGGGAGCGGCCAGCTGGAACGTGCTCACGGAGGGCACTGCCAAGACTGTCGGTCTCTCGTTCGGCTGGACGACGAACCTGATCTCCTTGGTCGTGCTCCTCGCATGGATTCCCCTGCGCGAACTGCCCGGCCTCGGCACACTCCTCAACGTCGCCATCGTCGGCTTCGCCGCGGATGCCACCGCCACCGTGCTCCCGCACCCCCAGGGGACATTCACCGAGATCGGATACCTCGCGGTCGGCCTCGTCGCCCTGCCCTTCTTTGACGCGCTCTACCTCGGCGCACAGTTCGGATCGGGCCCCCGCGACGGCATCATGACCGGACTCGTCCGGCTCACCCGCCTGCCCATCGCGGCCGTGCGCACCGGCATCGAGGTCACCGTCGCCGGCGCCGGTTGGCTTCTGGGTGGAACCGTCGGGATCGGAACCGTGCTCATCGCCGTGTGCATGGGGCCCCTCGTCGGCTATTTCCTGCCACGCGTAGCCGTTCGTCTCCCCGCCGACGCCCGCGGGCAGGCGGCCCGATTGGGCGTTTGACCGTTAGACCGCGCGAATTCCTCGTACCCATGCCCGTCACGGGCCCCGTCAGCCGTCTGAAGAGAGCCTGCGTCCTCATGCCCTTTACCCTGTCCCATCCAGCCGCCGTCGTGATGGTGGCCAGGCACCCCTTGGTGATACCTGCGCTGGTCATGGGCTCCGTTGCGCCTGACGTAGCCGAATTCACCGGGATCAAGGCCGATCATCCGGTGTGGTGGGAACCGTTTTTCAACCTCACCTATACGCATTCCTTCCCGGGTATCGGGATCGATGTGGTGTATGCGCTGCTGTTGGTCCTCCTGTACATGCTGGCGAAGCGGCCCGTGCTCGCGATGGTGCCGAAGCTTGCCGCACGACTACGTGAAGCCCCCGGCTATGGAGGCGGATGGGGCGGCGCGGCCCGGCGTGCGCTGTGGACTTCGATTTCTGCCCTGATCGGCGTCGTCACCCACCTGGTCTGGGATTCCTTCACGCACTACGGAATGTTCGTCGACGAACATTTCTCCTTCATGCGGACCCCCGTCATCGGCGGGCTCGACGTGCTCCGGTTCCTGCAGTACGTGAGCAGCGTCGCCGGCCTTGTGGTCATCGGATTCTGGATTCGCCGCAAGTTGCGCGGCGCGGTACCCGTGCCTCTCGCTCCCGGCCTGATTCTCGGCAGCCGGGCACGGAGCGCGGTGATCTTCGCGCTCGTCACGGCATGCGGCATGGGTGCCGTGCCGCGCGCCCTTGAGGGGGACGGCGTGGAATCGACCGAGCTCCTCCTGCGACGCATCGTCACCGGCGGCGGCCTCGGCATCGCACTGGGGCTGGTCCTCTACTCATTCGTCTGGCACGCCGCCCACATCGGTCCGGCCCGCCGAGCGGCGGGTCCCTCAGGAGCGCAGGGCGTCGACCGGCTCCATGCGGGAGGCCCGCAGTGACGGGTAGAGACCGGCCAGGAGTCCGACCAGGGCGCCGGCGACCGGGGCTCCGAGGGCGAGCCGGACGTCCAGGACCGGAGTCCAGTCCCTGATGGCGGAGACGGCGACCACCACGACCATGCCCAGGACGGCGCCGATGACGCCGCCGAGGAGTCCGATCGTCGTCGACTCCACCAGGAACTGGCCGGCGATCTGCCGTCGCGAGGCGCCGAGGGCGCGGCGCAGGCCGATCTCCCCGATCCGCTCCATGACCGTCACCAGCGTCACGTTGGCGATGCCGATGGCTCCGACCACCAGGGAGACCAGTCCGAGCACCAGGAACAGGCCGTTGACGTCGCCCTGTACGCCCTTGCGCGCCTTGGCCGGGTCCGGCGGCGCCGTGACGGTGAGTGCGTCCTCGGCTCCGGGGGCCAGCGCGATCGGTGCCTGGTGGGCGACCTGCTGTGCCGCGCCGAGCGCGGTGTTGATCAGCACCCGGGTCACCGTCCCCAGACCCAGCCGGTCCTCGGCGGTCGTGGGCGGCAGGATCACCGACGCGGCGAGCTGCTGCTCCCGCTCGGCGCCGCCGAGGATCCCGATCACGGTGTAGGACTGCCCCTTCAGGAAGACCGCGGGTGAGTCCTGTACGGAGCTGATGCCGAGGAGCCGTGCGGCCTGGTCGCCGAGCACCGCCACCCGGTCGTGCCGGGCGATGTTGCCGTCGTCGATGAAACGCCCGGCGGTCATCGTGCCGTGCACGGCGGCGGGCAGCGTCGGGGACGCGGCGAGGACCGCCATGGTCTGGCCGGTGACGTCCCCGGGGGCCACCACGTCGTTCGCGCGCACCTGGACGCTCGCGGTCGCCTGGGAGTCGGCGATCGCCGCCACCGATTCGACCCCGGCCAGTCGCCGGACCGCGTCCACGCCCGGCCAGTCCACGAGCGGGACGGGGTCGGCCGACGGGGGCGGCGGGGGCACCACCACCGTGACCGAGGTGGCGGTGAGGGCGTCGAAGCGGCCGACGATCTGGTTCCCAGCCGTGGCCGAGACCCCGATGGTGATGACCAGGGTGGTGATGCCGAGGACCGTGCCCAGTGTGGTGAGGGCGGATCGCATCGGGCGGGCGAGCACCCCCGCCAGAGCCTCGGTCCACAGGTCCCTGAAGTCCATCCAGGGACGCTCGATGCCCCGGTTCCCGGCACCGCGGCGCCGTGCACGCCCCCGGCGGGCGGTGTGCCGCCCGCCAGGGGAAGGCACGGTGATCGGCGGGTTCGCCTGCCGCGCCGGGGCCGCGAGTTCGAGGACGCGTGCTCTGGCTCGGAGTCGGGCTCTCATCGGTTCTCCTCCGTGAGCCGTCCGTCGCTGATCCTCACGCGCCGGTCGGCCCGCTTGCTGACCGCTTCCTCATGGGTGATCACGACCAGGGTCATGCCCTGCTCGCTCAGTTGGCCGAAGAGGTCCAGCACCGACTCGGTGTTCTCGCTGTCCAGGTTGCCGGTCGGCTCGTCGCAGAGCAGCAGGGCGGGCTCGCTCATCAGCGCCCGGGCGATCGCCGCACGCTGCCTTTCCCCACCGGACAGCCGGTCCGGCCGGAAGCCGGCCCGGTGTGCCAGGCCCACCCGTTCCAGCGCCTCCCCGGCCCTGGTGCGACGCCCGGCACGGCCGCGCCCGGGGCGCGGCCGGCGATAGGCCTCGGCCAGCATGACGTTCTCGTCCACCGTCCGGTACGGCAGCAGGTGGAAGGACTGGAAGACGAATCCGATCCGGCTGCCGCGCAGCGAGGTGCGCTCCAGGTCCCCGAGCGTGTTGGTCTCGACCCCGTCGAGCCAGTACGACCCCGACGTGGGGCGGTCCAGCAGTCCCAGGGTGTTGAGCAACGTCGACTTCCCGGAGCCGGACGGGCCGACGATCGACAGGTGCTCGCCGCGCCGGACGGTCAGGTTCACGTCCCGCAGGGCGTGCACCGGCGGTTCGGAGTCGAAGGTCCGGTCGACGGAGACCAGTTGGATGACCGTGTCCGCGTCGGGCTCGACGGGCCCGGGCAGGCCGGTCATTGCCCGACCACCACGCGATCGCCCACCTTCAGGGCGTCACCGGACGGTGTGACCTCGACCTGCCCGTCCGCGGACAGACCTGCCTTGACGGGGACGTTCACCACGGTGCTGCCCCGCTCGACCTGCACCTTGGCCTGGCCGTCGGCCGATGTGCGGAGCGCGGCGATGGGCACCGTCAGCACCTCGCCGTGCGACGAGCCCACCTTGATGGTCACCTTCGCGGACCCGTTGGCGTTCTTGGTCAGCTCCCCCGACGGGATGGAGATCTGCACCGGCACCGGAGCCGAGGCGTCTCCGCTCCCGCCGCCACCCGACGTACCCGCCGTGTCCGTGCTGCCGTCCCCCGCGTCGTTCTTCGGCACATCGTCGCCGAGTGCCACCAGTTCCCCCGCCACCTTCTTGCCGTCGGGGGTCTCCACCTGCGCCGTCATGCCCTTGTGGAGCAACTTGGCATCGTTGCCCGGCACCACGGCCTGCACCACGACCTTGGAACTGGTCACCGTGCCGATCGGTCCTGACGGGGTGTCACCGATCTTCACGGACACCTTGTCCAGCCGGGCCGGCAGATCCGGCAGGAACACCAGCTCGCCCGCGGCGATCTTCGTTCCGTAGCCGGCCTGGAAGGCGGAGAGCGCGGCGTTGGCCGCGTCCAACTGCTGTTGTGCCGCCTTGAGCTGGAGCTTTCCCTCCTCGCCACCCGTACCGCCGGCCGTGCCGCCGGCACCGTCGGTCCCCTGGGAGTCGCCGCCGGGATTTTGTGCCGCGAGGAGGGCCTGCTGCGCGGTGGTCACAGCCGCTTCGAGCGTTCCCAGCTGCTGCTTGTCCGCGACACCGGGCTCCTGCGCGTGAAAGCCCTTGCTCCTGTACCAGCGGCTCACCGCCGCGGCGTCCCCCTGCCCGTACTGCCCGCTCGTACCGCCGGAGTTGATGCCGAGGCGGATCAAGGCCTGTTCGAGCTGCTTGACGTCGTCCCCGGACGTGCCGGGACCCAGCGTTCGGTACATCGGCACGGATCCACGCAGCACCAGCACCGGCCGCCCGCTCACCTGCATCAGCACGTCGCCCTCCCTCACCTCCGACCCGGCGACCGGAGCCTTGGTGACCCGCTGGACTACCTCGTCGGTGGACCCGGAGCCCCCGGAGCCGGAATCCGGCGGGCCGACAGGCCCGGCCAGGGCCAGACTCTGCGGTGACGCGAACTCCACCGAACCCTGGGCGACCACGCTCGCGGTCAGCGACCGCCGCTCGACCGCGGCGGTGACCGGTCCGGCCTTCGGCGGCCGGTGAGCGGCGGCCGCGTCCGCAGGCGACTGCATCTGCGACCCGGCGAACCAACCGCCCACGCCCACCAGCCCCACCGCGGCGACGATGATCCCCAGCTGCCTGGGACGGCTGGTCTCACGATTTCGGCGCCGCCTCATCTGGCACCTCCGGCCCGGAAGTCCTCGCCGCACTCCAGGTGCGGCGGCGGACTCACCGCTACGGGTTTGCGAACAGCGCGGGATCCAGACATTCTCTTCCATTCGATCGCGAAAGCGGGTGTTCTCCACAAGCCGGGGGGAGTTGCGGAATCGCGGGACTCCGCTCGCGCCGGGCGGCCCCGGCGCCGGTGCCGCCTCACCCGTTGCCGGTGGACCCCGGGGCCTTCAGGAACTTCGGGAAGTAGGCGGCCCGGAAGTCCTTGCCGCAGGCCAGGTCCTTCATCGCCATGTCGATTTCCTTGGTGAGCAGCGGCAGAGCCTCGTCCTTGCTCATGGGTTCCCGGGAGGTCCCGTCCACGGCGGCGCCACCGATGCCGTCGGGGGTGGAGCCGGCGGCCTGGAGCTTCACCATCTCCCCGATGCTGGTCGGTTGTGTGGTCGTGACGGGGATGCCGTCCTTCCTCAGACATGAGGCGTACGACTGCGCCAGGCCGACCAGTTTCGGATCACCGTTGAGTGCCTGTGCGTTCGCCTGGTTCCGAGCCGCGGTCTCGGCACCCCGGTCCTGGGCCGACGCGGAGCCGTAGGCCGCCTTGTTGCCCTCCCCCTGGCAACCGGTCCAGTCCTTGCCACCGCCGCCGGACGCCTTCCCGTCCGGCGGGGCTCCCAGCGCCTTGTCGTAGGCGGTCTTCTGCTCGGGAGTGAGCGTGGCGATGTACTTCGCGTTGGCCGAGGGCTCCTGCGCCGCCGCCCTGCTGAACGGCGACTGGGGGTCGTCGGGATAGACCGCGGCCGCGGCGTAGCCGAAGCCGTACTTCTGCCGGAACTTCTTGGTCAGTTCGTAGTCCGCGCCGTCATTGGCCCAGGAGGACGCGGGATCCTCGGGCGGGTCGGGGGTGTAGGCGAACCCCTGCTTCTTCATGCAGGCCGCGATCGCGTTCTCCATGACGTACTGCTTCTTGAGGTCCTCGCCGGCGTCGGCGGGAACGTCGAGTTGCCCGGACGACCCGGCCGAGACCTTCCCGCCACCCGCCGACTGGGATGCCTTCTCGGCGCCGCAGGCAGCCAGCAGCGGCAGCAGACTCAGCGCCACGGCGAGTTTCCGAGCAGTGCGGGATCCAGACATGCGTTTCCATCCGATCGAGAGAATCAGGAGATTCGGGAGAGAGGTGTGCTGCCCACACCGACAGCACCGGCGCGCCGGGGACACGGCACCGTGAGCGCCTGACGGCTTGGCGGCCTTGACGGCCAGGGGCTGTCATCGAGTTCAGAGTGGCGACTGCAGTTCATGGCCCCTGGCCCAACTCATGACCGAGCTGTAACGGCGTGAAAGGGCCGGTCGCGGTTCACGGCACGTGCGGCCCGGAGACGTAGCGGCCGTGCCTGTCGTACGGCCAGGCGTTGGCGATGCATCCGTGCAGACCCTTGATCTGCTGCATCATGACCGGGGCCAGTTGTCCGGGACCCGCGCAGGTCATGTGCGTGAGGCCCAGGGAGTGCCCCATCTCGTGGTTGATGATCAGTGCCCGGTAGTCATGGATGGGGCCGTCGAAGGTGGGCGATCCCTTGACCCAGCGCTTGAGGTTCACCACCACCCCGCCGGGAATCTCGCAGTTGTACTCGCCGTGGGTGCTCTGGTGGATCCCCGCCCAGCACAGGGCGTCAGCCGTCCCCGGTGTCGCGATCTTGATCATGAGGTCGTACGACTCCCCCGCGCCCGCCAGCCGGAACGAGTTGTTCCCGCTGTGCGTCCAGCCCCGGGGGGCGGCGAGTATGTCGGCGATCTCCTCCGCCGCCTGGTCCGGCGAGATGTCGAGCCCCGTCTCGACCTGCACCGCGTAGCGGATCAGATGCGCACCGCGACCGACCTTCGCGCCGCCGGCTCGCGCGGTGACGAACGTCCCGGGACCCGTCGCCGGAACGTGGATCACCGTGGAGCTGGGACTGGGGGTGGGGGTCGGCGTGGGGGTCGGAGTCGGGGTGGGCGTGGGCGTGGGCGAGTGGGTGACGTGCACCACGCTCCGTGGACGCGGGGAACCGCCCGACGCGTCGCTTCGCCCGCCGCCCAGGAAGAACGCGGCGGAGCCGAGCAGGCCGACGGCCACCAGCGCCATGACCAGATAACGCCCACCCCGGCGGCGCGGACGGCCTCGGCGGTGGGACGTCCGACGGCGGCCGGCGCGGTGGGACGAGCCCTGCCGACGGCCATGGTGGGAGACCGCGGCGCTATGAATGGGCGGTGCGGATTCCCGCTCTCGTGCCGAATACATGGCAGCTCAAACTGGTCATTTCAAATGATCGCCATAGGTTCGGATAGTCACGAAAATATAACGAGTAGCTCTCTCTATGACCCTTCTGTAACAGGTCCCAAGAGGGGCCCTTCGGCAAGAAGGTCACCGAAAGCGGTCTGCGTACACTGTCGAAGTGTCGCGAGTCCTTATTGTCGAAGACGACCCGGATGTCCGTAACGCCGTCCAATTGGCGCTGCGGCATCAGGGCCACAATGTCCTGGCCGCCGGAACGGGTGAAGAGGGACTGGAGCAGCTCCGCCCCTTCCGCCCCGACGTGGTGGTGCTCGACCTCATGCTTCCCGGCATGTCCGGCCTCGACGTCTGCCGGCGGATCAGGGACCGCGACCAGGTGCCGATCATCATGGTGACCGCCAAGGGCGAGGACATCGACGTGGTCGTGGGCCTGGAGGCCGGCGCCGACGACTACGTGGTCAAGCCCGTGCAGGCCCGGGTGCTCGACGCGCGAATACGCGCGGTACTGCGAAGGCAGGACGCGTCCTTCTCCGACGGCGTCCGGCCCCGGGCGGAGTCGCACGGCGAGCTGGTCATCGACCGGGCCGGGCTCGTGGTGACGCACCGCGGTGAACCCGTCCTGCTCGCCCCCTCCGAGCTCCGGCTGCTGCTGACCCTGTCGGCCTCACCCGGCCAGGTCTTCAGCCGCCAGCAGTTGCTGGAAGCGGTCTGGGAGCACAGCTACCACGGCGACATACGGCTCGTGGACGCCTGCGTGAAGCGACTGCGCGGCAAGCTCGGTGAGCCGGGCGGGGATGTCCGGTACATCCAGACCGTACGCGGCTTCGGTTACCGCTTCGGTTCCTCGTGAGCGGCCGCACCTCGGCTCGGCATGGCCCAGGGCCCGTGCGGTTCTTCCGCGCGCTCCTGGCGCGCATCCCCCTTCCGCTGCGCGGGCTGCGCGCCCGCCTGGTGGTCGCCTTCGCCCTGGTGGCCGTGGCCAGCGCGCTGAGCACCGGCGCCCTCGCCTTCCGGGAAGCCCGCACAGGGGTGCTCCAGCAGAGCCAGGACTCCGTCATCCAGCAGTTCCGGAAAAGTGTCAACGACGTGGCCGCCTCCACTTCCCCGGCGCCGGACCAGCAGGCGTTGCAGGGGTGGGTGAACCAGGTACGCCGCGCCGGCCAGTCGCCGGACTGGCGGGTGCTGGCCACCTACGGGAGCCTTCGCGCCGGCTCGCCGAGTGCGGACTTCAACAGGCTGAGCCCGGAACTGCTCCGGTCCGTGCGGACGACACGCGCCGCGGTGTTCCAGCGGGTGAATGCCGACGGCCGGCCCTGTCTCGTCGTCGGCATGCCGGTCACCTACCTCAGCCCCGAGGCCAAGGAGCGCCGGCTCTCGGGATTGGTGTTGTACCTGGTGGTACCGCAGGACGCCGAACAGGGCTACGTCGAGGCGATGGTGAGCGGCATCGAGCGCGCCACCCTGGTGGCACTGTGCCTCGCCGTCGTGCTGGCGCTGCTCGCCGCGAGTGGTGTGCTCCGTCCCGTGCGGGCGTTGCGCCGGGCGACGCGCCGCATGGCCGAGGGGCACCTCGACGTCCGGCTGGCCGTCAACGGTTCCGACGAACTGGCCGATCTCTCGCAGTCCTTCAACGACACGGCGGCGGCGCTGGAGCGGTCCGTCACCGAGTTGCGCCGCATGGAGGCCCAGGCGCGCCGCTTCGCCGCGGACGTCTCCCACGAACTGCGGACGCCGCTGACGGCGATGGCGGCGCTCACCGACGTCCTCGACGAGAACGCCCTGCGCTTCGACCAGGAGACCCGCGACGCGCTGCGGCTCATCAGCGAGGGGACCATCCGGCTGAGCGGGCTGGTGGAAGACCTGATGGAGATCTCCCGCTTCGACGCGGGCGCGGTCCAACTCAACCTGGACGAGGTCGACTTGACCGAGTCCGCACGGCACACCCTCTCCTCCCGGGGGTGGCAGGACCAGGTGGAGACCCACCTGCCGGGACCGGGCGTGCTCAGAACGCGCGTCGATCCGCGCCGGCTCGACGTCGTCATGGCCAATCTGATCGGCAACGCGCTACGCCACGGAGCGCCGCCGGTGCGGCTGACCATGAGCGTGCGGAAGGAGCGAACGGACGTGACGTGGGCCGTCATCGAGGTGACCGACAGCGGACCCGGCATCGCCGAGGAGGCCATGCCGCACATCTTCGAGCGCTTCTACAAGGCGAGCACCACACGGACCAGGAGCGAGAGCAGCGGGCTGGGCCTGGCCATCACGGCGGAGAACGTGCATCTGCACGGGGGACGCGTCAGTGCGACGAACCTGCCCTGGGGCGGGGCGGCGTTCACGGTCGAACTCCCCCTGCACCGCGACTCCGCGACATCCGACGCCGACACCTGCGCCGACACGGCGGGTGCCCGGTGAAGGGCACGCGCGTATCGGCGCTGCTGGTCGGGCTCACGGCCGCGCTCACGCTGGCGGCGTGCGGCGTCCCCCCGTCCGACGTCATCCAGGCCGGGCCGGCGGCAAGCGGCATGTCCTCTCCCGATGTGATGGCCGCGGAGCCGACTGTCGCTTACCTCTATTTCCTGCGCAACGGTGATCTGGCGCCCTATCCGCGCAAGATCGGCGCCCCCGGGGACTTCGGGGCCGTCCTGGGCTCGCTGTTCGACGGACCGACCACAGACGAGTCCGCGACGGCCTCCACGGAGCTGCCCCGCCTTGGAGCCACACCGAAAGTGACGCTCGGCGGCGACAACACCCTCTCCATCCGGCTCCCCAACGACGTCCCGCCGTTCAGCCACCTGGCCATGCGGCAGTTGGCGTGCACGATGGCCCCTGCGATTTCGCCGACGCGCGCGCTCCCCAAGGAGGCGAGTGGGAGCGGCGGCGACGGAGCCCCCTCCGCCGGGGCGCTGCACTCCTCCGCTCACAGCAATGTCCAGGTGCTCGGCGACGGATGGACGAAGACGCAGTCGGACGAGTCGTGTCCCGTCTCTCCCCAGCCCTAGGCGGCGGACGAGGCGCCCGGCCGGCGCCGATCCGTCAGCGACGCAAGCCTGCGTTGAGCCGGGCGGCCTGGCGCGTCAGGTGATCGCGCTCGGCGAGGTCGGGCGCCTTGTGGGCCGCCTCGGCGTACAGCCGTGCCGCCGTCGCGAGATCGCCGTCCCGCTCGTGGAGGTACGCCGCCACCGCGGCATGGCGGGGCAGGGAGTCGCTCAGGGCGGCGAGCGCCGCCAGGCCGGCACGTGGTCCGTCGGCCTCGCCGACGGCCACCGCGCGGTTGAGCCGGACGACCGGGCTGTCGGTGAGGCGCGCGAGTTCGTCGTACCACTCGACGATCTGCACCCAGTCGGTCTCCTCGGCGGTGCGTGCGTCCGCGTGGAGCGCCGCGATGGCGGCCTGCGCCTGGAACTCGCCCAGTCTGTCGCGGGCGAGGGCCGCCTGCAGGATCGCGATGCCCTCGGCGACCGCCTCGGTGTCCCACCGGCCCCGGTCCTGTTCCGCGAGCGGCACCAGGCTGCCGTCGGGCGCGGTCCGGGTGGCGCGCCGGGCGTGGTGGAGCAGCATGAGGGCGAGCAGGCCCGCCACTTCCGGGTGGTCGATCACGGCGGCGAGCTGCCGGGTGAGGCGGATCGCCTCGGCGGCGAGGTCGACGTCGCCGGAGTAGCCCTCGTTGAAGACCAGGTACAGGACGCGCAGCACGGTGGCGACGTCGCCGGGCCGGTCGAACCGCACGCCGGAGACGGTGCGCTTGGCACGGCTGATGCGCTGCGCCATGGTCGCCTCCGGCACCAGATAGGCCTGCGCGATCTGCCGGGTGGTGAGCCCGCCGACGGCGCGCAGCGTGAGCGCGACCGCCGACGAGGGCGTCAGCGACGGGTGGGCGCACAGGAAGTAGAGCCGGAGCGTGTCGTCCACCGCGGGCGCGGGCCCGGGAGCCGGCTCCTCTTCGACCAGGTCCTCGCGCCGGCGGCGGGCGGCGTCGGACCGGGCCGCGTCGAGGAACCGGCGCCAGGCCACGGTGACGAGCCAGCCCTTCGGATCCCGTGGCTGATCGGCCGGCCAGACCCTGACCGCCTCGACCAGCGCGTCCTGCACGGCGTCCTCGGCCGCCGCGAAATCGGCTCCGCGGCGGACGAGGATCGCGAGCACGCTCGGGGTGAGGCTCCGGAGCAGGGCCTCGTCCATCGGCGACGTCACTCCGTGATGGTGGGGTGCGCGGTCAGGAACGGCCGCAGTTCGAGCCACTCGTGGATCGGCTTCCCACCGGCCCCAGGGGCGGCGGACAACTCCCCGGCCAGTTCGAGGGCGCGCTCGTGGCTGTCGACGTCGATCACCATCCAGCCCGCGATGACGTCCTTGGTCTCGGCGAACGGGCCGTCGGTGACCGGCGGTCGCCCCTCCCCGTCGTACCGGACGAACATCCCCTCGGGGGAGAGCGCCTGGCCGTCGACGAACTCGCCGGTCTCCTCCAGCCGGGCCGCGAAGTCGTTCATGTACTGCACGTGCGCCGAGATCTCCTCCGGCGTCCACTGGTCCATGGGCACGTCGTTGACCGCCGCCGGAGCGCCGCGGTAGTGCTTCAGCAGCAGGTACTTGGCCATCGTGTTTCTCCTCGGTGCAGGTGCGACCCATTGTGGCCGCCTTCACCCCGGGGACGGAGCAGGCCGCGGTTTCTCGACACGGAACGAGGCCGCCGTCCAGGATCAGCCCCGCGGCAGGCGCAGCCCCGCGATGAGGAGCCCGACCAGCAGGCGCGGATCGTAGCGGGGATCGCTCTCCGCGCCGACGCACAGATTCCCCACACCGCGCATGAGCTGGTACGCGTCCACGTCGGTGCGGATCTCGCCGGCGGCGGCCGCGGCTTCGAGGAGCCGGGTGCACACGGGCACGAGCCGGTCGAGGAAGTAGGCGTGCAGGGTGTCGAAGTCGGCGTTGTCGGAATGCAGTACCGCGGCGAGTCCGTGCTTGGTGACCAGGAAGTCGACGAAGAGGTCGATCCACTGGGCCAGTGCGGCGTACGGAGCCGCACCGGCCGCCAGAAGGGCCGGACCGGCCTCGGCGCAGGCTTCGACCTGGTGCCGGTAGACGGCGATGATGAGGTCCGCCCGCGTGGGGAAGTGGCGGTAGATCGTGCCCGTCCCGACACCGGCCCTGGCCGCGATGTCGCGCACCGGCGCTTCCACGCCCGCCGTGACGAAGATCGCGGCGGCCGCGTCGAGCAGGGTCTCCTTGTTGCGCCGGGCGTCCGCCCGCTTGGGGCGTGCCGCCTGCTCCGCGCCGTTGTCGCCGTCGTTCACCACCGCGTCCCTCCATACCGGCCTTGCTAAGCGGAACGTCGTTCCGTATCGTTAACGGAACAAGGTTCCGCTTGCTCGATCATGTCAGAGCAGGGGACCTACAACCAAGCCGCTCCAAAGGAGACACGGTCATGCAGTACCGCACCTTGGGCCGCACCGGTGTGCAGGTCAGCTCCCTCGCGCTCGGCGCGATGAACTTCGGCGCCATCGGACGCACCACCCAGGACGAGGCCACCGCCATCGTCGACGCCGCCCTCGATGCCGGGATCAACGTCATCGACACCGCCGACATGTACAGCGGCGGCCAGTCGGAGGAGATGGTCGGCAAGGCCATCGCCGGCCGCCGCGACGACATCGTGCTGGCCACGAAGGCGAGCATGCCGATGGGCGACGAGCGCAACCACCAGGGCGGTTCGCGCCGCTGGCTGGTCACCGAGCTGGACGACAGCCTGCGCCGCCTCGGTGTCGACCACGTCGACCTCTACCAGATCCACCGATGGGATCCGCGCACCAGCGACGAGGAGACGCTGTCGGCCCTGACCGATCTGCAGCGCGCGGGCAAGATCCGCTACTTCGGCTCCTCGACCTTCCCGGCCTACCGTCTCGTGCAGGCGCAATGGGCCGCCCGGGAAAACCACTTGAGCCGTTACGTCACCGAGCAGCCCAGCTACTCGATCCTCCAGCGCGGCATCGAGGCGCATGTCCTGCCCGTGACCGAGGAGTACGGCCTCGGCGTGCTGGCGTGGAGCCCGCTGGCCTCGGGCTGGCTGTCGGGGGCGGTCCGCGAGGGCCGGGAGATCACCACCAGCCGTTCGGTGCTCCTGCCGCAACGCTTCGACCTCTCGCTTCCCTCCAATCGCGCCAGGCTCGACGCGGTGGAGCGGCTGGCCGGGGTCGCCGACGAGGCCGGCCTGACGATGATTCAGCTCGCGCTCGGATTCGTGACCGCCCACCCCGCCGTGACCAGCGCGATCATCGGCCCCCGCACGCCGGAGCACCTCCACGCGCAGCTCGCCGCCGCGGACATCGTGCTCTCCGCCGACGTGCTCGATGCCATCGACGCGATCGTCGCTCCCGGCGTCGACCTCGCCGCACACGAGAAGTTCGACACGCCGCCCGCGCTGCTCGACCCGTCGCTGCGGCGCCGCTGACCGCCCGCGCACACAAGGCCGGGCCGGCGCGGCATCACCGCCGGCGGGCGCGCCACAGGCCGCCGAACCGCCGGCGCGGCCGCCTCCTCGGCGGAACGCGGCGGGAGGCCCCCGCGTCGCGTTCCTCGCGCCCGGGCCGCCATGGATCGTCGGGCGACATCACGGGCATCTTGCGCTCCGTCTGCGCCTGGATCTCGTAGTGCGCGTCGTGGGCCGTCACCTGGAACGCCTCCTCGTAGGAGGCCATGGCTGCCCGGACGGCCGAACCGGCGGCACCCCGGCGGCGGATCACCGTCGCCAGCCAGGTGAAGAGCCCCATGACCGCCGCCAGGCACGCCGCGAGGACCAGATACGGCAGGAACGGTCCCATGGGCCTCAGCGTATCCCCGGCGACCAACTCCGGAGCCGGCGCGCCCCGCGGAAACGCCACCGGCGTGGCGGGCCGGCGGGGGGGGCGCGGCCGGACCCCCGCGGGCCCCACGATAGGGCGGGA
>NZ_JBHXSO010000045.1:33248-74103 GCF_042714775.1 Streptomyces sp. NPDC058691 | reverse complement strand
CCCCAGCGGTGTCCGCCGCCTCCGTCGTTGTGCGGGATCAGGCGGGCGGGACGGTGCTGCCGTCGTGGAGGTCCACGACCTTCCGGTCGCCGAGCGGCCGGTCGAGCGGGACCGTGCGGGTGAACTTCTTGGCGATCAAGATGCACGCCGAGCCGGGGTTCTTCTCCACCGAGGTGACGCGTACCTCCACCACCCGGCCCGAGTCGTCGGCGGTCGCCGCGTAGCTGCTGCAGACGCCGCCCCAGAAGACCAGGGTCAGCTTCGAGTCCTCGACGGCGTACGACTCCACCTTCGCCGTCCCCGTCTCCGTGCCCGTTCCCGTCCGCGGCGTCGTGCCCGGGCCGGGAAGGCCGGAGGAGCCGGGCGAGCCGGGCAAGCCGGGTGAGCCGGGTGAGCCGGGGACCGTCTGCGAGGGGGCCGGAACCCGCCCGCGCGGACCGCTGCGCACGTACGCCGGGTCCACGGCGGGCTGCGCCAGCACCCAGGTGCCCCGCACGCCCGGCTGCGCCAGCGTGAACAGCCATGACGGGACCAGCGCCCGCCGCCCGGCCACGAACTGCGCCGACAGCCCGAACTCGGCCCCGCGCGCCTCCTGGCCCCGCGGGCCGGACGGCACGCACGGCAGCTGCCTCGGCAGCGCCGGGTCCTCGCCCGGTGCGCGCGACTTCTGGGGGATTACCGTCGGGCAGTTGCGGAGCCCCAGGTCGCCGCCGGTGCCGGAATGCCGCAGCTGCTCCAGCGACTCCTTGGCCGACACCACGGGGTAGGTGTCGCCCCGGGTCAGCGGCGCCATCATCCCGTGGGCCGCGACCACGCCGTCGTGGCCAACGGTCAGCGCCGTGAGCCACCCGTGCGTCGGCAGGCCCGCCACCTTCGGGTCCGCGGTGACCTTGCGAAGGGCGCCGGCGGACTCGCTCGCGTCGGTGCGGGCGTCCTTCAAGCCGAGCGCCGCGAGCACCGGGGCGGCCTCGCGCAGCGCCCGCTCCTCGGACACCGCGTCGCCGCCGGGGGCCAGGAAGCGCTTCTTCTGCGGGGAGGCGGCGTAGCGGGAGTACGCCCAGTCGCCGGGCGCCTGCCGGCTCACCCGCAGCGCGGGCCCGCCGCCGTCCGGAGTGCCGCCGGCCCTCCACACCCCGTGGTCGGACCTCACCGTCCCGGGCACCCCCAGGGCGCGCGCCAGCTTCTCCACCGCGGCGCGGGACACCGTGCCGGGGCGCTGTACGGCGGCGGAGGACGGACCGGCGGGGAGGGCGGCCTTGAGGGCCGGCTCGCCGACCGGGCCGTGTACCGTCCCGTCGAGCTCCAGCGGGGGCGGGGACGCGGTGGCCCCGCCGCCGTTCACGCCGCCACCCGCGGCACGGGGCGTGCCGCCCTGGGCGTCGGACGCGGCCCAATAGGCGCCGCCGCCCCCGGCGGCCAGCACGGCCGCGGCGACCACGGTGACGGCCCAGGGCGACCTTCGCCGAGGGTGCGGTGACGGGCTCTCGCTCTCCACGATGGCTCCTTCGGCTCCGCGTACCACGGGCGTACCACGGGGCACAGCAGGTGACGCCCCTGTGACTCAGGAGCGGGACGTCACTTGGACGGGCCGGAGCGCGTCGCGGTTCCGATCAGTCCCCGTATTCGGCCATGCCCTCGACGACGTGCGCGGACGCCTCGGGCACCGTGATGCCGTGCAGTTTCGAGGGGGCGACCCGTGAGACCTCCGGCGTGGCCGGGGTCTCCCAGTGCTGGGCCATCTTGCGGCAGTCGCCGAGCAGCTCGGCGAGCGTCTCAGGTTCGCCGAGCGGAGCGGCGGGCAGGGAAGGGGTCATAAGCCGACCCTAGGCATCCTGAATCACATGAGAAAGACCTACTATCGGGTAGTTTCTCCGTGTCGGCGTTCATCGGCCCAGCCGGTAGCGTTGGCAGGTCAGGTCCTCGTCCGTCCTCCGCAGGAGCAGCCCAGCCGTGCGTATCGCAGTCACCGGCTCCATCGCCACCGACCATCTGATGACCTTCCCCGGCCGATTCGCCGACCAGCTCGTCGCGGATCAGCTGCACACGGTCTCCCTCTCCTTCCTGGTCGACACCCTCGACGTGCGCCGCGGAGGCGTCGGCGCGAACATCTGCTTCGGAATGGGCCAACTGGGTGTACGGCCCGTGCTCGTCGGCGCCGCCGGCTCCGACTTCGACGACTACCGGGCGTGGCTGGACCGGCACGGCGTGGACACCGCGTCCGTGCGGATCTCCGAGGTCCTGCACACCGCGCGCTTCGTCTGCACCACCGACGCCGACCACAACCAGATCGGCTCCTTCTACACCGGTGCCATGAGCGAGGCCCGCCTCATCGAGCTGCACTCCGTCGCCGCCCGGGTCGGCGGCCTCGACCTGGTCCTCATCGGCGCCGACGACCCCGAGGCGATGCTCCGCCACACCGAGGAGTGCCGTACCCGGGGCATCCCGTGGGCCGCCGACTTCTCGCAGCAGATCGCCCGCATGAACGGCGACGAGATCCGGATACTGCTGGACGGCGCGGCCTTCCTCTTCTCCAACGAGTACGAGAAGGGCCTCATCGAGTCCAAGACCGGCTGGACGGAGGAGGAGATCCTCGGCCGTGTGGGCACCCGGGTCACCACTCTGGGGTCCCGCGGCGTGCGCATCGACCGCGTCGGCGAGGCGCCGATCGTCGTCGGCTGCGCCGAGGAGGAGGCCAAGGTCGATCCCACGGGCGTGGGCGACGCCTTCCGCGCCGGCTTCCTGTCCGGCCTGGCCTGGGGTGTCGGGCACGAGCGCGCCGCGCAGGTCGGCTGCATGCTCGCCACCCTGGTCATCGAGACCCTCGGCACCCAGGAGTACCAGCTGAGCCGGGCGCACTTCATGGACCGCTTCACCAAGGCCTACGGCGACGAGGCCGCCGACGAGGTCCGCACGCACCTGCGCTGACGTTTCCGCGCCGGTCCTCCGCGCCCCGCCGCCCTCTGGGCGGCGGGGCGCCGCGCGTGGCGGGTCAGGACAGGCGGCGCACCCAGTAGGCGACGCCTCGCGGCGCCTCGTGCGCACCGGCGTACTCCTGGCCGCGCATCTCGCACCAGGCCGGGATGTCGAGCCGGGCGGCCTCGTCGTCGGACAGGACGGAGACGATCCCGCCGACCGGCACGTCCTCGATGACCTTCGCCAGCTCGATGACCGGGATCGGGCACCGCTTGCCGAGGGAGTCCACCACCAGTTCGGGGAGGTCCCCCCGCGACGTCCCGGTCGGCCGGGCCGCCGGCTCGGGGGCGCCGAGCCGTTCGCGGACCGTCCGCACCACGCCGGGCAGGACCTCCAGGAAGCCCTCGACGTCGTCGGCCACCGCGCCCGACGGGAGCGAGACGCGCACGTTCCCCTCCGACAGCACGCCCATGGCCTTGAGGACATGGCTGGGCGTCAGGGTGCTCGATGTGCACGACGACCCGGAGGACACGGAGTAGCCCGCGCGGTCGAGTTCGTGCAGCAGGGCCTCGCCGTCGACGTAAAGGCAGGAGAACGTCACGACGTTGGGCAGCCGCAGCGAAGGGTGCCCGACCACCTCGACGTCCGCCACCAGTTCGGGCACCCGGGCGCGGATACGGTCGACCAGCGCCGACAGACGCGCCGCCTCCGCGACCGCCTCCGCGCGCACCGCGCGCAGCGAGGCGGCCGCCGCGACGATCGCCGGGAGGTTCTCGAAGCCGGGGGCGCGGCCGGACTCCCTTTCGTCCGCGGGCCCCTGGGGGGCGAAGCGGGTGCCCTTGCGCACCGCGAGCAGCCCGACCCCGGACGGCCCGCCCCACTTGTGCGCGCTCGCCGCCAGCAGTGACCAGGGGCCCTCGACCGGCCCCCAGCCCAGCGACTGCGCGGCGTCCACCAGCAGCGGCACCCCGACCGCCCGGCACAGCTCGGCCACCTCCGCCACCGGCTGCGCCGTGCCCACCTCGTGGTTGGCGGACTGCAGGCAGGCCAGCGCGGTGTCCGCCCGCAGGGCGGCGCCGAAGGCGGCGGCGTCGACCAGGCCGGTGCGGTCCACCTCCACCTCCGTCACCGTGCCGCCCTCCACCGCGTGCAGGACGGAGGAGTGCTCGACCGCCGAGACGACCGCGTGCCGGCCCACCCGCCGCCGTCCGGCCAACGTCCCGGAGACCGCCGCGTGGACCGCGCGTGTCCCCGAAGGAGTGAAAACCAGTTCGTCCGGCCGGCACTCCACGGCTTCCGCCGCGGCCTCGCGCGCCGCGTCGAGCAGCAGCCGGGCCCGGCGCCCCTCCCGGTACAGCCGGGCGGGGTCGGCCCAGCCCTCGTCGAGAGCGGCGAGAAGGGCCTGACGGGCGACGGGATGCAGCGGGGCGGCGGATGCGGCGTCGAAATAGGGCACGTCCCGCACGGTACGCCCCGGCGGCCGGGCCGGCGTCTGGGCCTGCGTCAGAAGGCCCCGGAACGGGGCGTTCCGCGGGTGCGGGAGAGCGTCCGACACCCCTTCGGGGGCCGCCCCGGCGCGTTGGCACCCCTCCCCGCGCGGCCCAAAAACGAGTCCAGTAGGGTTTGGTCCGCATAAACATCCACACCACTGCCCGCGCCAGGGCGACCGACCAGCACAGGCCGGGAATCCCGACGCGCGGGCGAGACTCTCGGGAAGGCGCTACGTGAGTCCCTACGGCTCCGACCGCTCGTCGCGGCGCCCGATGCGGCGGATTCTGCCGCAGGCGCTGGCCGCGGGCCTGGTCCTTGCGACCGCCACCGGTTGCACATACGAGGACTTCCCCCGCCTGGGCATGCCCAGCCCCGCCACGGCCGAGGCACCGCGGATCCTGTCGCTCTGGCAGGGTTCCTGGGCGGCCGCGCTCGCGGTCGGCGTGCTCGTCTGGGGGCTGATCCTCTGGAGCATCATCTTCCACCGCCGCAGCCGCACCAAGGTGGAGGTGCCGCCCCAGATCCGCTACAACATGCCGATCGAGGCGCTCTTCACCACGGTCCCGCTGGTCATCATCTCGGTGCTCTTCTACTTCACCGCGCGTGACGAGTCCAAGCTCCTGGAGACCTCCAAGCGGCCCGACCACGTCATCAACGTGGTCGGCTTCCAGTGGAGCTGGGCGTTCAACTACGTCGAGGACGTGGACGGCAACCCGTCGACGCCCGCGGCGGGCAAGGTGCCTGCGGAGCTCTCCACGATCTCGGCGAAGAAGCTGGACGCGCCCGCCGGCGCGGACGGCGTCTACGACTTCGGGACCCCTGCCTCCAAGGACCCGGACACCGGCAATCCGGGCCCGACCCTGTGGCTGCCCAAGGGCGAGACGGTCCGGTTCGTGCTCACCTCGCGTGACGTCATCCACGACTTCTGGGTGGTCCCCTTCCTGATGAAGATGGACGTCATCCCCGGCCACACCAACGTCTTCCAGGTGACCCCCAACAAGGAGGGCACCTTCATGGGCAAGTGCGCCGAGCTGTGCGGCGTGGACCACTCCCGGATGCTCTTCAACGTCAAGGTCGTCTCTCCGGCGCAGTACCAGCAGCACCTGAAGGACCTGGCGAAGAAGGGCCAGACCGGTTACGTCCCGGCAGGCATTGCCACCACCGGCAACGCCAAGAACGCGGAGACCAAGACCCAGTGAGCATTCTCAACGAACCCCACGGCGCGGCCGCGGCGCACGAAGACACGTACGAGGACGAGCTGCCGCTCCGCACGAAGCAGCCCGGCGCGGCGGTCGTGAAGTGGCTGACCACGACCGACCACAAGACGATCGGTTCGCTCTACCTCGCGACCTCGTTCTTCTTCTTCATCATCGGCGGCATCATGGCGCTCATCATGCGCGCCGAGCTCGCCCGCCCCGGCACCCAGGTGGTGTCGAACGAGCAGTTCAACCAGCTCTTCACGATGCACGGCACCGTGATGCTGCTGATGTTCGCGACGCCGCTGTTCGCCGGCTTCGCGAACTGGATCATGCCGCTGCAGATCGGCGCCCCCGACGTCGCCTTCCCGCGGCTGAACATGTTCGCCTACTGGCTCTACCTGTTCGGCTCGCTCATCGCGGTCGCCGGCTTCCTGACCCCGAACGGCGCCGCCGACTTCGGCTGGTTCGCCTACTCCCCGCTCACCGACGCGGTCCGCTCGCCGGGCATCGGCGGCGACCTGTGGATCATGGGTCTGGCCTTCTCCGGCTTCGGTACGATCCTCGGCTCGGTCAACTTCATCACCACGATCATCTGCATGCGCGCCCCCGGCATGACGATGTTCCGGATGCCGATCTTCGTCTGGAACGTGCTGCTCACCGGTGTGCTGGTGCTCTTCGCCTTCCCGGTGCTGGCCGCCGCGCTGCTCGCCCTGGAGGCGGACCGCAAGTTCGGTGCCCATGTCTTCGACGCCGCCAACGGCGGCGCCTTGCTATGGCAACACCTGTTCTGGTTCTTCGGGCACCCAGAGGTCTACATCATCGCGCTGCCGTTCTTCGGCATCATCAGTGAGGTCATTCCGGTCTTCTCCCGGAAACCGATGTTCGGTTATGTCAGCCTCATCGCGGCGACGATCTCCATCGCCGGCCTCTCGGCGACCGTGTGGGCGCACCACATGTACGTCACCGGCGGTGTGCTGCTGCCGTTCTTCTCCTTCATGACCTTCCTGATCGCGGTACCGACCGGTGTGAAGTTCTTCAACTGGATCGGCACGATGTGGAAGGGCTCACTGAGTTTCGAGACACCGATGCTATGGGCGATCGGCTTCCTGATCACCTTCGCCTTCGGTGGTCTGACCGGTGTCATCCTGGCCTCGCCGCCGCTGGACTTCCACGTCTCCGACACGTACTTCGTGGTGGCGCACTTCCACTACGTCGTCTTCGGAACCGTCGTCTTCGCGATGTTCTCCGGATTCCACTTCTGGTGGCCGAAGTTCACGGGCAAGATGCTGGACGAGCGGCTGGGCAAGATCACCTTCTGGACGCTGTTCTTCGGCTTCCACGGCACGTTCCTCGTCCAGCACTGGCTGGGCACCGAGGGCATGCCGCGCCGCTACGCGGACTACCTGGCCGCGGACGGCTTCACCACGCTGAACACCATCTCGACCATCAGCTCCTTCCTGCTGGGCCTGTCGATGCTGCCGTTCTTCTACAACGTGTGGAAGACGGCCAAGTACGGCAAGCCGGTCGAGGTCGACGACCCGTGGGGCTACGGCCGCTCCCTGGAGTGGGCGACCTCCTGCCCGCCTCCGCGGCACAACTTCCTCACGCTGCCGCGCATCCGGTCCGAATCCCCGGCGTTCGACCTCCACCACCCGGAGATCGCCGCTCAGGACCAGCTGGAGAACGTCGGCCCGGCCCCCAAGGCCGTCTCCGGCGGCGATGAGAAGGAGACCGGCAAGTGAAGTTCCAGGGCAGGCTGTTCCTGTGGCTCTCCTTCTTCTTCCTGGCCATGGCCATCCTCTACGGCCTGTGGTCCAAGGAGCCGGTGGGCACCACGGCGCTCTTCCTCTCCTTCGGCCTGGCCGTGATGATCGGGTTCTACCTGGCCTTCACCGCTCGCCGGGCGGACACCGGGGCGCAGGACCGCGAGGACGCGGATGTCTCGGACGACGCCGGCGAGCTGGGCTTCTTCAGCCCGCACAGCTGGCAGCCGCTGCTGCTGGCCTTCGGTGGTGCCACCGCCTTCCTGGGCATCATCTTCGGCTGGTGGCTGATCTACTTCGGCGCGCCCTTCATCCTCTTCGGACTGTGGGGCTGGGTCTTCGAGTACTACCGGGGCGAGAACCGCACCCAGTGAGCTCGTAGCGCACACGGGCGAGGCCCGGACACCCGAATGGGGTCCGGGCCTCGCCCGTTCGCACGCGCCCGACGCGCGCGGACGGGCTCTTATGCATACCGTGTGATCATGGGTCTCTTTTCTCCCCGCCGAATGGCGATCGCACTCGTGACAGCGGTTGTGGCAGCCCCGCTGGCCGCCTGTTCGGGTGACGGCGATCCGTTGGCCAAGGCTCCTTACGACGCCTCGGGCGACGTGGTGTGGGCCGCGGGCACGGGCACGAAGAAGGCCGATCCCCGGAAGCCGCTGCAAATCACCGTCAAGGGTGACAGCAAACGCATCACGGATGTGACGGCCACCGACGGCGCGGGCCGATTCATCCGCGGGCGGCTCTCCGAGGACGGCAGGCACTGGCAGAGCACCTCCGCACTGGGGGCGGGGGCCCACTACACCGTCCGGGTGAGTACCGAGGACAAGGACGGCCGCCAGGGCCGCAAGACGCTGGCGCTCGACACCCGCGCCCCCGACAAGCTGCTCCGGGTCACGTTCGGCCCCGAGAGCGGCACCTACGGCGTCGGACAGCCCGTCACCGCCGAACTCAGCGCCCCGGTCAAGGACATCAACGCCCGTATCGCCGTCGAGCGCAGTCTGCACGTCGACTCCGCGCCCTCGGCCGGCCAGGGCGCCTGGTACTGGGTGGACGACCGCACCCTGCACTACCGCCCGCACGCCTACTGGCCCGCACACGCCCGCATCGAGGTGCGCAGCACCCTCGACGGCCTGCACATCAAGGGCGGCATGTACGGCGGCCCGGCCAAACCCCTGACGCTGCGCACCGGCGACCGCGTGGAGGCGCTCACGGACGCCGAGACGCACACCATGACCTTCAAGCGCAACGGCCGTGTCGTGCGCACCATCCCGGTCACCACCGGCAAGCCCGGGTTCTCCACCCGCAACGGCATCAAGGTCGTGCTGGGCCAGGAGGCCAACGTACGGATGCGCAGCGAGACCGTGGGCATCGCGTCCGGCAGTTCGGACGCCTACGACCTGCCCGTGCAATGGGCCACCCGGGTGACCTGGAGCGGTGAGTACGTGCACGCCGCGCCCTGGTCGGTGGGCTCGCAGGGCGTGGCCAACGTCAGCCACGGCTGCACTGGCATGAGCACGGAGAACGCCCGCTGGTTCTACGACAACGTCCGGCGTGGGGACATCGTGGTGGTCACGCACAGCCTGGGTGAGGAGATGGCGCCGTTCGGGAACGGATTCGGCGACTGGAACCTCAGCTGGGCCGACTGGCGCAAGGGCAGCGCGGCCGGGGCGCGGGCCGGCGTCGACCCGGCCGCGGCGGACGACACGGATGACCCGCAGGCCCGCCTGCGGCCGGTGCTGTGACCGCCGCGCCGCCGCCTACACGCCGATGGACAGACGCTGCCTGAGCAGCCCCGCCAGGGCGGCGCTCAGCTCGACCGGGTCGACGGGGTGGCTCACCGCCGCGTCGGCCCGGCTCCAACTGGCCAGCCAGGCGTCCTGAGGGCGCCCGATCAGCACCAGCACCGGCGGGCAGCGGAAGATCTCGTCCTTGACCTGCCGGCACACACCCATGCCGCCCGCCGGTACGGACTCGCCGTCCAGCACACAGGCGTCGATGCCGCCGCTCTCCAGGGCGCTCAGCACCGCCGGAAGGGTCGCGCACTCCAGGTACTCCACCGGCGGCAGGTCGCTCGCGGGGCGGCGGCCGACGGCCAGACGGACCTGCTCCCGGGTGTTCCTGTCGTCGCTGTAGACCAGCACCGTCGCGGTCGTCTGCATCCGTGCCTCCTCGCCTTCGTGGAGTCGCCTGCCTGTGGCCGAACCTTACTCCTGAGCAGGGTCCTTCGAGGAGTGTTAGCTCCTTCGGGCGATCTCCACCGCCGTCCCAAGTGCCTTGACACACCGAATGGCACCCCCCGGAGTGAGCGCGAGATAAGGGACCGACATAATGTCGGTCGTGGCGACAGCAACAGCAGTAGAAACCGGGCACGCGCACCCGTCGGTCAACCGGCCGAACCTCACCAGCGTCGGAACCATCATCTGGCTGAGTTCCGAGCTGATGTTCTTCGCGGCCCTCTTCGCGATGTACTTCACCCTCCGCTCGGTGACGGGTGCCGAGTACTGGAAGGCCCACGCCGATCTCCTGAACGTTCCGTTCTCGGCGGCGAACACCACGATCCTCGTGCTCTCTTCCTTCACCTGCCAGATGGGTGTCTTCGCCGCCGAGCGCGGCGACGTGAAGAAGCTGCGCGCGTGGTTCACGGTGACCTTCATCATGGGCGCGATCTTCATCGGCGGTCAGATCTTCGAATACACCAACCTGGTCAAGGAGGACGGCCTTTCGCTCTCCTCGGACCCGTACGGTTCGGTGTTCTACCTGACCACCGGCTTCCACGGTCTGCACGTGACGGGCGGTCTCATCGCCTTCCTGCTGGTCCTGGGACGGACCTACGCGGCCAGGCGGTTCACGCACGAACAGGCCACCGCCGCCATCGTCGTCTCCTACTACTGGCACTTCGTCGATGTCGTCTGGATCGGCCTCTTCGCCACGATCTACCTGATCAAGTAAGCGGACCGCCGCGGCAGCCGCGGCCACCTGTCCGTCTCCCAGACCCATCGACGCAAGAGATCCTGACACCGGGGTAATCCGTGAAAAAGCTCTCCGCACGACGGCGCCACCCGATGGCGGCGCTTGTCGTCCTACTTCTCGCGCTCACGGCCATCGGGGGGCTGTACGCGGCGCTCGCGCCCGCGCCCAAGGCGCAGGCCGACGACAGCTCCCAGTCCCTCGCCATCGAAGAGGGCAAGAAGCTGTACTCCGTCGGTTGCTCCAGCTGCCACGGTAGGTCGGGCCAGGGAAGCAGTGACGGCCCGAGCCTGGTGGGCGTCGGCTCCGCGGCCGTGGACTTCCAGGTCGGCACCGGCCGCATGCCGGCCCAGCAGCCCGGCGCGCAGGTTCCGAGCAAGAGGAACATCTACTCGCAGAAGCAGATCGACCAGCTCGCCGCGTACATCGCCTCGCTGGGCCCCGGCCCGGCCACGCCCGGCGAGGAGCAGACCAACCCCAGCGGCGCGGACATGGCGCGGGGCGGGGAGCTGTTCCGTACCAACTGCGCGCAGTGCCACAACTACCAGGGCAAGGGTGGCGCCCTGACGAACGGCAAGTACGCCCCGTCGCTCTCGGGTGTGAGCAACAAGCACCTGTACGAGGCCATGCTCACCGGCCCGCAGAACATGCCGTCGTTCCCCAACAGCACGATGCCCGAGCAGAACAAGCGCGACATCATCGCCTACCTGAACGCCGTCAACGGCGACAAGGCGCCGAGCCCCGGCGGCATGTCGCTGGGCAGCCTCGGCCCGGTCACCGAGGGTCTGTTCGGCTGGATCTTCGGCCTCGGCGCTCTGATCGTCTGTGCGTGCTGGATCGGCGCCCACACCACCAAGGCCAAGAAGTCATGAGTCAGGACATGTCAGAAGAGAACCTGCCGGAGCGTTCGGCTCACGACCACGGCGAGGTCGGCCGCGCGGATGAGCACCCGTTCGCCGACCCGGGCCTGCCCGCGCACCTGCCGCGACGCCAGGACATCGACGAGAAGGCCGCGAAGTCCTCCGAGCGCACGGTGGCGCTGCTGTTCGCCGCCTCGATGGTCGCCACGCTCGGCTTCATCGCGAGCTTCGTCGTCATCCCCATCGACAAGATCGTCTACGTCTGGCCGCTGGGCCACGTCAGCGCGCTCAACTTCGCGCTGGGCATGACGCTGGGCGTCTCGCTCTTCGCCATCGGCGCCGGCGCGGTCCACTGGGCCCGCACCCTGATGGACGACACCGAGCGCCCGGCCGAGCGGCACCCGATCTCCGCCGACCCGGAGACCCGTGCCCAGGTGATGCGCGACTTCGGCGACGGCGCGAGGGAGAGCCAGCTCGGCCGCCGCAAGCTGATCCGCAACACCATGCTCGGCGCGCTCACCCTGGTCCCGCTGTCCGGCGTCATGCTGCTGCGCGACCTCGGCCCGCTGCCGGAGCAGAAGCTCCGGCACACCCTGTGGGCCAAGGGCAAGCTGCTGGTCAACCAGAACACGAACCAGCCGCTGCGTCCCGAGGACGTCGCCGTCGGTTCCCTGACCTTCGCCGTGCCCGAGGGGCTGGAGGAGGACCAGGAGGACTTCCAGGAGCAGATCGCCAAGGCGGCCCTGATGATCGTGCGCATCGCGCCGGACGACATCAAGGACAAGCGGGCGCGCGAGTGGGCGCACCAGGGCATCCTCGCCTACTCCAAGATCTGCACCCACGTCGGCTGCCCGATCAGCCTGTACGAGCAGCAGACGCACCACGTGCTCTGCCCCTGCCACCAGTCGACGTTCGACCTGTCCGACGGTGCGCGGGTGATCTTCGGCCCGGCGGGTCACGCCCTGCCGCAGCTGCGGATCAGCGTGAACGACGAGGGCTACCTCGAGGCGCTCGGCGACTTCGAAGAGCCCGTGGGCCCTGCCTTCTGGGAGCGTGGATGACTACCAACGAGAGCGCGAGCGGCAAGCCGCGCGGCAAGGCGCCCGCCGGTGAGCGTGTCGCCGACTGGGCCGACGGCCGGCTGGGCATCTACAGCCTGGCCAAGGCCAACATGCGGAAGATCTTCCCGGACCACTGGTCCTTCATGCTGGGCGAGATCTCCCTCTACAGCTTCATCATCGTCATCCTGACCGGTGTCTACCTGACGCTGTTCTTCCACCCGGCGATGAACGAGGTCGTCTACGACGGCTCCTACACGCCGCTGCAGGGCATCAGGATGTCCGAGGCGTACGCGTCGACGCTGCACATCAGCTTCGACGTGCGCGGCGGTCTGCTGGTCCGCCAGATCCACCACTGGGCGGCCATCGTCTTCGTGGCCGCGATGCTCGTGCACATGATGCGCGTCTTCTTCACCGGCGCCTTCCGCAAGCCGCGCGAGATCAACTGGCTCTTCGGCTTCCTGCTGCTGTTCCTCGGCATGTTCGACGGCTTCATGGGCTACTCGCTGCCGGACGACCTGCTGTCGGGTACCGGTATCCGCTTCATGGAGGGCGCGGTCCTGTCCGTGCCCATCGTCGGCACGTACCTGTCGTTCTTCCTCTTCGGCGGGGAGTTCCCAGGGCACGACATCGTGCCGCGGTTCTACACGATCCACGTGCTGCTGATCCCGGGCATCATGGCGGGCCTGCTGGTGGCCCACCTGATCCTGGTCTTCTACCACAAGCACACGCAGTTCCCCGGCCCCGGCAAGACCGAGAAGAACGTGGTCGGCATGCCGCTGCTGCCGGTCTACACCGCCAAGGCGGGCGGCTTCTTCTTCCTGGTCTTCGGCGTCATCGCGGCCATGTCCGCGCTGGTGTCCGTCAACCCGGTCTGGTCCTACGGCCCCTATCGGCCGGACCAGGTGTCGACCGACGCGCAGCCCGACTGGTACATGGGCTTCTCCGAGGGCCTGATCCGCATCATGCCGGGCTGGGAGATCAGCCTGTGGGGCCACACGCTCGTGCTGGGTGTGTTCATCCCGCTGGTGGTCTTCCCGCTGGTCCTGGGCTTCATGGGCGCCTACCCGTTCCTGGAGTCGTGGGTCACCGGTGACAAGCGCGAGCACCACCTGCTCGACCGCCCGCGCAACCGCCCGGTCCGCACCGGCATCGGCGCGGCCTGGATCAGCCTCTACCTGATCCTGCTGGTCGGTGGCGGCAACGACCTCTTCGCCACCCGCTTCCATCTGTCGATCAACGCGATCACCTGGGTGGTCCGGATCTCCTTCTTCGTCCTGCCGGTCCTGGTCTTCTTCATCACGAAGCGGATCTGCCTGGGCCTGCAGCGGCGCGACCGCGACAACGTGCTGCACGGCCGCGAGACCGGCATCATCAAGCGGCTGCCGCACGGCGAGTTCATCGAGATCCACGAGCCGCTCGAGCAGTCCAGGCTGTTCACGCTCACCTCGCACGAGCAGCCCAAGCCGCTGGACATCGGCCCGGAGACGGACGAGAACGGCGTGGAGAAGAAGGTCGGCCTCACCACGCGACTGCGCGCGAAGCTGTCGCGCGGCTACTACGGCGAGGGGACCCAGATCCCCAAGCCGTCGGCCGAGGAGTACGAGGAGATCACGAGCGGCCACGGCCACCACTGATCCCCGACGCTGTGCCACCGGGCAGGGCCCTGTTCGCCGGAGTTCATCCGGTGGACGGGGCCCTTTCCCGTTCCCCCGCGCCGATAGGCTGGGGCCGAAGGACCATCCATTGCACGTCAGACCACCCGGAGTGTGGACCATGAGCGTTGTGAACCCCGCTGGAGGCGACACCGCGGCGGATCGCTCCTGGCCCGAGATACTGGCGACGCTGCTGGCGGGGAAGGACCTGAGCAGCGCGGAGACGGCGTGGGCGATGGACCGCATCATGAGCGGCGGGGCCTCCGACGCCCAGATCGCCGGTTTCATGGTGGCCCTGCGGGCCAAGGGCGAGACCGTCGAAGAGGTCACCGGCCTCGTCGAGGCGATGTACGCGCACGCGCTGCCGCTCGACATCCCCGGGCCCGCAGTCGACATCGTGGGCACCGGCGGCGACCGGGCCAGGACCGTCAACATCTCGACGATGTCCGCCATCGTCATCGCCGGTACCGGGACCAAGGTCGTCAAGCACGGCAACCGCGCGGCCAGCAGCGCCAGCGGCGCCTCCGACGTGCTGGAGAAGCTGGGCATCAACCTGGACCTGTCGCCCGACCGCGTCGCCCGGGTGGCCGAGGAGACCGGCATCACCTTCTGCTTCGCGGCCAAGTTCCACCCCGCGATGCGCTACGTCGCCTCGGCACGGCGCGACCTGGGGATCCCGACCTCCTTCAACATGCTCGGCCCGCTGACCAACCCGGCCCGGGTCGGGGCGTCGGCGGTCGGCTGCTTCGACACCCGGATGGCCGGGCTGATCGCGGGTGTGCTGGCGCGGCGGGGCACCTCCGCGCTGGTGTTCCGCGGTGACGACGGACTGGACGAGCTGACGGTCACGGCCACCTCCCAGGTGTGGATCGTGCGGGACGGGGCCGTGGAACAGGTCTCCTTCGACCCGCGCGACGTCGGCATCGAGCTGGTCCCGGTCGAGGCGCTGCGGGGCGCCGACGCGGCCTACAACGCCGACGTGGCGCGCCGGCTGCTGGCCGGCGAGACGGGCCCGGTGCGGGACGCCGTCCTGCTCAACTCCGCTGCCGCACTGGTGGCGCTGGAGCCCGCGGAGGGCACCTTGACCGACCGCATCGCCGCCGGGATGACGCGGGCGGCGGAGTCCATCGACTCGGGCGCGGCCGCGAAGACGCTGGAGCGGTGGGCGGCGGCCACCAACTCCTAGTCGCGCGGACGTTCACACGGAAGGGCCGGGGCCGGGCGCCCCGGCCCTTCCGTGTCCCCGCCGTACCCGGGGCCGCCGGTGCGCGATGTCCGGGATGCGGACCGCGACTTGCGGCGCCGGAGGTCTGTGGCAGGATGCTGCGCAGGTCACGAGTGACAGCGACACGGCCCCGGCCCGCTGTCCGGCAACCCTCCTTCCGTGGCGGGGTGCCCCGGGTGATGACCAGGCCGCAGGCAGCGAGGTCTGCGGCAAGCGCGGTCATGAGGAGTTCTTCCATGAGCAAGCGAATGCGCTAGGGCCCGAAGGCCCCTTTCCACCCTCCCCGGGCGTGCCTTGTGTGCCGCCCGGTGTCCCGAGGGCTTTCCCGTCATCCCTGACGCCCCGTCGCTTCCCCCTGCCCACAGGAGACTTCGCCATGTCCGTGCACCCCGCTGCCACCGTCCGCGCCACTCCGCTCCCCGTCCTCGGCCGCGACGTCCTCGTCCCGCTCGTCACCGGCGGCGAGGTCGCCTACGCCGCGCTCGACTACGCCGCGAGCGCGCCCGCGCTCCAGCGGGTGTGGGACGACGTGGCCGCCTACGCGCCCTACTACGGCAGCGTGCACCGGGGCGCGGGGTACCTGTCGCAGCTGTCGACGGACCTGTTCGAGCAGAGCCGCGCGGAGGTGGCCGCGTTCCTCGGCTGCCGGGCGGACGACCAGGTGGTCTTCACCCGGTCGACCACGGACTCGCTCAACCTGCTGGCCTCCGTCGTGCCGGACGGGACCCGGGTCTTCGTCTTCGAGACCGAGCACCACGCCTCGCTGCTGCCCTGGCGGGACGGCGATGTCACCTACCTGAGCGCGCCCCGGACCCCCGCGGAGGCCGTGGCCGTGCTGGAACGGGCGCTGGCCGCGCGCGAGACGGAAGGGCCGGCGCTGGTCTGTGTGACGGGTGCGTCCAATGTGACCGGAGAGCTCTGGCCGGTCCGCGAGCTGGCGGCGGCCGCCCACGCGCACGGCGCGCGCATCGTCCTCGACGCGGCGCAGCTCGCGCCGCACCACCCGGTCGACGTGGCCGGACTCGACGTGGACTGGGTGGCCTTCTCCGGGCACAAGCTCTACGCGCCCTTCGGGTCCGGCGTCCTGGCCGGCCGCGCCGACTGGCTCCGCGAGGCCGAGCCCTACCTCGCGGGAGGCGGCGCCTCCCGGCGCGTGGCCCGCCGCGAGGACGGCGGCGTCGAGGTGGACTGGCACACCACGGAGGCCCGCCACGAGGCCGGCTCGCCCAACGTCATCGGGGTCTACGCCATCGCCTCCGCCTGCCGGGCCCTGCGCGAGGCGGGTTTCGACGGCCTCGTCGAGCGCGAGCAGGCGCTGGTCGCCCGGGTGCGCGAGGGGCTCGCCGGGATCCCGCAGGTCCGCGTGCTGTCCCTGTTCGGCGAGGACGCCCCCCGCGTCGGCGTCCTGTCCTTCGTCGTCGACGGCTGGAACAGCTCTCACTTCGCCGCCGCCCTCTCCGCCGAGTACGGCATCGGCGTCCGCGACGGACTGTTCTGCGCCCACCCGCTCGTCCGCACGCTGCTCGGCGACCACACGGAACCGGGGGACTGCGGGGGCGACACCACGCTCAACGCCGTCCGCGTCTCCTTCGGCGCGGGCACCCCCGACGAGCACGTCGACCGCTTCCTCGACGCCGTCCGTACGCTCGTCACCGACGGCGCGCGGTGGCGCTACCGCACCGAGAACGGCCGCTGCGTCCCCGCGTAGCGGCGCGCCGGGGCGAGGCCCTGCCGGCCGGAGTCCCTAGGAGTCGAGACCGATGGCGAAGGCGGCTTCGAGGTCGTGCTGGGAGTACGTGCGGAAGGCCACGTGGGTGTCGGTGGCCTCGACGCCGGGGATCTTGCTGATGCGGCCGGGGATGACGTCCGCGAGCTGGTCGTGCTGGGCGACCCGGACCATGGCGACCAGGTCGTAGGTCCCGGTGACGGAGTAGACCTCGCTGACGCTGTCGAGCGCCGCGATGGACTGCGCGATCTCGGGGATCCGGTCGACGCTGGTCTTGATGAGCACGATCGCGGTGATCACGGCTGTAGGTCTCCTTGGGTCGCCCTGGGTGCGGGCTCAAGCTTAGGCCTTGCCCGGTAGCACCCCCAGGCGCACAGGAAGCCGAAGAGGAATCCGGTGATGTGCGCCAGGTACGCCACGCCCGGGCCGGACTGCTGGGCCTGCCCGGCCAGGGACTGCAGCACGAACCAGAAGACGAGCACCATCCACGCGGGGAAGCGCAGGGGCAGGAAGAAGAGGAAGGGGAAGAGGCTGGTCACCCGTGCCCGGGGATAGAGGTAGAGGTACGCGCCGAGGACACCGGAGATGGCACCGGACGCGCCGACCAGGGCCTGGGTGGACGTGGTGTGCGCCAGGGCGTAGCCGTAGGTGGCCAGGTAGCCGCACACCACGTAGAAGAGGAGGTAGCGCAGCCGGCCCATGCGGTTCTCGACGTTGTCGCCGAAGACGTAGAAGAACAGCATGTTGCCCAGCAGGTGCACCCAACTCCCGTGCACGAAGAGCGCCGTGAGCACCGAGACGAAGGGCGACCGCCCCAAGTCGCCCGGCGGCGGGCACCCGGTGGGCATCACGACCGACGCGGCGGGCACGCGCCCGTGCCAGAGCTCCGCGGGGATGACACCCCACCGGGCGAAATACGAGGCCTGGGCGCACGCCAGCTCATGGCCGGTGCCGTACACGGGGTTGAGCCCGGAGGCCGGGCCGATCAGGAAGACCGCCACGCACAACCCGATCAGGGCGTACGTCACCACGGGTCTGCGGCGGACAGGGTTCTCGTCGTACACCGGGATGACCATGCAGCGATCATGGCGGAACGGGCGTAACGGTCACACGGCGCCTCGCCGCAGCGCCGGATCCCGCCGAGGCCGTAGGGTGACCGGAACGCAAACGCGCGACCTAGGAGCAGATCCGATGACGGTTCCACTGCCGACCTCCACGACCCGGTGGCGCTGCACCCTCTGCGGAAACCTGACCCGGTTCGACGTCACACGGTCCAGCAGGGTCGTCGAGTACGTGCACCTGGACCTCGCGGGGGAGCCCAAGGTGGAGGAGCGCGAGGTGCTGAGCGAGACCGTCGAGTCGGTGCGCTGCCGCTGGTGCAACGCCGTGGACCGGGTCGAGCTGGTGGACCGTCCCGACGCGGCGGCTGCGCAGGCCTGACCGCCGCCGGGGACAATGGAGGGGCGCGGCGCGGCCTGAGAGGTTGAGGGAGGCCGGGGAGGCGCGCCGCAGAACTGGACAGGAGTGACTGGTGGACCGGACCGGCGGTAATCCGGGCCACGGCGACGAGGCGGCCGGGCCCGCGGCTACGGCTGCCCCGGACGGCTCGGCCCCGCCCGAGGCCCTCGACCGTCCGCTGCCCGAGGGCGTGCGCCATCGCGTGGTCTCGCTGGCGGCCGACGCCTTCGGCGGGCTGACCCTGGCCGAGCTGCCCGCGGTGCTGCGCCCGTACGCCCGGTTCACCCCGAGTCGCCGCGCCAAGTTCGCGGCCACCGCCCTGGCCACCGCCCTGGAGGGCGATCCCGCGTTCCGGCACCGTGTCGCCGGTCGGCTGCGCGAGGCGGAGCCCGAGCTGTGCGACGCGCTGGACGCCGGCACCCCGCCGCCTGCCGTGGATCCGCTCGACGTGGCCGCGGCCGCCTATCTGCTGCGGCCCGCGGGCTGGGCGAAGCTGGTCGCCGCCGCGGGTGAGGAGGCGCAGCGCGTCAGCGCCGAGCGGGCCGGCGAAGAGGTGCTGCGCGAACTGCGGCAGCTGAAGGCGGAACTCGACGAGGTGCGGGGCCAGGCCCGCACCGAGGCCGTCCGCGCCCGCGCCGACCTTGACGCGGCCCGCAAGGAAGCGGAGGCGCTGCAGCGGAAACTGCGCAGCGCCGGCAGCGATGTGAAGCGCGCCGAGGCGGCACTGCGCAAGGTCGAGGCCGAGCTGGACGAGACGCGTTCGGCAGCCGCCGTGGACAAGGCGGCCGCGGACAGCGAGGCGCGCCGGCTGCGGGCCCGGCTGGCCGAGGCGGAGTCCGCGGTCGAGGCGGGCCGCCGGGCGGCGCGCGAGGGCCGCAGCGTGGAGGACATGCGGCTGCGACTGCTGCTCGACACCGTGCTGGACGCCGCGTCGGGACTGCGTCGCGAGCTGGCGCTGCCGCCGCGCGACACCCTGGGCGTGCGTCCGGCCGACACCGTGGACGCGGTGGCGCCGGGGGCGATCAGCCCGAAGGACATCGCGCGCCGCGCCCTGTCGGAGGACGACCCGGCGCTGCTGGACCAGTTGCTCGCGCTGCCCCACGCCCATCTGGTCATCGACGGCTACAACGTCACGAAGACCGGTTATCCCGCCCTGCCGTTGGAGAAGCAGCGGCTGCGGCTGCTGGGCGGCCTCGCGGTGCTGGCCGCGCAGAGCGGCGCCGAGGTCACCTGCGTCTTCGACGGCGCGGACCTGGACGCGCCGGTGCTGCTCGCCCCGCCGCGCGGGGTGCGGGTGCTGTTCAGCAAGGCCGGTGAAACGGCCGACGAGTTGATCCGGCGTCTGGTTCGCGCGGAACCTCCCGGTCGTCCGATTGTGGTGGTTTCGTCCGATCGTGAGGTCGCGGACGGGGTGGCCCGCGCCGGCGCCCGCCCGGTCGCATCCACCTTGTTGCTCAAGCGACTTGCCCGGGTGTGACCTGGAGCACACCGTGAGGCGCATGGGGCGTTTTTTTGGAACTCTGCGTCAACTCGCCATTACTACGCGTGCGATGTGTGTAAAGAAAACGCGAGTGAACGACTTTTTTCCTTCAGGGATTTGATCCGATCACAAGATGGTCACTAGGGTCAGGCCTCGAACCTCTGCGCAGTCGATCACCCAATCGGGGTGGCGGCGGAGGTCCCGCCGATCCGAAGTGGCGTGCGTACGACGGGGGACGCCGACGCTCGGGGCCGGGGAACCGTGGTTCCCGATGCACGCGGCAGGCGGCTGGAGGAAGAAGGAGCTCGCCCGAGTGGCGTCCCACCGTCGTCCCAAGCAGACCAGTCGCGCACGTGTCACTGTGCTCACCGCGACCGCCGCCGCAGCCGTGGCCCTCTCCGCCCAGGCCGCCCAGGCCGCTCCCGCCAAGCAGTCCGTCAAGAGCGTCAAGGCCAAGGTCGACGCCCTGTACGAGCAGACGGAGCAGGCGACCGAGAAGCTGAACGGCGCGACGGAGAAGCAGGACCAGCTGCAGAAGCAGGTCGAGGACATCCAGGACCAGGTCGCCCGCGAGCAGGGCGAACTCAACGACCTCCAGGACGACCTCGGCACTCTCGCCAGCGCCCAGTACCGCAGCGGCGGCATCGACCCGACGCTGCAGCTCTTCCTCTCCGCCGACCCGGACAGCTACCTCGACAAGGCGTCCACCCTCGACCAGGTGGGCACCAAGCAGGCCGAGGCGCTCCAGCAGATCGCGGAGAAGAAGCGCACCCTCAACCAGCAGAAGGCGGAGGCGGCGAGCAAGCTCTCCGAGCTCGACCAGACCCGCACCGAACTGGGCAAGAAGAAGAGGGAAGTCCAGGGCAAGCTGGCCGAGACGCAAAAGCTCCTCAACTCGCTCACCGCCGCCGAGCGCGCCTCGCTCGCCGCCGCGGACGCCCGCTCCAGCCGCAGTAACGAGCGCGTCAACCTGGGCAACGACACCCCGGCCTCCGGCCGCGCCGCCGCCGCCCTCGCGGCCGCCCAGAGCAAGCTCGGCTCGCCGTACGTCTACGGTGCCACCGGCCCGAGCTCCTTCGACTGCTCCGGCCTGACCTCCTGGGCCTACGCCCAGGCCGGTGTCGGCATACCCCGGACCTCCCAGGCCCAGGCCGGCGCCGGCACGCGCCTGTCGATGAGCCAGCTGATGCCCGGCGACCTGGTCCTCTTCTACGGCGACCTGCACCACGTCGGCCTCTACGCGGGCAACGGCATGGTCCTGCACGCGCCCCGCACCGGCACGGTCGTCCGCTACGAGTCGATCAACAACATGCCGTTCCAGTTCGGCGTCCGCATCTGATCCGCACCCGGTCCGCACCCGAGTCCGGTTGAACCTATCGGGTGATCTCGTACGGTGACGGCCGGGCGGTGACCTGCGCAAGTGGGGCGCCGCCCGGCCTCCGTACGTCCCCGGGTCTTTGAACTCCGCGTGTACGGCTGACTACTGTCGGCCGACGTGCCTTCCCATCGACGCATTCCGCAGCCCGGCCAGGGTCCCCGTACCGCACGGGTCACGGTCCTGACCGCCGCTGCCGCCACCGCCGCCGCGGTGGCGGGTGCCGCCTCCGCGCCCAGCGCGCAGGCCCGGCCCTCGGACACCGCGACCGACGTGGCCACCCGCATCGACCACCTCTACGAGCAGGCAGAGCGGGCGACCGAGCAGTTCAACGCGGCCAAGGAGCGCTCGGAGCAGCTGCGCGGCCAGGTGGAGGTCCTCCAGGACCGCGCCGCGCGCGGCCAGGAGCGGGTCAACGGGCTCCGCAACGACCTCGGCATGCTCGCCGGCGCCCAGTACCGCAGCGGGGGAGTGGATCCCACGCTCGCGCTGCTGCTCTCCCCGGACCCCGGCACCTACCTCGACCGGGCGGCGACCCTCGACCGGATCAGCAGCCGCGGCAACGCCCGGCTCGGCGAACTGCGCGACGCCCAGCGAGTGCTCGACCAGGAGCGCACCCAGGCCGCCGGCCGGCTGGTGGAGCTGGAGCAGGCCCGCACCACGCTCAACGCCCGGAAGAAGACGGTGCAGCGCAAGCTGCTGGCCGCCGCGCGCCTGGTCAACTCCCTCACCGACGAGGAGCGGTCACGGCTGGCCTCCCGCTTGGAGCAGCGCGCCTCCCGCTCCGGACGGATGATCGACATCCCCGACTTCGGGGCGTCCTCCACCCGTGCCGCCGAGGCCGTCGCGGCCGTGCGCTCCGTCGTTGGGGCCCCCTACGCCTGGGGCAGCACCGGCCCCGGCGCCTTCGACTGCTCCGGGCTCATGGTCTGGGCGTACCGGCAGGCAGGTGTCGGGCTGCCGCGCACCTCCCAGGCCCAGATGCACGCCGGGCGGCAGGTGCCGCTCAGCCAGGCCCGCCCGGGCGACCTGGTGGTCTACCGGGGCGACGCCAGCCATGTCGGCATGTACGTCGGGAGCGGCCAGGTCGTGCACGCCCCCTACCCCGGGGCGCGCGTGCGCTACGACCCGATCGGCATGATGCCGGTCGCGGCGGTGACCCGGCCCGCGTGACCCGGCCCGCGTGACCCGGCCCACGTGGCCCGATCCACGTGACCGCGGGACCGTACGATCGGCGGCGTGGCCCCCACACGTCGTCCCCTCGCCCGTCTCGCCGCCGTCGCGCTGTGCTGCGCGGCGGCGCTGGCCGGTTGCGGGCCCTCCGGTGCGCCCGGCGGCGACCGCCCGGACCGGACGGCCGTGCAGCGGCTGCTGGACCGGCGGGCGGCGGCACTGCTGGACCGGGACGAGCGGGCGTACCTCGCCGGGGTCGTGCCCTCCCGGCGGGCCGCCGAACGGCAGGTCTTCCGCAATCTGAAGGACGTGCCGCTGGCCTCCTGGTCGTACCGGGTCGTCTCGGTGGACGGCGGTGACCGGCCGGCCGCCCGCGTCGAACTGGACTACCGCGTCAAGGGATACGACAGCGCGCCCGTCGCCTCGCAGGAGTCCGTGCGGCTGGGGCAGGACGGCGACGGGCGGTGGCGCGTCGCCGCCGAGGGCGCGGACGGCGACCAGTTGTGGGAGCAGGGCCCGGTGCGGGTGGTGCGCGGCACGCACAGCCTCGTCCTCGGCACCGTCGGCACGGCCTCGCTGAAGTCGTACGCCGCCGACGCCGACCAGGCCGTCCCCGCCGTGCTGCGGGCCTGGGGGACGCGCGGCTGGAGCGGCAGGATCGTCGTCGAGGTCCCCGCGTCGCTGCGGAGCATGGGCGAACTGCTCGACGCCCCCGCCGACGCCTACGCGGGCATCGCCGCGGTCACCACGGGCGAGGCCGGCGGCCCCGCCTCGCACGCACCCGGCGGCCGCGTCATCGTCAACCCCGAGGCATTCGGGCAGTTGTCCGCCTTCGGCCGCCGCGTCGTGCTCACCCATGAGGCCACCCATGTGGCGACCCGCTCCGCCACGGCCCCCGGCACGCCGCTCTGGCTCTCCGAGGGCTTCGCCGACTGGGTCGCGTACCGCGGCTCCGGCCGCACCGCACCGGCCATCGCCCCCGAACTCGCCCGCGACGTCGCCGCGGGCCGCGTGCCCCGGGCGCTCCCCACCGACGCGGCCTTCGGCACGCGGGCCGCCGGGCTCGCACAGGCCTACGAAGGCGCTTGGCTGGCCTGCCGCTTCATCGCGGACGAATGGGGCGACGCCCGGCTCGTCGCCCTGTACCGTGCCGGTGCCGACACACGCCGTGTGCTGGGGATCGGCACGGACGAGCTCACCGCGCGCTGGCGCGCCTACGTCGAGCGGGAGTTGGGATGACCGAGGACTTCACGCCGGCCGAGACCGAGCGCGGCAGGGCGCTGCGCCGGGCCCAACTGCCGTTCCTCCTGGGCGGCCGCCTCGCCGGGCTCGCCCTCCTGCTCGTCCTCGGCCTCACCCCGGCGGGGGCCGCGCTGACCGGGGTGTTCGGCGGCGCGTGGGGGCTGCGCGTCCTGGCGGGCGGACTCCTCCTCGTCCTGCTCCAACAGGCCGTCACGCTGCCCTTCTCCGCACGGGTACGGGTCGTGCGCCGCCGATACGGCCTGGTGACCCAGGGCTGGGGCGGCTGGGCGGCCGACGTCCTGCGCGGCCTCCTGGTCTCCGTGCCGATCGTCCTCGCCGCCCTGTACGGCTTCTACGGGCTCGGCTGGGCCTGGGCCGCCCTCGGCGCGGCCTGCGCGGCCGTGGCGCTGTCCTGGCTCGCCCCCGTCGTCCTCGAACCGCTCTTCAACCGCTTCCGGCCGCTGGACCCGGGAGCCCTGCGGGACGCGCTGCTGGCCCTGGCCGAACGCGACGGCATCCCGGTGCGCGACGTCCTGGTCGCGGACGCCTCGCGGCGCACGACGGCCCTCAACGCGTACGTCTCCGGCTTCGGCCGGACCCGGCGCATCGTCGCCTACGACACCCTTCTGACGACCGCCCCGGCCGGCGAGGTGGCACTCGTCGTCGCCCACGAACTCGGCCACGTCAAGCACCGCGACGTACTGCGCGGCACCCTCATCGGCGCGCTCGGCGCGGCCGCGGGCGTCTGCGTCCTGGCGGCCTTCCTCTCCGCCGCCTCCCCCTTCGCCGCCGACGACCCGCGCGGTCTCTTCCTGCTCGCGGCGGCGGCGGCCGTCGGCTCCGCCTTGGCGGGTCCCCTCGGCTGCGCCGTCAGCCGCCGCGCGGAGCGCCGCGCGGACCGCCACGCCCTTGAACTCACCGGCGACCCCGCCGAGTTCATCGCCATGCAACGCCGCCTCACCGTCGCCAACGTCTCCGACCCCGACCCCCCGCGCGCCCTCCACCTCCTCTTCGGCACCCACCCCACCCCCGTCCAGCGCATCGCCGGCGCCCGCTCGTTCGCCACGGCCTCCACCCCCTGACCCGCGCCCCGCGTGATGTGGGCGGGCCCGCCACGCCGCACTTGCGGCGTCAGTGGCGCTGTACTCCGTGGGCGCGCGCGGGCTGCCGGGCCGCGCTGGGCACCTCGTCCGGCGTCCCGCGGCCTCGGGGGTACGGGGCGGCGCCCCCCCGCGCTGAGCAGCGGGGCCAGGCGCGGCGCGCTGCGTACTGACATGCCTCGGGCCGTGCGTATGACGGACTTGCGTGCCGTCACGTTCCCCAGGGCCTTGCGGCGTGCGCGGGAATCGCGTGCCGGTGTCCAGGCGGTGCCCCTCCGGGCGCGGACCGCTCTGTTGCGCCGCTGCGCCCGCATCGGGCGGAGCGGCTGGTTGCCCGCTCAGGCCCCGTCGGGCGCTGCGTTCGGCGGCGCGCGGTCTTGGGGCGCGCGGCGGCGGCCCCGTGTCAGGCGTGCGCGGTCACCACGTGAGGAGCCGGCCGCCGTCGGGCTCCGGTTCCGCCGCGGAGGGGGGAGAGCCGGCGTCGGCCGGGGTGGCGGGGAACGGGCCGGGGTCGCGGGCCGTGGCGGTCCACAGGCGGCGGCAGGCGATGAGGGAGGCGGCGACGAGCAGGCCGTTGCGGAGCACGAGGAGCGTGATGCCCACAGGGGTGCTGCCGACGACGTCGCCGAAGCGAATCGGGAACTCGTAGAGGGTGACGGCGGTGGCCGCCAGCACGAGCCCCGCGGGCAGGGCCATGACGCTCGCGCGCAGCGTGAGGCAGACGGCGGCCATGCCGATCAGCCAGATCATGTACTGGGGGCTGATGACCCGGCTGGTCGTGGTGAACAGCAGGACGGCGGTGAAGGCCGCGTCGAAGGGCGTCGCCGCGCCGAAGGCGCGGGCCCGCACCCGCCACAGCAGCAGCCATGCGAAGGCGGCGACGGTGAGCGTGAGCGCGATGTCGCTGACCAGGCCGACGTACGGGCCGAGGAACTCCACGGAGCCGTAGTTGAGCAGCACCTGGCCCTGCCAGCCGTGGTGCCGGGCGAAGTGGAAGACCAGGGAGCCCAGCGACTCGATCTCGGTGCCGCGCTCGCCCTGGAACCGCAGGAAGGCGAAGGCCCCGGGCATCCACAGCCAGAACCCCAGCGCGAGGACGCCCGCCGAGGCCACCGCCGCCGCCCACACCCGCCGGTCCCGCACGCCGGTCAGCAGCAGGACCGGCCAGACCTTGAGCATCGCGGCGAACGCGATGAGGGCGCCGGCGACCCTGGGCCGCCGCACGGTCGCCAGCAGCGCGGCCACGGCCACGGCGGTGACCATCACGTCGTAGCGCGCGTAGGCGGTCGGTCCCAGCAGTGGCACACCGATCACCCACACGTAGACGCCTGCCTGCCGGCGTCCCTCGCCGCGCGAGCCGCGCAGCAGCAGGGCGAACGTGACGGCGTCGGCCGCGCAGGCGAGCCAGAAGAACGCGGTGGTGTAGTCGAGGAACGGCAGCAGCCCGGGGGAGAGCACGGCCAGCGCGGCGGCCGGCGGGTACTGCCAGGTGACGTCGTGGAGCGGGAAGGTGCCGGACCGCAGCACCTCGTACCATCCGTGGTAGATCGCCGAGACGTCGCTGGTGACGTCGAGCGGCGACACGCTGAACACCTTGAACACGCACAGGAGCAGCACGATCCGGGTGATCACCCAGGCGAGGATGGGTCCCACCCGGGACCTCCCGCCGCTACTGCCTGCCATGTCCACCTCGTCGTATCGCTTCTGCAGTGATGATGCACGATGCCGGTCGCACCTGTGGACGGGCCCCGGTACAAAAGGACGCATCCGCCGCCACGGTCGGTTGCCGGGGCCCGCAACCGCTACGCTCGGCGCCGTATGGACAAGACCTTGATCGTCACGAACGACTTCCCGCCCCGCCCCGGCGGCATCCAGGCCTTCGTGCACAGCATGGCGCTGCGCCTGGACCCCGGGCGGGTGGTGGTGTACGCCTCCACGTGGCGCGACGGCTCCGAGGTCGCCCGCTTTGACGCCGAGCAGCCCTTCCCCGTGGTCCGCGATCGTACGTCGATGCTGCTGCCGACCCCGCGGGTGACCGGCCGGGCCGTCGGGCTGCTGCGGGAACACGGCTGCACCTCGGTGTGGTTCGGGGCGGCGGCCCCGCTGGGCCTGATGGCGCCCGCGCTGCGGAAGGCCGGGGCCCGGCGGATCGTGGCGACCACCCACGGCCACGAGGCGGGGTGGGCGCAGTTGCCCGGCAGCCGCCGGCTGCTGCGCCGGATCGGTGACGCCACCGACGCGATCACCTATCTGGGTGAGTACACCCGGTCGAGGATCGCTCCCGCGCTCACCCCGGCCGCCGCGGCGCGCATGGTGCAGCTGCCGCCGGGTGTCGACGAGAAGACCTTCCACCCGGCTTCCGGCGGCGAGAAGGTCCGGGCCCGGCTCGGGCTCGCCGGCCGGCCGGTGGTGGTCTGCGTCTCCCGCCTGGTGCCGCGCAAGGGCCAGGACACCCTGATCCTCGCGCTGCCGCGGATACTGGCCGTCCAGCCGGACGCGGTGCTGCTGGTCGTCGGCGGCGGGCCCTACGCGAACGAGCTGAAGCGGCTCGCGGCGCAGACCGGGGTGACCGACTCGGTCGTCTTCACCGGGGCGGTGCCCTGGGAGGAACTGCCCGCGCACTTCGGCGCGGGCGACGTCTTCGCCATGCCGTGCCGCACCCGGCGCGGCGGGCTGGACGTCGAAGGGCTCGGCATCGTCTACCTGGAGGCGTCCGCGACCGGGCTGCCGGTCGTGGCCGGCGACTCCGGCGGCGCGCCGGACGCGGTGCTGGACGGCGAGACCGGCCGGGTGGTGCGCGGCGGCGTGCCGGAGGACGCGGCCGACCGCATCCTGGCCCTGCTCGGCGACGCCGAACTCCGGCACCGGATGGGCGAGCGCGGACGCAAGTGGGTCGAGGACGCCTGGCGCTGGGACCTGCTCGCCGACCGGCTGAAGGCCCTCCTGTAGCAGGGCCCGGGCCGCGGAACGCCGATGGCCGCCGTCCGCGCGAGGCGTAAGGCGGCCACCGTGAGCGGCCATGAGGGGCCGTCAGCCGGAACTCCCCGAAAGAGGACCCGACTTCACTTGGCGTAGATCGCGGCGATCTCGTCCGCGAACTCCCGCAGCACCACATTGCGCTTGAGCTTCAGCGACGGCGTCACGTGGCCGGACTCCTCGGTGAACTGGGTCGCCAGGATGCGGAACTTCTTCACCGCCTCCGCCTTGGACACCGCGGCGTTGCCGTCGTCGATCGCCGACTGCACCTCGGCCAGCAGCTCCGGGTCCTCGCGCAGTTCCGCGACCGTGCGGCCCGCCTTGCCGTGCTGCTCGGCCCAGCGGGGCAGGAACTCCTCGTCCAGGGTCAGCAGCGCCCCGATGAAGGGCTTGCCGTCGCCGACCACCATGCACTCCGCGATCAGCGCGTGGGCGCGGATGCGGTCCTCGATCACCGCCGGGGCGACGTTCTTGCCGCCCGCCGTGACGATGATCTCCTTCTTGCGGCCGGTGATGCTGATGTAGCCGTCCTCGTCCAGCGAGCCGATGTCACCGGTGTGGAACCAGCCGTCGGTGACGGCCTCGGCCGTCGCGGCCTCGTTGTTCCAGTAGCCGCTGAACAGGTGCTCGCCGTGGAGCAGCACCTCGCCGTCGTCGGCGATGCGCACGGTGGAGCCGGGCAGCGGCTGGCCGACGGTGCCGATCTTCGTACGGTCCCAGGGGTTGAAGGCCGTGGCCGCGCAGGACTCGGTCAGGCCGTAGCCCTCCAGGACGGTGAAGCCGATGCCCCGGTAGAAGTGGCCGAGCCGCTCGCCGAGCGGCGCGCCGCCGGAGATGGAGTACTCGGCGCGGCCGCCGAGCACGGCGCGCAGCTTGCTGTAGACCAGCCGGTCGAAGACCTTGTGCTTGAACCGCAGGCCCAGCGAGGGCCCGTTCGCCGAGTCCAGCGCGCGGCTGTACTCGATCGCGACGTCGGACGCCTTGTCGAAGATCTTGCCCTTGCCGCCCGCCTGCGCCTGCGCGCGCGCCGAGTTGTACACCTTCTCGAACACGCGCGGCACGCCCAGCAGCATCGTCGGCCGGAACGAGGACAGTTCGCCGGTGAGGTTCTTGATGTCGCTGACGTGCCCGAGCTTGATCGGGGCCATCACGCTGGCCACCTCGACCAGCCGGCCGAAGACGTGGGCCAGCGGCAGGAAGAGCAGGACCGAGGAGTCGCCGGTCCGGAACAGCGGCTTGAGCCGCTCCACCACGTTGCCGCACTCGGCGAAGAAGGCGCGGTGGCTGAGCACGCACCCCTTGGGCCGGCCGGTGGTGCCCGAGGTGTAGACGATCGTGGCGGGGGAGTCGGCCTTGGCGTACGCGCCGCGCTCGTCGACCGTCGCCTCGGAGATGTCGGTCCCGGTCGCGGTCAGCGTCTCCACGGCGCCGCCCTCGATGCGCCACACGTGCTTGAGGTGCGGCAGGCGCTCCCGGACGGACTCCACCGTCTTCTCGTGCGCCTCGCTCTCCACGATCGCGGTGACGGCGCCGGAGTCGGAGAGGATCCACTCGACCTGCTCGGCCGAGGAGGTCTCGTACACCGGGACGGTGACCGCGCCCGCGCTCCAGATGGCGAAGTCGAACAGGGTCCACTCGTACCGGGTGCGGGAGATCAGCGCGACCCGGTCGCCGGGCTGCACGCCCGAGGCGATCAGGCCCTTGGCGACGGCGCGGACCTCGGCGAGGAAGGCGGTCGCGGTGACGTCCGCCCAGTCCCCGGTGGCGGTCTTGCGGGCGATGACCGCAACGTCGGGATGCTGAGCGGCGTTGCGGCGGATGAGATCCGTCAGATTGCCGTCCGCGGGGACCTCGTACAGAGCCGGAAGGCTGAACTCGCGCAAAACTGCTGCTCCTCATCGGCGCCGGCGGCGGTGCTGGCTGCGTCCACTGCGGGGTTGCGCAGCGGAGCGGACTGCCCGGACGTTACCCACCGGTAAAGCTTCAGCGGTAGGGGGTGCCGTGTAGATGTTTTGTGTGTCACACCCTCGTCACGCACGCACCGGCCGCTGCGGCGCAGCGCGTATCCACTGATGGGAAGCCTAGTCGAGGCCCCGCGTGACCCGCAGGTAACAAGCGTCCCGGTACTCCCTGCCGCCGGCCGGCCCCGGCGTCCTAGAGTGATCGTCATGCGTGTGCATGTCGTCAGCGATGTCCACGGCGCCGCCGAGGCGCTCGCCAGGGCCGGGGACGGGGCCGACGCCCTCGTCTGCCTCGGCGACCTCATCCTCTTCCTGGACTACGCGGACCACTCGCGCGGCATCTTCCCCGACCTGTTCGGCACCGAGAACGCCTCCCGCATGGTCTCCCTGCGCACCGCCCTGCGCTGGGACGAGGCCCGGGCCCTGGACCGCGAGCTGTGGGACGGCCTCGGCACCGACCGGCGTACCGCCATCGAGACCGCCGTGCGCCGCCAGTACGCCGAACTGTTCGCCGCCTTCCCCACGCCGACGTACGCCACCTACGGGAACGTCGACATCCCCGCCCTGTGGCCGGAGTACGCCGGGCCCGGCACGACCGTGCTGGACGGCGCGACCGCCGAGATCGGCGGCCTGGTCTTCGGATTCGTCGGCGGCGGCCTGCGCACGGCCTACCGCACCCCGTACGAGATCGACGACGAGACCTACGCCGCCAAGGTGGCCGCGCTCGGCGAGGTCGATGTGCTCTGCTCGCACATCCCGCCCGCCGTGCCCGAGCTCTGCTACGACACCGTGGCCCGCCGCTTCGAGCGCGGCAGCGAGGCCCTGCTCGAGGCGATCCGCAGCACCCGGCCCAAGTACGCCCTTTTCGGGCACGTCCACCAGCCGCTGGTGCCCCGGATGCGGATCGGCACGACCGAATGCGTGAACGTCGGCCACTTCAACTCCAGGAGAACGCCGTGGGCGCTGCAATGGTGACCGCCCCGGAGGTCTGCGGGCGCCCGACCAGGCGGTAGCCTTCACCGGCAGACACACGACAGCAGGCTCAGGCAGCGACGTCCCGGAGGGGCCACGGCGATGGCGGAACACACGAGGTCCAGCATCACGATCGACGCGGCCCCGGCCGATGTCATGGGTGTCATCTCCGACTTCGCCCGCTACCCCGAGTGGACCGGGGAGGTGAAGGAGGCCGAGATCCTCGCCGCCGACACCCAGGGCCGCGCCGAGCAGGTCCGCCTCCTCCTCGACGCCGGTGCGATCAAGGACGACCACACCCTCGCCTACACCTGGGTCGGCACCAGCGAAGTGCACTGGACGCTGGTCAAGTCCCAGATGCTGCGCACCCTGGACGGCGCCTACATCCTCGCCCCGGTCGAGGACGGCAAGCGCACCGAGGTCACCTACCAGCTGACCGTCGACGTCAAGATCCCCATGCTCGGCATGATCAAGCGCAAGGCCGAGAAGGTCATCATCGACCGGGCGCTGGCCGGCCTGAAGAAGCGCGTCGAGTCCCAGGGCTGATGCGAACGGTCCTGGTCACCGGCGCGGGCGGCGCGGGCCGCACCACCGTCGCGGCCGCCACCGCCGTGACCGCGGCCGCCCCCGGGCGCCGGGTCCTGGTGCTGTCCGCGGACCGCGGCGGGGCGCTGGAACGAGTTCTCGGCACCGCCACCGCCCCGGACGGACCCGCCCCGAATCCCCTGCCCGTCCCCGTGCCCTCGGTGCCGGGGCTGTGGGCCGGCCGGATCGACCCGGCCGCCGCCTTCCGGGCCGACGCCATGGAACTCCAGGGCCGGCTCGGCGCGCTCCTCGATCTGCTCGGCGCCGCGCCGCTGGACGCCGAGGAACTCACCGAACTCCCCGGCGCCGAACCGCTCGCCCTGCTGCGCGCCCTGCGCGACACGGCGGACGGCTGGGACCTGGTCGTGGTCGATCTGCCGCCGGTGCGTGCCGCCCTGGCCACGCTCGCCCTGCCGGAGCAACTGCGCCGCTACCTCGCCCGGCTGCTGCCCGAGCAGCGCCAGGCCGCCCGCGCCCTGCGCCCGATGCTCGCCCAGCTCGCCGGCGTGCCCGCGCCCGGCCCCTGGGCCTACGAGGCCGCCGCCCGCGCCGACCGCGAACTGGGCGCCGCCCAGGCCGTGGTGGAGGACGCGGCGACGACCGTACGGCTGGTGGTCGAGCCCGGCGCGCACGCCGCGGAGGCGGTGCGCCACGCCCGGGCCGGACTGGCCCTGTACGGCCACCGGCTGGAGGCCGTCGTGGCCAACCGGCTGCTGCCCGAGCACTCGCCCGACCCGTGGCTCGCCGAACTCTCGGGCCACCAGCGCAAGGAACTGCGCGCCCTGCGTGCCGAGATCACGGGCACCGGGTCCGCACTGCACGAACTGCCGCACCTGGGACGGGAACCGCGCGGGCCCGAGGACTTGGCGCGGCTGGCGGCCGAGCCGCCCGCCCCGGCCGCCGAGGGCCCCGCCGCGCCGCCCTGGACCACCGAGGACCGGCTCGCCGCCGAGGGCCACTTCCTGTGGCGGCTGCCGCTGCCCGGCGCGGCACGGCACACCGTGGACCTCGTCCGCCGCGGCGACGAACTCGTCGTGGACGCCGAGGGCCACCGGCGCATCCTGCCGCTGCCCTCCGCGCTGCGCCGCTGCACCGTGGCGGGGGCCGCCCTGCGTGACGGCGCGCTGCAGGTCCGGTTCGTTCCCGATCCGGGGCTCTGGCCCCGGTGACGGCGATGGCCCCCTGAACGCACCGGCCTCGTTCGGGTAACGTCGTAGGCACCAGCCGGAGCGCCCTACGGAGCCCACCATGAGCGAATCCACGGACCGTAACGACCGCCCCGAGGCCGATCACGACGCCTGGGCCAAGGCGAGCGCGGAGGACATCGCCGCCGAGAAGGCCCGCCGCCGGCAGCAGTCCGGACAGGAGCCGGGCAGCGCCGCGGAGGAGCTGCGACGGCTCGCCGAGGCCGTGGCCGAGCGGATCTCCCTGCTGCGCAGCCCCGCGGCCGAGATGGCCGCCCAGGGCATCATCGCCCAGGTGAAGCAGGTCGTGGAGCCCGTCGTCGAACGAAACCCCGAGGTGTTCGACCACCTCGCCGCGGCCGGCGCCGAGCTGCTGGCCGCCTACCGGGCCGCCGTCAGCGGCCAGGAACGGCGCTGGACCTCCGGCGGCGCCGGACCGTCCAGCGAACGCATTGACCTGGACTGAACGCGAACTGAACAAACGGCGGAACGGGGTGCACCCCGCCCTCCGGTACGGTTGGACGCAGCGGGGATCGACCGAATACTGAGGGACACATGGGACTCACCATCGGCGTCGACATCGGCGGCACGAAGATCGCGGCCGGCGTGGTCGACGAGGAAGGCTCGATTCTCGAAATCGTCAAGGTGCCTACTCCGCCGACCTCCGAAGGCGTCGTCGACGCCATCGCCGCCGCCGTCCACGACGTCAGCACGGGCCACACGGTCGAGGCCGTGGGCATCGGCGCCGCCGGCTATGTCGACGACAAGCGGGCCACCGTGCTCTTCGCCCCCAACATCCGGTGGCGGCACGAGCCGCTGAAGGACAAGGTCGAGCAGCGCGTCGGCCTTCCCGTCGTGGTGGAGAACGACGCCAACGCCGCCGCGTGGGGCGAATATCGCTTCGGCGCCGGCCAGGGCCACGACGACGTCATCTGCATCACGCTCGGCACCGGCCTCGGTGGCGGCATCATCATCGGCAACAAGCTGCGCCGCGGCCGCTTCGGCGTGGCCGGCGAGTTCGGCCACATCCGCATGGTGCCGGACGGCCTGCTGTGCGGCTGCGGCAGCCAGGGCTGCTGGGAGCAGTACGCCTCCGGCCGCGCCCTGGTGCGCTACGCCAAGCAGCGCGCCGTCGCACAGCCCGAGAACGCGGCACTGCTGCTCTCGCTCGGCGACGGCACGCCCGAGGGCATCCAGGGCCAGCACATCAGCAAGGCCGCGCGCGGCGGCGACAAGGTGGCGGTCGACTCGTTCCGCGAACTCGCCCGCTGGGCGGGTGCGGGACTCGCGGACCTCGCCTCGCTCTTCGACCCCTCCGCCTTCATCGTCGGCGGCGGTGTCTCGGACGAGGGCGAACTCGTCCTCGACCCCATCCGCAAGTCCTTCCGCCGCTGGCTGGTCGGCGGTCAGCTGCGGCCGCACGCCCAGGTCCTGGCCGCCCAACTCGGCGGCAAGGCCGGTCTGGTCGGCGCCGCCGACCTGGCCCGCCAGGGCTAGCGCGAACACCCATCGCGTGCTGGTGCCCCCGTACTCCGCTCCCGCGGAGTACGGGGGCACCGTCGTAGGGGCCGGGTAGGGTGACGGCGTGAGCGAGGTCCCGCAGCCGGATCTGCCGGCGTCCCGCACGTTGCCGGACGGCTCCGCCGTCATCCGCGTCCTGAGCTACAACGTCCGCTCGATGAGGGACGACCGGGCCGCCCTCGCCCGGGTCGTCCGGGCCTGCGCACCCGACATCGCGCTGATCCAGGAGGCCCCCCGCTTCTTCCGCTGGCGCAAGGCGGCCGCCCGGCTCGCCCGTGACTCGGGGATGGTGACCGTCACCGGCGGGGCGACCGCCGCCGGCCCGCTCGTGCTGTCCTCGCTGCGGGTGCGTGTGGAGCGCACCGAGGACGTCCTGCTGCCGCGCACCCCCGGACTGCACCAGCGCGGCTTCGCGACCGCCGTGGTCCGTGTCGGCGGCGCGCGGCTGTCCGTGCTGAGCTGTCATCTGTCGTTGCAGGCCGATGAGCGTTACGAGCAGAGCGGCATGCTGCTGGACCGCCTCGCCGCGATGGGGGAGACCCACGCGGTGGCCGGCGGCGACCTGAACGACCGCCCGCACGGCCGCACTTTCCGCCGGCTCGCCGGCGAACTGCAGGACGCGTGGGCGGTCCGGCCCTGGGGCGGCGAGTACACCTCCACGCCCGGCGACCCCCATCAGCGCATCGACGCCGTCTTCGCCACGTCCGGCATCGAGGTCCTCGGCTGCGGTGTCCCGGACGCGCTGCCCGGCATCACCGGGAACGACCTGAGGGCGGCCACGGACCATCTTCCGGTCCTGGCCGCCCTCAAGGTGCCGTCGGGTTCGTGACCGCGGTCAGACGACCGCGCCACCGCCCGGCAGGTCGTCGTCCTCGTCGCCGCCCGGCCGCATCCGCGTGACCAGGGTGGCGAATCCGCCGAGGAAGCCGCCGATGCCGACCGTGACGGCCCACCACGGCATCTCCTCCTGGAAGAGGATGAACGCGAAGATCAGCAGCGGGCCGCCCAGCGCGGCCAGCCAGGCGAACTTCGTGGTGACGTCGGCCTTCGGCAGCGGCGGCGGCTCCGGCGGCACGAAGTGGCCCTCGTCGTCGTCCTCGTCGAGTTCGTAGTCGCGGGGACCGGAGAGCACGGGGTGGATGACGATCGAGGTCGTCCCGGGCGTCGTCGGCACCACGCCGGGGCCGGGCGTCGCGGAGCCCTCGGGGACGTCCTCGGCCTCCGGCCAGGACGCCGTGCCGGGCTCCGGAGCGGCGTCGTACCCCGCCACGATCTGCGCCCAGGCATCGGCTTCGTCGACCGGCTTGGGCTCGGGCTCGCCGCCCTCGGGCAGCGGACGGCGGTCGTCCTCGTGCTCAGCCACGTGCGGCGTCCTCCTTCTCGTTGCTCTCGTCGTCACCCGCGGCCGGCCCGGTGCCGGTGAGCCGGCGCACGAACGCGTCGGACTGCTCGAAGATCGTCTCGGCGTCGTGGTCGAGGGTGGCGACGTGGTAGCTGCGTTCCAGCACCGTCTCCGTCACGTCCGTCGACGACACGCGGCTGAGCACGAGCGCCGAGTTGGACGGATGGACGACGTGGTCGACCCGGCTGCGCAGGAGCAGCAGCGGCTGGGTCACCTGGGGCAGCTCGCGCCGCACCAGGGTCCACAAGCGGCTCAGGGAGTGCACCGCGTGCAGCGGGGTGCGGTCGTAGCCCACCTCCGAGGAGCCCTCCTTGGCGATGTCGCTGGCGATACCGGGCACCGAGGGCACGAAGTGCCTCAGCACCGGCACGGCCTTGAGTTGATGGCTGTCGGCCTTGACCGAGGGGTTCACGAGGGCGATGCCGCTGACCGCCGCGCCGTGCTGGGCGGCCAGGCGCAGGGTCAGCGCGCCGCCCATGGACATTCCGAAGACAAACACGCGGTCACAGCGTCCGGACAGCGCCCGGAATTCCCGGTCCACCTCGGCGTACCAGTCCTGCCAGCCGGTGACCTGCATGTCCTGCCAGCGCGTGCCGTGCCCGGGCAGCAGGGGTGCCGACACGCTCAGACCGCGCTCGGCCAGGTACTCGCCCCACGGCCGCATGGACTGCGGGGTGCCGGTGAAGCCGTGGCACAGCAGGACGCCGATGTCGCCGCCGTCGTGGCGATAGGGCTCGGCCCCGGGCATGAGCGGCACCCTGGTCTCCTGTTCGGTGGAATGCGCGGAAAGCGATACCTCACAGTACGCGGACGGCCGACACCGGGGGAGAGCCCTGCCCGATCTGGCGTTAAGGTCTTCCCGTCAGACACAGGAGGTCATCGGTTGTTGTACGGCGTGATGAAGATCGCGATCGGCCACCCCCTGCGAGCCGCCTTCCGGCCGTGGGTGGAGGGCATGGAGAACATCCCCAAGCACGGTCCCGCGATACTGGCGAGCAACCATCTGTCCTTCTCCGACTCCTTCTTCCTGCCCGCCGTGCTCGACCGCAAGGTCACCTTCATCGCCAAGGCCGAGTACTTCACCACGCCGGGCGTCAAGGGCAAGCTCACCGCGGCCTTCTTCAAGGGCGTCGGCCAGCTGCCGGTGGACCGCTCCGGCGCGCGCGGCGCCGGCGAGGCGGCCATCCGCAGCGGGATAAAGGTCATCGAGTCCGGCGAGCTCTTCGGCATCTACCCCGAGGGCACCCGCTCGCCCGACGGCCGCCTGTACCGCGGCAAGCCCGGTGGCCTGGCCCGGATCGCGCTCGCCACGGGCGCCCCGGTGATCCCGGTCGCCATGATCGACACCGAGAAGATCCAGCCGCCCGGCAAGGTCGTGCCCAAGCTCATGCGCCCCGGCATCCGGATCGGCAAGCCGCTGGACTTCAGCCGCTACCAGGGCATGGAGCAGGACCGTTTCATCCTGCGCTCGGTCACCGACGAGGTGATGTACGAGATCATGAAGCTCTCCGGCCAGGAGTACGTGGACGTCTACGCCTCCGCCGCCAAGCGCCAGATCGCCGAGGCGGCGAAGAAGCAGCAGGCAGAATCCGGGGCGTAGCCCCGGCCAGGGGGAACGGGGGAGGCCCATGGCCAGGGACACGCCCGCCGGGGCGCGTGGTGCGCATGTCGGTGGAGCAGCCGCTGTGGCGCGCGCTGACGGGCTACCGGGTGCTCACCGCCGGCTACGCCGTCGCGCTGTTCGTCGTCGGCTACGAGGGCCACGCCCGGCCGGTGCTGGGCATGGCCTTCATGGCGCTGCTCGTGGTGTGGACGCTGGCCACGCTCGGCAAGGTGAGCTCGCCCCAGCGGTGCACCCGGGGCTTCCTCTTCGTGGACCTCGGCATCGCGCTCACCGGCATCCTCCTCACCCCGGTCGTCGAGCTGCACCAGCGCATCGTCGACGGCGGACCCACGCTCCCGTCGATATGGACGGCGGGCTCGGTCCTCGCCTACGCCATCAAGGGCGGCTGGCGCTGGGCGGCGGCCGCCTCCTGCCTGGTCGGCGGCGCCAACATGGTCGAACGCGGGGCGCTCGCCCGGGACACCGTGCACAACGTGCTGCTGGTGGCCATCGCCAGCATCGCGATCGGCTATGTCGTCGAGGTCGCCCGCGCCAGCGAGCGCACCCTCGCCCGCGCCCTGCAGATCGAGGCGGCCACCCGTGAGCGGGAGCGGCTGGCCCGCGACATCCACGACAACGTGCTCCAGGTGCTCGCCATGGTGCAGCGGCGCGGTACGGAGATCGGCGGCGAGGCCGAGGCACTGGGCCGGATGGCCGGTGAACAGGAGGCCGCGCTGCGCGCCCTGGTCACCGTCGGCGCCGCGGCGCTGGCCGGGGTTCCCGTACCGCGGGAAGGCGAACCGGATCCGGACGCCCCCCGCGATCTGCGCGTCCTGCTCACCCCCTACGGCGGTGCCCGCGTCACCGTGGCCGTCCCCGGCACCCCCGTCCTGCTGCCCGGGCACGCGGCCCCCGAACTCGCCGCCGCGGTGGGCGCGGCCCTGGAGAACGTGCGCAAGCACGCGGGGGAGCGGGCGCACGCCTGGATCCTCGTCGAGGACGCGCCCGACGCCGTCCTGGTCAGTGTCCGCGACGACGGGCCCGGCATCCCCGAGGGGCGGCTCGCGGACGCCCGGGCGGAGGGGCGGCTCGGCGTCGCCCAGTCCATCCAGGGGCGGCTGCGCGACCTCGGCGGCACGGCGGAGCTGGTGTCGGTGCCCGGCCAGGGGACAGAAGTCGAGTTGAGGCTCGGCAAATGAGAGAGGAGATTGGGGTCATGGCCGTAAAGGTGATGGTGGTGGACGACCACCCCATGTGGCGAGAGGCGGTCGCACGCGACCTCACCGAGGCCGGATACGTCGTGGTGGCCACGGCCGGCGACGGCCCCGAGGCGGTGCGCCGCGCCAAGGCCGCCCTCCCGGAAGTGCTGGTCCTCGACCTCAATCTGCCGGGCCTGTCCGGGGTGCAGGTCTGCAAGGACGCCATCGCGGAGAACCCCGCCCTGCGGGTGCTGGTCCTGTCGGCGAGCGGTGAGCACGCGGACGTCCTGGAGGCCGTGAAGTCCGGTGCCACCGGCTATCTGCTGAAGTCCGCCGGCCGGGACGAACTCCTCGACGCCGTCCGCCGCACCGCCGTCGGCGACCCCGTCTTCACTCCGGGCCTCGCGGGCCTCGTCCTCGGCGAGTACCGGCGGCTGGCCTCGGACCCCGCGCCCGCGGCGTCCGACCGGCCCGAGACACCGCGGCTCACCGATCGCGAGACCGAGGTACTGCGCCTGGTGGCAAAGGGGCTGAGCTACAAGCAGATCGCCGAACGCCTCGTCATCTCGCACCGCACCGTGCAGAACCACGTGCAGAACACCCTCGGCAAGCTCCAGTTGCACAACCGCGTCGAGCTGGTCCGCTACGCCATCGAGCGCGGGCTCGACGAGGAGTAGCGGGGTAGCGGGGCAACCCCCGGCGCGCTTCCCGCATTGGTCCGCCTGCCGCACTCGGACGAGTGAATCCGGGGCTCCAACCTGCCCGCGCGCCAAGGGATTTCACCGAACGGCCCATCCCACATGTGACACCGGTCACGCTAGCGTCGTTGGCGCAGGCAAATGGTGCGAACGGGAAGGGGAAGGATCATGCGAGTTGGCGTGCTGACCGGCGGCGGTGACTGCCCCGGGCTCAACGCGGTCATCCGTGCCATCGTGCGCAAGGGTGTCCAGGAGTACGCGTACGACTTCGTCGGTTTCAGGGACGGCTGGCGCGGGCCGCTGGAAGGGGACACCGTCCCTCTCGACATCCCGGCCGTCCGGGGCATCCTGCCGCGCGGCGGCACGATCCTCGGCTCCTCGCGCACGAATCCGCTCAAGACGGAGAACGGCGTGCGCCGGGTCAAGGAGAACCTGGCCAAGTACGAGGTGGACGCGCTCGTCGCGATCGGCGGCGAGGACACGCTCGGTGTGGCGACCACCCTGTCCGACGAATACGGGGTCCCCTGCGTCGGCGTACCGAAGACCATTGACAACGACCTCGCCGCCACCGACTACACCTTCGGCTTCGACACGGCCGTCAACATCGCCACCGAGGCCATCGACCGCCTCCACACCACCGCCGAGTCGCACATGCGGGTCCTGGTGGTCGAGGTCATGGGCCGGCACGCGGGCTGGATCGCCCTCCACTCGGGCCTGGCCGGCGGTGCCAACGTCATCCTGGTGCCCGAGCAGCGCTTCGACGTGGACCAGGTCTGCGCCTGGGTGGAGAGCCGCTTCAAGATCCGCTACGCGCCGATCGTGGTGATCGCCGAGGGCGCCATGCCCAAGGACGGCGACGTGGTGCTGAAGGACGGGAGCCTGGACTCCTTCGGTCACGTCCGCCTCTCCGGCGTCGGCGAGTGGCTGGCCAAGGAGATCGAGAGCCGCACGGGCAAGGAGGCCCGTACCACGGTGCTCGGCCACGTCCAGCGCGGCGGCACCCCCAGTGCCTTCGACCGCTGGCTGGCCACCCGCTTCGGCCTGCACGCCATCGACGCGGTCCGCGACCGGGACTTCGGGAAGATGGTCGCCCTGCGCGGCACGGACATCGTCCGGGTCCCGCTGGCGGAGGCGACCAAGCAGCTCAAGACGGTCGACCCGAAGCTCTACGCCGAGGCCGGCGTCTTCTTCGGGTAAACACCTCGTTTCCCGGGCGTCTCCTGGGCTTTCCCCGCTTGCCATGGGCGATCACGCGGCCGTACATTCCCTCCACCCGGCTTGTCCGGCCGCTTCGTTTATCCCCCTTGAGCACATGAGGAGCGCCCGGCATGACGGGTGTACTGGCGGTCGCAGGCGGCACCGCATCCGGCAAGTCCACGCTTGCCGAGGCCCTGTCGCTGACGTGTCCCGAGACCATCGCACTGATCCATTTGGACGATCACTACGTGCCCGCGCACGACCCGCGCAGGGGCGTGTGGACGGTCAGCGCCGGCGGGCACGCCGTCCTGGACTGGAACCACCCCGGCTCCATCGACGAGACCGCCGTCGGTGAAGCCGTCGACGCCGCGCGGCTGCGCCCCGGGGTGCGCCTGGTCGTCGTCGAGGGGCTGTTCGCGCTCACCTTGCCGGCCGTCCTCACGCGGGCGGCCTGGCGGGTGTACGTGGACGCCCCCGACGACGTCCGCCTGGCGCGCAAGATCCTGCGGAAGATCGAGGTCCAGCGGCAGGACCCGCGACTGTCGCTGCGCAACTACCTGCAGAGCGGCCGGGACCGCCACGCCGCCCATGTGGCGCCCTCCCGGGCCCGGGCCGACCTGGTGGTCGACGGCACCGCCGACGGCCCCGAGATGCTGGCCGCCGTGCTGGTCCTGGTCGGCCCCGCCCTGGCGCCGGCCCCCGAGCCCGTTGCCCCCCCCCCCCCCCCCCCCCCCCCCCCCCCCCCCCCCCCCCCCCCCCCCCCGGCCCCCCCCCCCCCCCCCCCCCCCCCCCCCCCCCCCCCCCCCCCCCCACCCCCCCCCCCCCCCCCCCCCCCCCCCCCCCCCCCCCCCCCCCCCCCCCCCCCCCCC